>NZ_JBFBIL010000032.1:0-92832 GCF_040685575.1 Kitasatospora sp. NPDC088351 | reverse complement strand
CCAGGTTCTTCGGGCTGGGTGCGGCCGGACGGCGGGGCGGCTGTCACGGCTTCAGCCGGTAGGCGCGCAGCACGGTCTGCTGGACCGTGCCGCCGTCGGCGTCCTCGGCGGTCGTCCTCAGCGAGACGAAGGGGCCGGCCCCGGCGGGCGGGGTGACGGTGATCCGGTGGACGCCGTCGGTGGTGGTGACCGGGGCGTCCTGCCAGCCGGCGCCGTCGTCGAAGGAGACCTGGACGGTGAGGCGCTTGGTCCTGGCGGCGGGCGCGCCGGCCTGCCGTTCGACCTTGGCGGTGAGGGTGTGCTGGTCCCGCGGCGCCTGGTTCTCGGCGTTGACGGGGGCGTTGAAGCGGACGACGCCGATCGGCAGCGGGGCGGTGCGCGGGGCGCCGCCCGGTCCGGGGGCGACGGCGGCGGAGCGGAACGTCCAGACCGCCTCGACGGTGCCGGAGAGCGCCCAGGGCTCGGCCCGGGTTCCCCTGGCGGTCAGCCGGTAGGCGGAGTCGGCGGCCGGGAGGGCGAAGTCGGCGGCCGGCTGGTCGCTCGCGCCGATCCGCTTGCCGTCCCGCTCCAGTTCGAGGTGGACGGTGTCGTCCAGCAGGTCGGGCAGCGGGGAGCCGTAGTGGCCCGGGGCGGCGTCGGTGAACAGCTGCGGGAAGACGGTGAGGGTGCCGTCGCTGCCGCGGGCGACGGCGGGCGCGCCGTTCTTGACGGGGGCGAGGCCGGGGCCGGTCACGGCGGCGTTCCACCGCTCGACGCAGGTGGCACCGGCCGCGCAGAGCACGGTGCCGCTCTGGGTGACGGCCGACGGGTAGTACTCGCCACCGGGGCCGGTCCGCTGGCCGAAGGACGTCTCGCGCCGCTGGTCGCGGACGGTGACGTACTCGGTGCGGGCCGCGGGCAGGGCGAAGTCGGGTTCGACGATGGAGAGTCCGCCGATCCCGCCCGCCTCGGCGTAGCTGCTCAGGCTGCCGGCGGTGCCGGGCGCCGACGCGTAGTAGACGGTCTTCAGGCTGGCGAGGTCGCCGCGGCCGACCGTGAAGGCGGGGTCGGGCAGCGGTCCGGTGGTGTGCAGCAGCAGGTCGTAGCGGTCGGGCAGCGGTCCGGTGCCGGTCGCCGGGCCGTGCTGGATGCTCTGGACGGAGAAGTCGAGCGTCCCGGTCGTGATCCGGCCGCCGGGGATGACGTACAGGTTGCCGGGCCAGGCGATCATCAGGGCGACGTCCGTGCAGTCGCCGTCCTTGACGGCCCGGTAGCAGTAGCCGGCCGAGAGCGAGTACGGCGTGGCGCGCCGGTCCGGCACGGCGACGGTGATCTGGCGTCCCTGGCGGGCGTCCAGCGTGAGCAGGCCGTCGCGGCGCAGCTCGATCTCGGGCTGGAGGAACATGGTGCTGGTCGGCTTGACGCCGTCGGCGCCGGGGGTGACCAGCTTGCCGCCCAGGTTGTAGCGGCCCTCGGGGACGGTGGCGGTGGCGGTGCCGTTGTCGAAGGTCAGGCCGTACGACTCGTGGGTGTCGAGGTCCAGCAGCCGGACCTGGGAGGCGCCGTTCTCCCGGTCGCCGGGGCCGACGGGTGCGCCGTTGCGGTCGACGGCCTGGACGGTGACGGTGTGCCGGACGGCCTCCCGGCTCACCGCGTACGCGGTGCCGACGGCGATGCCGCCGGGGGCGGTGCCGGCCAGCCGCCCGGTGAGCGAGGCGCCGGCCGGGACGCGGCCCGGGTCGACGGTGACGGTGGCCTCGGCGGTGCCGCCGGCCGGGACGGTCAGCCGGGCGGGCGTGACGGTGAACGCCCCGGCCGGGCCCGCGGCACCGGCGCGGTCGGTGACGGCGGCGGCCAGGTCGAGGGTGACCGGCGCCTGGCCGGGGTTGTGGTAGGTGACGGTGCGGGTCACGGCCGGGCCCGCGGGTGGGCCGTCGAAGTGGATCCCGGTGCCGTTGGCGGTCGCGTACACGCTCTGGCCGGTGGCGCGGGCGAGGTCGGTCAGTCCGGCGCCCTGCTGGTAGGCGCTCTGGCCGGCGGCCGGCCGGGCGGAGGAGGTGAGGGCGGCCTTGAGCTGTGGGCCCTTCCAGTCCGGGTGCTGCTGGGCGAGCAGCGCGGCGGCGCCCGCGACGTGCGGGGCGGCCATCGAGGTGCCGGAGATGGCGGTGTAGCGGTCGCTGACCGGGCTCTGGCCGTCGGTGCCGGCCGCCCGGGTGGCGACGATGCCCGTGCCGGGCGCGGTGAGGTCCGGCTTGACGGCGTGGTCGCCGGTGCGCGGGCCCTGGCTGGAGATGCCGGCGAGGGTGCCGTCGCGGTCGACGGCGCCGACGGTGAGCGCGGCGTCGGCCGAGCCGGGGGTGCCGACGGTGCCGGCCCTGCCGCTGTTGCCGGCGGCGGCGACGAACAGGGTGCCGTAGCGGGCGGAGAGGGTGTTGACGGCCTGGGCCATCGGGTCGGTGCCGTCGGTGGGCGGGCCGGTGAGGCTGACGTTGACGATCGGCGCGCGGGCGGCGGCCCACTCCATGCCCTGGAGCACCCAGGACTCCTGGCCGTGGCCCTCGTCGTCGAGGACCTTGCCGACGAGCAGTTCGGCGTCGGGGGCGACGCCCTTGAAGCGGCCGTCGGAGGCGGCGCCGTCGCCCGCGACGATCGAGGCGACGTGGGTGCCGTGCCCGTCGCCGTCGGCGACGCCCGAGGGCTGTCCGGTGAAGTCGGAGGTCTCGCCGACCGAGCCGGCGAGGTCGGGGTGGCCCGCGTCGATGCCGGTGTCCAGCACGGCGACCTTGACGCCCTCTCCGGTCCAGCCGGACTGCCAGGCCTGCGGGGCGCCGATCTGCGCGGTGGAGCGGTCGAGCGCGGCGCCGACCTTGCCGTCCAGCCAGACCTTGTGCACTCCGCCGGGGGCCGACCCGGTGATGGACCGGCCGCTGGTGGACTGGCCGAGCTGTCGCCAGAGTTCGCCGGTCCGGCTCTTCTCCGCGCGCAGCGCGCTGCCGTGCACGCTGTCCAGCGCGCGGACCGCCTTGGTGCCCGCGGGCGGGGCGGCGGGGGCGAGGCTCTTTCCGCCCGCCGTGTCGTAGCCGACGATCAGCGGCAGGTCGGGGCTGTGCTCGTCGTCGTAGCCCTGGGCGACCAGCCCGGCGATGTCGAACAGCCGGGGGTCGAGGCGGCCCGCGCGCAGCGGCCCGGCGGCGTCCTGCGGGATGAGCCCGAGCGTGCCGAAGGGGCCGGGCTCCTGGCTGAAGGTCAGTTCCTCGCGGCCGGTGCCGGGCTTGACGGCGACGACCGTCACCGTGCCGTCGGCGCCGATCCGGGCGGTGACCCGGTCGCCGGTGATCAGGGTGACGTGCACCAGGCGGCCCGGTGCGGTGCCCGGGTGCTCCCCGGCCGGTGCGGGTGCCGCCGAGGCGGCCGGGGTGACCGCCGTGGCGGCCAGCACCGCGCCCAGTACGGCGGCCGTCCACCGGCCCGCCGTCCGTATGCCTTGCATTCATATCCTCTCGGTCGGGCGGCGCCCTCGGTTCGGGTGCTGCTCACTGGTCCTGCCGAGGGATCGACGGAAGTGCCGGGGCCGGAGGATGTCCTGGGGCGGCAGAAAAAATCCGAAAAGATTTTCGTGGTCCGGTGTCATCCCCCGGGGTGGCCGGCTCCGTCGGAGTGATCAGAGACGAACGGAGGGCGTGCGCTGTGCGTACCGCAGACCTGGAGGAATTCCGCGGCTTCGCCGAGGACCGGTTGCCGCACCTGCGGCGGACCGCGTACCTGATGTGCGGTGACTGGCACCACGCCGAGGACATCACGCAGACGGCGCTGGCCAAGCTGTACACCGTGTGGGGAAAGCGGCACCGGATCGACAACCTGGAGGCCTACGCCCACCGGGTGCTGACCCGGGCCTGCATCGACCACACCCGGCGCCGCTGGCGGCGCGAGGACCCGACCCCCGAGCTGCCCGACCGGGCCGGCCCGGGGACGGACCCCTCGCTCGGCCTCCAGATCCGGGCCGCCCTGGCCGCCCTGCCGCCGCGTCAGCGCGCGGTGGTGGTGCTGCGGTTCTGGGCGGACCTGGACATCGCGGCCACCGCCAAGGCACTCGGCTGCACCGCCGGCACCGTCAAGAGCCACAGCGCCCGGGCCCTCGTCCGGCTGCGCGAACTGCTCGGCGAGACCGACCCGTTCGGCGAGCTCGCCACCACCCCCACCCCACTGAAGGAAGCCCTGTGAGAATCGACGACGCCCTGAACGAGCACGACGAGGTCCGGACCCTGCTGGCGGCCGGGCTCGGCGCCGAACCGCCGCTGCGCGCCGACACGGTCGGCGCGGCGGTCGCGGCCGGCCGCCGCCGGGGCACGCGGCGCCGCCTCGCCCGCGCCGGCGCCGGGGTGGCGGCCACCGCCGCGCTGACCGCGCTGGTGGTGGCCACCCCCGGCACCGGTGGGGCGCCCGCCGCCCCGGGCACACCGGGCCCGGCCGCCGTGGCCGCCGCCGACCCGCTGGCCGGGCCGCTGGTCCTGGCCGGCTCGGCCGGCGACGCCCCGCAGACGCTGCGCCCGGACTCCTTCGGCCCGGGCACCGGCCACCCCACCGACTGGACCAGCCGACAGCTCGGCGACGCCCTGGCCGGGCTGCTCCCGTCCGGTGCCACCACCGTGCGCGAGGGCGACATCCCCGGCCGGACCTTCCGGGTGGACTGGGACGGCGGCACCGGCCCGGTGGAGTTCATCGGCGGCGCCGACCGCACCGCCGACGCGCCGAAGGTCCCGTTCTGCGCCCGGATCGCCCTGCCGAAGGTCACCGCCCGGCCCGGCGTGCCCGCCCCGGCGGACGTGGTGCCGACGAACGACTGCCAGGTGGTCGAACTCGCCGACGGCGCCCGGGCGGAGACGGTCACGCTGACCTTCCCGCAGGACGGCCGCGGCTCGCAGTACGTCCGGGTGCAGCGCGCCGACGGCCGGACGGTCACCCTGCAGCAGTGGACCGCCCGCCCGGAGGCCGCCCTGGAGACCGCCGCCCTGCTGGCGATCGCCAACGATCCCGCCTGGCGGTTCTGAGCGGTCGGGGTGTCCGGGCCCGCGCCCGGACACCCCGGCCCTGCCGGTCCGGCCGTCGCCGCCGCTACTGGTCCCGCGCGGCCTGGGCGAGCTTCTCCCGGGCGTCGGCCAGGTCCTCCTCGGTGGGCGCGTCGTCCTGGGTGAGCCGGTGCCGCCAGTACCCGGCGAACTCGACGGACGGCCTGGCCAGCCCGCGCTCCTCCACCAGATGGCGGCGGAGCGCGCGGACGGCGGCGGCCTCCCCCGCCAGCCAGGCGAACGGCGTGCCGCCGGGCAGGTCGGCGGCCCGGACGGCGGCGGTCAGCGGTCCGCCGGGGGCGGCGCCGTCGCGGTGCAGCCAGTGGACGGTGAGGTCGGCCCGGCTGTCCAGCCGCTGCCGCTCGGCCTCCTCCGCGACCTCGATGAACGCGACCGCCCCGGTGCCCGGGGGCAGGGCCTCCAGCAGGGTGCCGATCGCGGGCAGCGCCGTCTCGTCCCCGGCGAGCAGTACCCAGTCGGCCTCGGCGACGGCGGTGGCGAGCGGGACGGGCCGGGCGTAGAGCTCGGACGGCCCGACCATGCCGAGCCGGTCCCCGGGCCGGGCGCGGCGCGCCCAGGCGGCGGCCGGGCCGCCGTCAGGACCGCTGTCCGGGCCGGAAGCCGGCCCGCTGTCCCCGTGCAGGACGAAGTCGATCTCCAGCAGCCTGGTACCGGGCCGGCGGTGGCGGACGGTGAAGCTGCGCAGCCAGGGCCGCTCGGCCTCGGGGACCGCGAGACAGGCCCGGTACCAGCCCATCGGGTCCTCGCTCCGTGCCGGGAGGACGGGCTCGGCCTGGCCCTCCCGGGGGAAGCAGAGTTTCACCTGCTGGTCCGGCAGCCGGCCGACGGTCTCGTCGAGGGTCTCGGCCTCGAAGGTGACCCGGGCCATCCGCGGAGTGAGCCGCTCGACCTGGGTGACCTGGATGAACGTGACGGGCAGTAGCACTGTCGAACCCTCCGGTTCCGTTCCACCGACTGATAACCTTACGCCATAAGGAGTTACCTCGACCGAGGATACTTTACGGCATAAGGAGTTGCCACCGTGGTCGTCTTCGCCGGACAGGGCGACGCCCGCCGCTCGATGTCCCTGCTCTGGCGCGCGCCGGACCGGCCCCGTACCGGGCGCAGCGGCCCCAAGCCCGGCCTGAGCGTGGACGCGATCGTGACGGCCGGCCTCGCGGTGGCCGACGCCGAGGGGATGGGCGCGCTGTCGATGCGCGCGGTCGGCGAGCGGCTGGGCCGCACCGCCATGGCCCTGTACACCTACGTGCCGGGGAAGGCCGAACTGGTCGATCTGATGCACGACCGGGCCCTGGCCGAACTGCCCACCGACTACGAACTCGCCGCCGGCTGGCGGCCCGCCCTCACCACCTGGGCCGAGGACCTCTTCGCCTGCTGTCTGCGCCACCCCTGGATGCTCCAGGTCTCCCAGGCCCGCCCGGTGCTCGGCCCGTCCGAACTGGGCGCGATGGAGACGGTGCTGCGGATCCTGCACGGGACGGGCCTGGAGCCCCGGCTGCTGCGAGGCGTGGTCAGCACGCTCTGGCAGTTCGTGCGCGGGATGGCGCAGGTCGCCGCCGACACCCGCGCGGCCGCCTCCGCCACCGGGGTGCCCGACGAGGAGTGGTGGTCCGCCCGGTCCACCCAACTCGCCGAACTCGCACCGGACTTCGCCGATCGCTTCCCCTTGCTGACCGCCCTGGAGAGCGGCGCCGCCGCCCCCGCGGCGGAGGACGGCGGCTACCTGGAGGGCCAGACCAGGGAGAGCTTCCGCACCGGCCTCGCCGTCCTGCTGGACGGGGTCGAGACCGCGGTCACCCGGCCGGACGGACGCTAGCGTGCCCGGCCGATCCGCCCGGTGACGACGGCCAGGGCGGTGCCCAGCACCACCAGCACGGCGTACCCGGCGGTCTCGTGACCGCCCGGGACCAGGTAGCGGACGAAGCCGAAGAGGCGGAAGCCCCCGAGGTGGTCGGAGAACAGGCCGCTGATCCCTCCGACGACGAGGGCGAAGCTCACGAAACCGAGCAGATTCTTCATGCCCCTGAGCCTAGAGACCCAGGTCAGCGCCGGTATCCGACTTTCGGAGCGACCTGCCGCCACCAAAGTCGCGCACCCGGCGGGCACCCGCGGCAGCGGAGAACAGCGCGGGAGCGGCCGCCAGGGCGAAGCAGAGCGGCAGCGGCAGCCGGCCGACCAGCAGGCCGACGGTGGCGGTGCCGCCCGCCGAACCGGCGTTGAAGGCGGTGTTCACCCAGGCACCGGCCCGGGTGCGGGCCTGCGGCGCGGCCGCCTCGTCGGCCAGCAGATAGGCGGTGGTGACGGCGGGTGAGACGAACAGCCCGGCGAGGGCGACGGCCGCGGCCAGCGCCGGCAGGTTCGGCGCCAGCCCCGCGCCCGCCAGCGCCAGGCCCAGCCCGGCGGCCAGCAACGGCAGCCGGGCCCGGTTCGGGGCGGACCAGGTGACGGCGCCGTAGGCGAGACCGCCGACGGCGCTGCCCGCCGAGAGCGCCGCCAGAATCCAGGCCACCGCCCCGGCCTGGCCGCGCGCCTCCGCGAAGGCCACCACCATCAGGTCCAGCGCGCCGAGCGCCAGCCCGGTCGCGGCCGAGGCGAGCACCGCCCGGCGCAGCGCTCCCCCGCCGCCCGGGCGCTCCCCGGACACGGCCGACCCGGTCCCGTCCACCTCCCGCGCGACGGGGGTGGAGACCAGCGCCAGGGTGCCGGCGAGGACGAGTCCGGCACCCGCCGCCACCGCGGCCGCCGGACCGGCGACCGTGAGCAGCAGACCCACCAGCAACGGGCCGCTGACGAACAGCAGTTCCTCGGCGACGGTGTCCAGGCTGTACGCGCGCTGGAGCAGTGCCCGGTCCGGCAGCAGCCGGCGCCACAGCGTCCGCATCACCGGCCCGAGTGGCGGGGTGCAGGCACCGGCGGCGACCACCAGAGCGCCCGTCAGGACCGGCGGCGCGCCCGGCCGCCAGGTGGCGCAGGCCACCAGGGCCAGCAGCCCGGCGTACAGCGCGGCCATCGGCGGCAGCGCGCGCCGGGGACCGTACCGGTCGACCAGGGCGGCCCGGGTCGGCGAGAGGAAGACGCTGGTCAGCCCGAACAGGGCCAGCACGGTGCCGGCCACCGCGTAGGAGCCGCCGGAGTCCCGGACGGCCAGCATCATCGCGAGCGGGACCATCCCGTACGAGAGCCGGCCCAGCAGGGCGGCGCCGAAGGTGCGGCGGGCGTGCGGGGTCCGCAGGACGGCGGCGTAGGAGGGGGTGTGCGAAGACCGCGAAGACGAAGGCGGCGAAGACTGCGAAGACAAGGAGACGTTCCTCGGCGGAGGCGGGCAGGGCGGGGCCGTACCCGAAGGCGTGCGGGGACACCGGAGCGCCGTGCCCGGCGAGGGGGCACGGTCGTGGCGGGTCCACTACGCACGGGGGAGGAACATGCCCGGTACCGTACCAGGCCCGCCGTCCGCCCCGGCAGCCCGGGGCGGACAGCGGCAGGGTCCCTAGGGAGCAGCGCCCCGGGGAGGGGCCCGGACGGAGCAGCGGGCCGGGCGGGCGGACGGCCACGCGGGTACGTTCGCCGTGTGCAGCAGATGTCCTCCCAGGTCAGAAGGCTGGCGGCGGTTTCCGTCGGCCCGGCGCTGGTACTCGCCGCCGTGGCTCCGGCCGCCTCCGGGCAGGACTCGGCCACCGTGGTCGGCGGCGAGCGGCTGGCCCGCTCCACCGTCCAGGTGGCGCCGCTGGCCGGGGCGCCCGCGCTGCCGTCGACGCTGACCGGGCGGTCCTGGCTGGTGGCCGACGCGACGAGCGGGGAGGTGCTGGCGGCGCGCGACGCCCATCTCCCGATGCCGCCCGCCAGCACGCTGAAGATGCTGTTCGCGGACACCGTGCTGCCCCGGCTGGACCGGTCGCTGGAGCACAAGGTCACGTCGGCCGAGCTGGCCGGACTGGGCCCGGGCAGCAGCCTGGTCGGCATCAAGGAGGACCTGCCGTACCGGGTCGAGGACCTCTGGCGGGGCGTGTTCCTCAGCTCCGGCAACGACGCGGTGCACGTGCTCGCCCATCTGAACGGCGGCCTCGCCCTGACCGTCGCCCAGATGCAGGACCGCGCCGAGGCGTTGCAGGCCCGGGACACCCATGTGGTCTCCCCCGAGGGTTACGACCAGGACGGCCAGGTGTCCTCGGCCTACGACCTGACGCTGTTCGCCCGGGCCGGCCTGCGCAACAAGGACTTCCGCACCTACTGCTCCACCCGCACGGCCCGTTTCCCGGGCGGGGTGGACAAGCTGACCGGTCTGCGCACCTCGTTCGACATCGCCAACACCGACCGGCTGCTGGGCAGGTACCCCGGGCTGATCGGGGTGAAGAACGGCTACACCACCAACGCCGGCGCCACCTTCACCGGGGCTGCCGTACGCGGCGGCCGCACCCTGCTGGTGACGGTGATGCACCCGGAGTCGCAGCAGCAGGTGTACGACGAGGCGGCGAGCCTGCTCGACTGGGGGTTCGCGGCGGCGGGCCGGGTCGAGCCGGTCGGCCGCCTGGTGGACGAGGCCGGTGCCGACGCACCCGCCTCCTCCGCCCCGGCCGGGGTCCTGCCGCGCGCGATCCGGCAGGCCGACCACGCGCTCGGCCCGGGCGGCTGGACGGCGGTCGCCTTCTCCGTGGCCCTGGCGCTCTGGGCCTCGGGGCGCGCGCTGGCCCGCCGCCGGCACGGCGCCCCGGCCGTCACCGAGACGGCGGTCACCGAGACCGCCGCTGCCGAGACCGTGGCTGCCGGGACCGCCGCCGCCGAGGCCGTGGCGCCGTCCCTCCCCCTCACCCGGCCGGAGGTCACCGCCCTCGGTGGCTCGACGGTGGTCGGCGGCGGCCGTCGCCGACCGGGTCGGCGGGCCCGGACGCTGCTGGTGTCGGCCCGCCGCCGGCTGCGCGCCCGTCGGCACCGCTGACCGGTCAGCGGCCGTCGGCCCCCGGTGGTCCGACCGCGGGCGCACGGTGCGGGCCGCCCCCGGCCGTGGCGGGACGCCGGGCCGATGACGCCTAGACTTCCGGCCATGAGCGCCGCCACACCCCCCAGCCCGCAGGAGAGGCTCGAACGCCTCGTCCGGCTCTCCGCCGGGAGCTACCTGCTCGTCACCACGTACAAGAAGGACGGCACCGGCGTGCCGACCCCGGTCTGGGTGGTCCGTGACGGCGACGCGCTCGGCATCTGGACCGTCGCGGACTCCTGGAAGGTCAGGCGGATCCGCAACCGCGCCGACGTCCTGGTCGGCCCGTGCGACGTCCGGGGCAACCCGACCGGCGAGCAGTACCCGGCCACCGCCGAGATCCTCGGCCCCGAGCGCACCGCCGCCTACCGGACGCTGCTGCGCCAGAAGTACGGACTGCTGGGCGTGCTCACCCTGCTCGGCAGCCGGCTGCGGCGCGGCGAGCGGGCGACCGTCGGCATCCGGCTCACCCTGACGGACTGAGGGTACGCTCCACCCGCATGACCCCGCCCTCCTGGCTCGTCCCGCACTGGCCGCTCACCCTCACCACACCGCGTCTGACGCTGCGCCCGCTCGCCGCGCCCGACCTGCCGGCCCTCGCCGAGCTGTGCCGCGACCCGGAGGTCCGGCGCCACCTCGGCGGCCCGGTGCCCGAGGAGCGGATCGCCGTCCGGCTCGCCGCCGCCGAGGGGGCGCCGGGCGCCTTCGCGGTCACGCCCCGCACGGACGGCCCACGCCCGGAGGCCGGACCGCTCCTGGGACTGGTCAGCCTGGACGCCGACCACCGGGCGGCCGGACGCACCGAGCTGAGCTACCAGTTCCTCCCCCGCCACCAGGGCCGCGGCCAGGCCCGCGAGGCGGTGGCCGAAGCCGTCCGCTGGGCCGTCGCGACCGCCCCGGCGGGGTGGCCGGTGGTCGCCGTGACCCAGGCCGCCAACACCCGCTCCCGGTCACTGCTGGAACACCTCGGCCTCCGCCCCGCCGAGCGGCTCACCGAGTACGGCGAGCCGCAGGTGCTGTACGTCCTCCCCGCGCCTGGCGACAGTTGACGCCCCGTCAGGTAGTGGACCGGGCGGCGGGCCGTCCGCCGCGCGGCTCTTGAGGTCCACGGCCACCGGTCCGGCCCCGATCCGTGCCGCGCGGGCCGGTCATGATTCCCCTCCGCCAATAATAGCTCGCCATCAATACGATCGTATGGGTTACGATCACTTTCAAAGCGGCGGACAGCGGCGGACGGAGTGCACGATGAGGATCCTGGCTCTCGGCGGCCCCGGAGCGATGGGGGCCGTAGCGGTCCGCGTGGCGGCCGGGCTCCCCGGCGTCACCGAGATCGTGGTGGCCGACAGAAACCTCGACGCGGCCCGGACACTGGTCCGTCGGCTCGCCGGCACCGGAGGCACGCCGATGCGGGCGCTCACGGTGGACGTGACCGACGACGCCGCGCTGCGGGCCGCGCTCGACGGTGCGGACGTCGTCCTCAACACCGTCGGTCCGTACTACCGCTTCGGCATGACCGTGCTGCGGGCCGCGATCGCGACCGGAACCCACTACCTGGACATCTGCGACGACTGGGAGCCGACCCTGCGGATGCTCGACCTGGACGGGGAGGCCCGGGCCGCCGGGGTCTGCGCCGTGGTGGGCATGGGCGCCAGCCCCGGGGTCAGCAACCTGCTGGCCGCCCGCGCCGTCCGGCGGCTGGACCACCTCCAGGACCTGTACACCGCCTGGCCCGTCGACGTCTCCGGCAGCGGGGACGACGAACAGCTGAGCGACCCCGACGGGCGCCCCGACGCGGCCGCCGTGCACTGGATGGAGCAGATCAGCGGGGACGTGGCGGTGGTCAGCGGCGGGCGGCTCGTCCACCGACGACCGCTGCTGCCGGTCACCCTCGCCGTCTCCACCGGACGCTCCGGCACGGCCTACACCGTCGGACATCCCGAGCCGGTCACCCTGCACCGCAGTTTCCGTCCGGCCGGCGAGGCCGCCAGTCTCATGGTCGTCACCCCGGGCACGGTGGCCTACCTCGATGTCCTGCGCCGCGACATCGACGCCGGAAAACTCACCAACGAGACCGCCGCGGCCGACCTGGCCAAACCCTCACCGCTTCGCACACTGCGGGCCACGGCGGGTGCCGTGGGCCGCAAGGGGCCCGGGTCGCTGCCGCCGTTCTTCGCCGCCGCGACGGGCTCCCGCCACGGCCGCCCGGTCACCGTTCTGGCCCGGCTCGCCGATACACCCGGCGCCTCGGCGCTGATCGACGACATGGCGGAGGCGACCGGGATCCCGCTGGCGCTGGGGCTCGCGCAACTGCTGGACGGCACCGCCCGCCGCCCCGGCGTCCACCCGCCGGAGACCGCCATCGACGCCGAACGCTTCTTTCTCGATCTGGCGCGCCACGTGCCCGCCCTTCCCGGTGGCGACGGCCCGCTCGACGGCGTGGCCATCGACGTGACCCCGATCGGGTGAAGCAGGAGACACGAGTCCCGAACCGGGAGAAGTCGCCACGCCCCCCACCACCGGCGTCGACCTGGCCGGACGGGCCGTCCGCCGCGGTGCGGCGGCGCGGGTTCCGGCCGGACAGCCCGCTGGGACGCGCCTTCCCGAGCTGAGACGATCACCAGGACCGTACGAACGACCGCAGGAGTGGGGAACATGACCGGTCTGGTGCTGCTCGGCGTCCTGGCGCTCGTCATCGGAGGGTGCGCATGTGTGGTGTGGGCGGAACGCGGCGGGCCCCGCTGGGTCCGCGCCGTGGCGGCCGTGACGCTCGCCGCGGGCTCGCTGCTGCGCCGTTCCGGGAAGAACCGGCGCCGGAGCCTGAACCGGAGCTCCGGCGACGGCGACGGCGGTGACTAGGAACGTCCTTCGGCACGCCCCGAACCGGGCCGCCCGCGCTTCGCGCGGGCGGACGCCGACTCCGACGACCTCGTCCCGCGCGGATCAGGCGAGGTTCTTCTCCAGGGCCGCGAGGTAGTTGCGCATGAAGTGGTCGCGCACACCGTCGCCGGCCGGGGCGAACGCGTCGGCGGTCAGGCCTTTCGCCCGGTCGGCGAGACCGCCGGCCAGGCTCATCGAGTCGTGCACCCTGCCCGCGGAGTCGATGTACTTGAGCGTGTCGACATGGGTGAAGGCGGGCTCGGGTGGCAGCTGCGGAACGATGTCGTTGTTGTTGACGAAGCGGTACATCCGGTCCTTGAAGCCCTGGTTGCAGGCGGCGGCCAGGGTGCGGTCGCAGGTGCGGGGCTGGCCGAAGGTGTAGACACCGTCCGCCCGCAGGCGCGGCTCCTCCAGGTACATGCGCGCTCCGACGAGCATCGCCAGCGCGCCGCCGAGGCTGTGGCCGGTGAACCAGACACTCTGACCGTCCGTGCGCAGTTCGGCGAGCGCCTTCCGGATGTCGGGGAAGACGGATTCGAGGGCCTCGGCGAAGCCGTAGTGGACGTAGCCGGTCCGGGCGGGGCCGGGCCAGGGCGGGGTGGTGGCGTCGGAGAGCCAGTCCCGGATCTCCCGCGGTTCGGTGCCCCGGAACGCGGTGACGATCATGTAGTCGCCGGCCATCGTGTAGGCCTGGGTGTCCTCGAGCGGGAAGGGCGGCGTGAAGCCGGTCCGGTGGTGGCGCACCGTGGTGAAGCCCCAGGCCCGGGCCTGCTCCTCGATGGTGTCCTCGTCCTTGTAGGCGAGGTCGGCGGCCCTGGCCAGCCAGTAGGCCTGGGAGAGGCTGTAGCCCTCGGCGTGGTGGTCGACGGCGGTGGGCACCGGCATGGTGCGGCTCCTTCTCGAAACTCCGGTCGGCACCGCTCCGAGCAGGCCGACGGCACGGGTGTCGTCCCCTGTCGTACCGGCCCGAGCCCGCCGGCCTCGGCCACCGCGCCCCGCGCATCACCCGAAAGGCCACAGGCGGCCGACCGTCTGCCGGAGAGACCCGGCCCACCGGTCGTCCGTCTGCCCACCCGCCGCGCCACCGGGACGGCACCGGCGGTTCCGGTTGTCGTCAGCGAGCAGCGGGGGTTGACTTCCGGTCAATCGAAGGCCGAAACCCTCTTCTGAGCACCAATCAATCCCCAAAGGCGACTGGGGCGTTCGAAGACATGCCATCCTTAGTGCCATGTGAGGCGTGAAATTTCACATTCCACTAATACTCCTGGGAGAGGACCTGATGAAGCGCACCCTCGCCGCCGCCCTCGTCGGCGCCGCCGCACTCACCACCCTGGGCACCGCAACGGCCTCGGCCGCCCCCCTCACCACCTCGACCCCCACGACCACGTGCGCCGCCGGCTTCGCCGGAGTCCTGGCGACCACGATCTGCGCCGACGTCACCGACAACCAGGTGAAGTTCTACGGCTTCGCCGACACCGACCCCCGCTGGTCGGCCCGTCAGGTGGCGTTCAGCCTCTCCGGCTCCGTGGTGGGCGGCGCCTCGCTCGGCACCCTCAACACCAGCGTCCTGGTCCCGCGCGGCGGCACCCGCGTCGGCGACGTGACCGGCACCGCCCCGTGCGGCTCCAGCGTCACCGGCGAGTTCAAGGTCACCGAGTGGGGCTGGGCGCCGTCCACCGCCACCGTGACCGTCCCGGTCACCTGCTGACGGCACGCCCGCCACCCGGGCCGGCCCGACGGCGGCCGGCCCGGGTGATCCCCCCGGTGGGGAAGCGCGAGTCGGCGTCGCCGTTCCAGGAGAGGACCGCGAGCGGCGGTACGGGAGAACCCCATGAACCGCCTCGCCACCGTGCCGGCCGGCGCCGCAGCCCTGGCCGAGCCGGATCCGAGATCCATCGGGCGCAGGAGACACGTCCCCGCCGCCCTCAGGGGGCTCACCGGGCAGCGGGAGCCGACCCGATGTCAACCACGCGTGCCCACTCGGGCGGCGAGTCCGGCACGTAGTCGGGATCGTCCTCGTCCCACGACCGGGCCCGGCGCCGGGGAAACAGGCCCACCACGGTCCGGCACGGCGGTCGCGTGCTCGGCCAGGGCGTCTGCCCGTCGGTCAGGACCACGATGACGTCCGGTGGGGACCCCATCCGAAGCGCCCTGGCGAAGCCGGTGCGTAGATCGGTGCCCCCACCGCCCACCAGTGGTATTCCCTCGGCACGGCACAGCGGGTGGGCGATCCGGGCCGAGGCGTCGCACGGCACCACGGTGATCAGGTCGCGACGGCCGCCCACGGCGCGGGAGATCGCAGCGACTTCGAGAAGTGCGCTGCCCAGTTCGGCGTCACTGACCGACCCGGAGGTGTCGATGACCACGCAGACCCGCGGCGGCCGGCGCCGCAGGCTCGGCAGGACGACGCCGGGCACCCCGGCCGAGCGCCGCGAAGGCCTGCCGTAGGTGTAGTCCTCGCCCGCGCCGGCGCCGGAGGTCGCCGAGCGGATCGCCGCTCCCAGCAACTCCCGCCATGGCTGCGGCGGGTGGAATGCCTCCTCCGCCCACCGCCGCCACCCCTTCGGAGTGTGCCCCGGACGGGCGGTGATGCCCTGTGCCACCCGGAACCGGACCGCGTCCCGTTCCTGCGCGCTGAGGCCGTGCGCGCCGTCCGGCCCCAGGTCCCACTCCCGTTCCAGTCCGTCGGCGCCACTGCCACAGTCCAGCCAGGCCAGGCTCTCCGTGCACGGCCCGAGCCCGAACTGCCGCAGGTAGTCCTCCATGAGCTCGCCCTCGGACAGCCCCAAAAGCCCTGGCTCGACGGCGCCTTCGGGCTTGACCAGCCCGTCACCGAACACGTCGTCGTTGATCTCGCAGTCCGCGGCGATGTTCATCCGAAGCCGCTCCCCCGGGCCGCTCAGCCCGCGTTCGCGCGCGACCCGGTCACTGCGCCCGTGGTGGTCGCGCAGCAGGTGCGAAACCTCGTGCACCCATACGCCGGCCAGTTCCTCCACCGGCGTCCGAGCCACGAACGCCGGCGAGACGTAGCACCGCCAGTGCCGGTCGACGGCCATCGTCGGTACCCGCCGCGACTCCACGGTGTGCAGGGCGAACAGCGCCGTCGCCAAGTAGGGCCGGACCCGCGCGGCGTGCAGCCGGGCGGCGAAGAGCTTGTCGAGGTCCAAGGTCCCCGGCGCCTCCGGGATCACCGGCCGGCCTTCGCGGCGGCCGCGGCCCGGACCGCCGCCTGGTCTGCTCGCCGGGACAGGGACACCGCTCCGGCGAGCCGCTCGATCGACGCCGGAACGTCCCAGTCCTGCCGGCGCAGCGAGGCGAGTGTCGTCGCGGGGACGACCACCAGGTCCGGGGCTCCGGTCTCCAACGCCCGGACCAGGAGCGCCCACGCCGCGTCCCAGCGGGACTTCTCCGGGCGGTTGCGGACCGCCGCCACCACGCCGTCGAGCACGGCTTGGCGCAGATCCCCCCGCTCGGGCAGCACGGCACCCGCCGGGTCGGCGAGAAGCGCCTCGGGGTCCGGGAGGTCCATCCGGTCCAGGCCGGCCAGCAGCTCCAGCCCCGGGCCGTCCCCCACCGTGCCCCTGACCAGCAAGGAAAGAACCTCCCTGGAGGAGCCGGCCGCGGTCGCGAAGGCGATCAGACACAGGGCCATCTCCCAGCTTCGGGGTGACGGCCAGGGCCCGCCCCGACGGGTTTCACTGCTGGGCAGCCGGTGCACCAGCCCCGGACGGGCGGCCAGCAGCCCGCACACCGCGCGGCGGGCGAAGTCCACGGCCTCCGGCAGCCTCTCGGGGGCGAGCCGCGGAAGTGTTGCCCGGGGCCATGTCCCGCCGAGGCCGCGCACTACGACCTCGTGGTCGTGGGTCCACTGAAGATGGACGAACCGGTTGGCCAACGGCGGGCTCAGCTCCCAGCCGTCGGCCGCCGAGGAGCGTGGATTGGCGGCGGCCACGATCCGGACCCCGGGCGGCAGTTGCAGGGTGCCGATCCGCCGCTCCAGTACGAGGCGGAGCAGGGCTGCTTGAACGGCCGGCGGCGCGGTGGACAGCTCGTCCAGGAACAGCAGCCCGCGGCCGGCCCGGACCAGTCGCACAGCCCAGTCCGGCGGAGCCATCGGGACACCCTGTTCCGCGGGATCGTCACCGACGACGGGCAGCCCCGAGAAGTCGGACGGCTCGTGCACACTGGCGATCACTGTGGTCAGCGGAAGATCCAGAGCCGTCGCGAGCTGTGTCAGGGCCGCGGTCTTACCGATTCCCGGCTCACCCCACAGGAGCACGGGCAGGTCGGCGGCCACGGCCAGCGTCAGGGCCTCCAGTTGGGTGTCGGGGCGCGGCTCGGTGGTGGTGTCGCGCAGCAGGACCAGCAACTCGCCGGCGACGTCGAGTTGGGAGGCATGGGCTCGGCCGGAGGGGGTGCCGGTGGCGGCAGGCCGGGTGTGTGCGGGCATGTCTGATCACCTGTCGGTTGGTGGTGGGTCGAGCAGATGCGGGGAACGGGGTCCCCGGGGTCAGTGGGCCAGTGGGCCAGTGGGTCAGCGGGTCAGCGCGTGGCGCGGGCGGGAACGGCGGTCGCCCGAACGGCCACGATCCACGCGGCCGAATCCGGGTCCGGCCACAGGTCCGGGTCCGGCGCCGACCAGGCCTGCCCTGAACAGTCCGTAGGTGATCCGCCTCAGCGCGGCCGCCTCCAGTTCGTCCCGCAGATCGCCGCTGCGCAGCAGCGCGTCGGGGCCCAGGAGGCCCTCGACGACGGCCAGCGCACCGGCGGTGTCTCCGTGGTCCAGGCGTTCGCGAACCCCCGGGAGGCAGTCCGGACGACGGTGCGCCAGATCGATCGCCTGGAGGCAGGGAAGCGGCGTACCGGTCAGTGCGGCCAGCAGTTCTTCCCGGCGGACCTCGGCCGGGTCATGGTCCAGCGGAGCCAGTACCCCGTCGACCAGACCGATCCGGTGCTGAGCTCCACGGCACTCCACGAGGCGCGGTTGTCCCGGCCGGTCCGGAGTCCGGGACGGACCGGCCGGCGAATGGCCCGGTACCAGTGCCGAGGCGACCAGCGGGTGCAGCCGATCGGCCTCGATCGAACCGGTGCGGATCAGTTCCAGGTCGGGCAGCGCCCAGGTCGCCGCGTCGGGCAGGACCGGCAGCGCGGAGGCACCGCCGTCCGTGGACGTCGCCGCGATCCGCACCGCAGGCGGCCCGAGGCCGTCCCGGTCCACGGCCAGGTCCAGGAACAGCCGGCGTCGGGCCCCGAGCCACACGGCGACGGTATCGGTGGGCCGCCCCTCTGCGTGGAGCAGAATCCCCGCCTCGGCCGCCCATCGGTCAACGGCGCAGCGGCGCCACCGTGGCACCAGCCCCGTCGAATCGCGGTTCAGCACAGGCCGGCCGTCGGCGGGCGGCCGGTCGGCCCCGGACCGGATCCGCAGCTCATCAGCCCTTTCCGCGTCCCACAGGTGGCGGTGCAGGTCGAGGCGGAACCGCCGGCTGGGACGGGGATGCGGATAACGGCCGGTGACGGCCTCCGCGGAGGATCCGTCCCACAGTGCGAGGCTGATCCGCTGACCGGCATCCGCCCAGGCCGGTGGAGTCCGGGCCACGAGGTGCACCGGGCATTCGCCGTCACGCCCGGCTGCGTCGTACCGGGCCAGCGCGATGGTCAGACCCGGGCGCAGCAGCCCGTCAGGAGCGATCCTCGGCATGTGCCAGCGCAACAGGTCAGGAGCCAGCCGGCGGAGGTCGGCCCGCACCCGGGCCACGAGGTCCTGGCCATGGGTACGCGCCAGGGAACGCAGGTTGAGGTCGACGTCGATGCCTGCGGCGGCGCACGCCCCGGCCCAGTCTCCGGCACACCGGCGGGTTGTCGCAGTCTCGATCATGGACGGCGGCACGGCGAACTCGCGCACGCGCAGCCAGAGGGAAAGGTGGGAATCCCCATTCGCGGTCCGAGTGAGCATCAGCACTCACCTTGCGCGGATGGGACCCCCAATCTGGTAACAGAATGAGTCGTCATCGCGAGGATCATAGCGCTCCTCTTCGCGATCTGTCAGCTGCCCCAGGCCGGACCGTCTCCTGGGCCCTGTCGGCGAACGCGGTGACCCCGCTGTGCCCAACACCGGCGTGGCGTCAGTGCGGTCAGTACCGCACGGCCTTGACCACCACGGGGAGCAGGGTGACGTCGGCCGGCTGGGTGCTGAACGCGACCGGCGAGGCCTTGCCCCCGGCGGGGACGTCGTCGGCGCCTACGATCGCGCTGTCCACCGTCTTTCCGCTGGTGTCGGTGAAGTCCACCTGCACGGCGAACGACGCGGCGGAGGTGCCGGTGTTGGCGATGGTGACCACGACGGCGTGCAGGCCACCGGTGCTGGCGCGCGGCAGCCCGGTGAGGGTGACCGCGCCCAGCGCGTTGCCCCCGTCCTCCACCCCGCTCAGCACCGAGGCCGCCTTGGCGTTCGCCTGCGCGCCCTGCGCCGCGACCGAGGCTTCGAAGGAGGCCGCCGCCGCGGAGGAGGACGCCCTCGCCGCCGAAGCGGAGGCGAGGGCCGACTCGACCGTCGAGGCCAGCGCGGACGGCGGCTCGCCCGAGAACGCGGACGGGTTGGGTGCGGTGCTCAGCGTGGAGGGCGTCTCCGGGCCTGAGGCGCCGATCGACGGATTGGTCGACGAGCTGCTGCACGCGGCCAGCACGGCCGCGCCTCCGAGCATGGCCAGCAGCGCCCCCCTGCGGTGTGCCGTCCACCGCCGGCGGACGCTCGTACCAGGACGGCTCGGGAGGGTATGGAGTTCACGCACCGAGGATCCCTCTTCTTGTTCGGTGACCGGCGGCGCTTGGGCCCTTACCTCCCCATGCTTGGCAACAACCGCCGCCGCGGCCAAAGCTGCTGACCCGTTCGAGTGCCCGCCCGCCCCCTGCCCGGGACGGCAGCGCACCTCCGTTTCCGGCGGATAACGTTCCGGTTGCATGCACACAACCCGCTCAAACCCCCACCAGCGTGCGCACCGGAGGCACTAGGCTCCCTGCTGGCCGCCCTGGCACCAGCCGAGCGGTGACAACGGTCGACAACCGCACCGACTCCGTCATAGTGAGCCTTGGCTGGAGCAGCCCCGGCGGCGACGGGGACGCCGACGTCTCGGTGCTGCTTCTGGCCGCGGACGGCAAGGTGCGGAGCAACGCGGACTTCTTCTTCTACAACAACCCGGCGGCCGAGGACGGAAGCGTCCAGTTGCTCGGGCAGACCCCGACGGAGGTCGGCACCGAGGACCGCATCCAGCTCGACCTGACCGCCGTGCCCGCAGGCATCGAACGGCTGGTGATCGCGGCCAGCCGTCACCAGCGCGCGGCGTTCGGCCAGTTGGACAACCTCCGGCTGGGGCTGGCCGACAGCGCCGGGGAGCAGTTGCTCACCTTCCCCATCGCGGACGCGGACTCCGAGAGCGCGTTCGTCTTCGGCGAGATCTACCGGCGCAACCAGGAGTGGAAGTTCCGCGCCGTCGGGCAGGGATACGACTCGGGACTGGCCGGGCTCGCCACCGACTTCGGCATCGAGATCGACGACGACGAGACCGATGACGGGGTCGGCGAGGGGATCGAGGAAGGGACCGAGGAAGGGACTGACGACGGGGTCGGCGAGCGCACGGGTGACGAGGCGACGGCCCCCGGGGCGCCGCAGCCGTCCGCCGTCGGCGAGGCGCCCGCCGCTCCGGACGGCGCGGGTCCGGCCGCCAAGGTGCTGGTACCGGCCCAGGCCCAGCCGCCGGCCGCCGAGGGGGCGCCCTCCGCACCGGCCGCGCCCAAGCGGCTGCGCACCGCGAGGAAGAAGGTGACCCGGCCCAGGAGCGCCAGGCCGTCGCTGGCCGAGAACGACTCCTGGCGCAGTGCCCGTCTCTTCCCCGCGACCAGCCTCAAGAGCGACCGGGAGCGCGAGGTCCGGGCCACCTCCGTCCTGCTGTCGGTGATGGCACAGGTGCCGGAGTTCGGCCGCCGGCTGACCGCGGCGTTCGGGGCGCCGGCCGGCCGGATGGAGACCTTCGCCGAGGTCTCGCTCCCCCACGGCGACTCCCCCAAGCGCCCCGACGGCGTCATCCGGGTCGATCGCGCCGGGCGGCTCTGGACGGCCCTGCTGGAGAGCAAGACCAACGGCAACCCGCTGAAGGCCGAGCAGGTCCAGGACTACATGGACATCGCCGCCCGGCGCGGCTACGAAGCGGTCATCACCCTCTCCAACGATGTCGCGCTGGAAGGCAGCCCGCTCGTCTCCGTCAAGATCGACGGGCGCCGCAAGCACAAGGTGATGCTCTGCCACCTGTCCTGGGCCGAGGTCGCCTTCCAGGCGAAGATGCTGATCCGTCACGAGGGCCTCACCAATCCGGCGCACGGGTGGCTCCTGGAGGAGCTGCTGCACTACCTCCAGCACGAGAACTCGGGCTGCCACGGCTTCCAGAACATGGGCCCGGCGTGGGTGCCGGTGCGCAACGGCATCGACGACGAGACGCTCACCCAGGGGGGACGAGCGCGCCGTCCAGGTCGTCGAGAGCTGGGAGCGGCTCATCCGCCAGGTCTGCCTCCAGCTCGGCGGCGAACTCGGCGTCAAGGTCCAGCCCGTCCAGCGAACCCGCCGCGGCGAGGACCCCCGGGACCGGCGCGCCGCGCTCGCCGACCGGCTCTGCGCGGACGGCCGGCTCAACGCCGAGATCAGGATCGAGGACACCGTCGGCACCGTCACCATCACGGCGGACCTGCGTCTCGGCAAGCTGCGCACCTCGATCGAGATCCCGGCTCCGGAGCAGGGCTACCCGCTGAGCTGGGTCAAGCGACTGGTCCGCCAGCTCGCCGAGGCACCGGCAGACCTGCACGTCGAGACCCTGACGGACGGTGCCGCCGCCGGACCTCGCGGCACCCTGGAGAAGCTGCGGCCCGAGCCGGGCAATCTGCTGCCGAAGGACTCGTCGAAGATCACCGGGTTCCGGCTCTCCCTCGCGAAGTCGGTGGGAAGCACCCGGGGCAACGCCGAGACCGGCTTCATCCGGGGTGTCGACGCCGCCGTCGAGCGGTTCCACTCGGGTGTGGTCGCCCACCTCGACCACCGGGCGGGCCGTCGGGTGTAGGGGCGAACCGTCAGCAGGGCCGGGGCCGCAGGACGGGCCCCGGCCCTGTCGGCGTTCGGGCGGGGAGGGCGGGGAGGGACAGGGCAGGGCGGGACAGGAGGGGCGGCGGGGGATCGGGTGGGGCAATTCGGAACGTAGGGGAACCAAAGGGGGTCGCGGGCCGACTGGTGGGGGGTGAGTGCGAAGTCGCCGGGTGTCCGGCCGTTGAGTGTGCTGGCGGGGTTCGCCCTGCTGCTGGTGGTGGTGTTCGTGGCGGCCTTCGCCGTGGGGCGGGGGGCCGGACCGGTGTCCCCGGGGCTGACGCCCGGGGGCGGCGGCGGGAAACCCGGGATGAGCGGGCACGACATGGGGGCGGGGAATTGAGTTCCGTCGCGGGTGCGGACGCCGGGGCGCTGGTCAGTACGGATCTGGCGGTCGGCGGGATGACGTGTGCGGCCTGTGTGGGCCGGGTCGAGAAGCGGCTGGCGCGGATCGACGGGGTGACGGCCGGGGTCAACCTCGCCACCGGACGGGCCCGGGTGGTGCACCCCGTCGGCGTGGCCGTCGAGGAACTGGTCGCCGCGGTCGAACGGGCCGGTTACACCGCCGAGTTGGCCTCGGCCGGACAGGTCGGGGACGGCGGGGAGGCGGAGGGCGCCGGGGACCGGTGGCGGCTGCTGGTGACGGCGCTGCTGGCGGTGCCGGTGGTGGTGCTCTCCATGGTGCCGGCGCTGCAGTTCCCCGCCTGGCAGTGGGTCTGCTTCGCCCTGGCGGTACCGGTGGTGAGCTGGGGTTCGGCCGGGTTCCACCGGCGGGCCTGGCAGGGCCTGCGGCATGCCGCCGCCACCATGGACACCCTGGTCAGCCTCGGGGTGGTGGCGTCGTTCGGGTGGTCCGCGTATGCGCTGGTGTTCGGCGGGGCCGGGGAGATCGGCATGCGGATGCCGTTCTCGCTGACCGCGGACGGTGGCGGCGCGGCGCACGTCTATCTGGAGGCGGCCGTCGGGGTGCCGCTGTTCGTGCTGGCCGGGCGGCTGCTGGAGGGCCGGGTGCGGCGGCGCAGCGGCTCGGCCCTGCGGGCGCTGGCCGAGCTGGGCGCGAAGGAGGTGTGCGTCCGGGATCCGGAGACCGGGCAGGAACGGCTGCTGCCGATCGAACAGCTCCTGCCCGGGCAGGAGTTCGTGGTGCGGCCGGGCGAGCGGGTGGCGACCGACGGCGTGGTGGTGGACGGCAGTTCGGCCCTCGACCTGAGCCTGCTGACCGGCGAGAGCGTGCCGGTCGAGGCGGCCCCCGGGGACCGGGTGGCGGGCGCGACGGTCAACGTCGGCGGCGCCCTGGTGGTGCGGGCGACGGCGGTCGGCGCGGACACCCAGCTGGCCCGGATCACCGCCCTGGTGGCGGACGCCCAGGCAGGCAAGGCGCGGGCGCAGCGGCTGGCGGACGCGGTGGCCGGGGTCTTCGTGCCGTGTGTGCTGGCGGTGGCGGTCTGTGTGCTGGGCTTCTGGCTGGGTGCGGGCGCCGATCCGCAGGCGGCGGTGACGGCGGCGGTCGCGGTGCTGGTGGTGGCCTGCCCGTGCGCGCTGGGGCTGGCCACGCCGACGGCGCTGCTGGCCGCCACCGGCCGGGGCGCCGAGCTGGGCGTGCTGGTGCGCGGGCCGGAGGTGCTGGAGAGCCTGCGGCGGATCGACACCGTGGTGCTGGACAAGACGGGGACGCTGACGACCGGGCGGATGGAGCTCGCGTCGGTGGTGGTCGCCGAGGGCGCCGGTACGGGCGCGGCCGTTGGTGCGGGTACCGGTACGGGCGCGGGCGCGTCCGGCGCGGTGGACGCGGACCTGGTGCTGCGGCTGGCCGGGGCAGTGGAGCACCGGTCGGAGCATCCGATCGGCCGGGCCGTCGTGGGGGCGGCCCGGGAACTGTGCGGGGCCGACGGCCTGCCGGCGGTGACCGCCTTCGCGGCCACCGCCGGGGTCGGGGTGTCCGGGACGGTCGAGGGCCGGCAGGTACGGGTCGTCCGGCCCGACGACGCCGGCGGCCCGCTGCCGCCCGAGCTGGACGCGGCGCTGGCACAGGCCGGTGAGGCCGGCCGGACGCCGGTGGTCGTCGAGCTGGACGGGCGGGCGGTGGCGGTCCTCGCGATCGGGGACACCCTGCGGTCCGGCAGCTGGCGGGCCCTCCACCGGCTGCGCGGGATGGGTCTGGAGACCGTCCTGCTGACCGGCGACGGCGCGGGCGCGGCCCGGGCCGTCGCGGACGAGCTCGGCATCGAGCGGGTGCATTCCTCGGCCTCGCCGGAACGCAAGGCCGAGGTGGTCGCGGAGCTGCGGGCGGCCGGGCGGACCACGGCGGTGGTCGGCGACGGCGTCAACGACGCGGTGGCACTGGCCTCGGCCGACCTCGGGGTGGCGCTCGCCTCGGGCAGTGACGCCGCGATCGGGGCGGCCGGGCTGACGCTGGTGCGGGGCGACATCGAGGCGGTGGTGGACGCCGTCCGGCTGGCCCGGCGGACGCTGGCCACCATCCGGGCCAACCTGCTCTGGGCCTTCGGTTACAACGTGGTGCTGATTCCGCTGGCGGCCGTCGGGCTGCTGAACCCGATGCTGGCGGCGGTGGCGATGTCGCTGAGTTCGCTGCTGGTGGTGGGGAACAGTCTGCGGCTGCGGACCTGGCAGCCGGGGCGCGGCGCCTCGGGCGGGCACGGCGACGGCGATGGTTCGGCGGGGAGCGGCCGGGGGCCGGGCGGGCGGCGCCGTTCTTCGGCGGCGGGGCGGCGGGGTTCGGCGGGTGCGGCGTGGTGAGGACGGCGAAGGCGGCGAGGACGGTGGGGTCGGTGGGAGCCGGACGGCTGCGGACGGGCGAACGGCTGCGGGTGGTCGGGCCGCCGGTGGCCGCGGCGGCGGTGGCACTGGCGCTGCTGTCCGGGTGGACGGCGGTCGGCGGGGCCGGTCGGCAGCGTCCGGTGGAGGCCGGGCCGGGCTGGCTGCTGCTGCCGACGGCCGGCGGGGCCACCGCCACGGCCGCCTTCTTCACGGTGCGCAACCCCGGCGACGTCCCCGATGAACTCGTAGGCGCCAGCTGGGAGTTCGGCGGAAGGATCACGCTGAAGCGGCATCAGCACCAGGGCGCGTCGGGCCGGTGGGAGCCGGTCACCGCGCTGTCCGTACCGGAGCGGGGCGAGCTGGTGATGTCGCCGGAGGACTCCGATCTGATGATCACCAACCCGCCGGCGCTGCGGGCCGGGCAGTGGGTGGAGTTCACGCTCAGCTTCCGCAGCAGCCCGGAGCTGCGGGTCAGGGCCGAGGTCGTACCTCCGGGCGGACGGCCCGCCGGCTGAACCGGCGACGCCCCTGAACGCGGGTCCGCGGGAGGGCGGACCGGCGTTCAGGGGCGTCGTGGTACGGAGTCCCTCGCGGTGCGGAGGCGTCGCGAGGGACGTCGGAGCGGCCGGGCCTCCGGGCTCAGGGGCGGACCGGCTGGTCGAGAATGGACTCGACCGGGCGGCGGGGCGTCGCCGGGCCGGGCGGGCCGTACCCGGTGCGCAGCACCAGCTGGACGTAGCCGGGGCCCTCGGCCGGGTCGCGCAGGCCCCACCGGGTGTCGTCCCACTCGACGGCCTGGTGCCAGACCGTCAGCCGGAGCCCGTGCACGGTCGCCAGCAGCCAGACCCGCTCCAGCGCCTGACCGGTGCGGAGCCAGTCGGCCGGGCCGTCGCCCGGGGTGGTCAGGGTGCAGAGCTGCGGCAGTGCCTCGAAGCGCTGGGACGGCTGGGTGGGCGCGTCACCCCGGTGCGGCGGGCGGCCGGCGAACTCGCGCATCGGGACGCGGGCGTCGTGGTCCAGCGGGCCGAGGGCGGTGAGCGGGATGCCGTCGGTGGCGGCGTCCCGCCTGAGCCAGGCGTGGGTCTCGGCCTGCCGGGCGGGGTCGTGGGCGATCCGGTCCTCGGCCTCCGCCGTGAGCGCCAGCACCCGCCGGACCCCGGCCTCCTCCAGCGGGGCCAGTGCGACGCCCTCGTCGTGGGCGGCGGCGACGAGTTCGCCGAGCACGGCCTCCGGCACGTCCCGGTTGGCGAACGGCTGGCGGCTGGAGTGGCGTTCGGCGATGGCGGGGTAGAGGTCCCGGCCGAACAGCCGCTCGGCGCGTGCTGGTCCGGCGAGGTCGAGGACGGCGAGCAGCTGCGGATCGTCCTCGTCCGGGAGCAGTCGGACGGCCGGCTCGCGGCCGAGCCGGCCGGCGGCCACCCGCAGGTTGAACAGGGCGGCGCCGACGGAGATGTGCAGCGCGGCGCCGTTGGGATCGGCGAGCGGGACGGCGCGACCGGGGTCCGCGCGCACCTCCAGGCCCTGCCCGTCCGGGGTGGGACGGAACCGCCAGGGCTGGCTGTTGTGCAGCGACGGCGCCGCGCCACCGGCGGCGGCGAGCAGCCGCAGGTCGGCCGCGGTGAGGGTTGGCTCGGTCATGGTGATCCTCTCCTTGCCTCGGGGGCACGGCCGCCATCGGGGAGTCACGCCGCAGTGGCTGGTACTCCCGAGGGTGCTCCCGGCCGATGGGCGGGCGACAGGGTCCAACGGCCCGCTTTCGGCCCGGGCGGTCCGGGCCGGGCGGTCCGGGCTGTCCGGCCGTGCTCGGCGGTGTGGCGGCGCTGCCGGGCCCGTCGGGCTGTCGGGCCCGCGCCTGCCGTCAGGCGGCGGGTCCGACGGGCGCAGGCCCGGCAGGCGTGGCCCGTCAGGCGTGCGGCACGACGGCGATCGGGGCGTGGGCGTGCTGGAGGACGGCGTGCGCCACCCGGCCGAGCCGCAGGCCGATGTCGTGCGGGCGCCGGCGCCGTCCGACCACCACGAGGTCGGCCGCCTCCGAGGCCTCGACCAGCGAGCGGGCCGCGCCGAGCCGGACCTGCTCGACCAGGACCGTGTCGGGGTACCGGTCACGCCACTCGTCCAGCGCCAGGCTGAGCGTCTTCGCCTCCAGCGCCTGGAGGTTGGCCATCTCGGTCTGCGGCGGGATCCAGCCCGCGTACGCGAACACCGGCGGCATCTCCCAGCCGTGCACCACGCGCAGCCGGGCACCCCGCAGGGCGGCCTCCCGGAAGGCGAAGGCGAGCACGTCCTCGCTCGGGGCGTGGGCGTCGACGCCGACGACCACCTCGGGGGCGGTGCCGGCCTGCTCGCCGGTCCCGGCCTCCTCCCCGGTGCGGGCGCCGGTCGCCGGGGCGGGCCGGACCACCACCACGGGCGCG
Organism: Kitasatospora sp. NPDC088351; assembly: GCF_040685575.1. Taxonomy (NCBI): domain Bacteria; kingdom Bacillati; phylum Actinomycetota; class Actinomycetes; order Kitasatosporales; family Streptomycetaceae; genus Kitasatospora; species Kitasatospora sp. NPDC088351. The sequence goes on along the minus strand of NZ_JBFBIL010000032.1, from coordinate 65,601 downwards.
GCGCAGCGGGCGGCGGCCGCCATGCTCACCGAGCCGACCAGCAGGCCGGTGAAGCCGCCCAGGCCGCGCGAGCCGAGGACCAGCAGACCGGCGTCCTCGGCGGCGGACACCAGCCCGTCCACGGCGGCGTCGAGCACCACGTCGGTCTGGACGGGGAGGCCGGGGTGGCTGCGGCGCACCTCGTCGGCGGTGGCGGCGAGCATCCGCTGGGCGACGGCGGGCAGGTCGTCGGCGTCGGCGAAGGCGGCCCGGCCGTCGGTCAGCCAGGGCCAGGCGTGCACCAGACGCAGCGGGGCGTCCCGGCGCAGTGCTTCGCCGGCGGCCCACTGGGCGGCGGCGGTGCTCTCCGGCGAGCCGTCGACTCCGGCCAGGACGGGTGGCGTCATGAGGGTTCCTCTCACTGGGCGGGGCGGCGCGGGGTGGCGCGGCGGCGGTACCGGGCGGGGCACCCTGACGTGTCGTCCGGTACCACCACCCTGACGGCCCGGCGGGGTGCGCGGCAGAGGCCGCTGGGCCCTCGGGGCAGGGCCGGAGGTCCCGTCCAGGGAGGGAGCCGGGAAGGGTCCGCGGCGGCCGTCGGGTGCGTACATGACGGACCCGGCGTTCCGTGCCGCTGTGGGCGGGCACTAACGTGAATCCGACAATCTTCCTGGTCGGGCGACCGGGGACCGAACCGGACGTACCGGTACAGAGCGACGAGGAGGACGCCGGTGGGCGGCGCGGACGGGACGCGAACGGACGTCGGCGGGGCAGCCGCCATGGACGGCGCGTCCGCGGGAGGCGGCACCCCCACCGACAGCGGGCCCGGCGGTGCCGCGCCCGCTGGGGGTGCGCCCGGCCACGGTGCGCCCCCCGGGGGCGGTTCGGCGCGGATGCCACAGCTGCGCCTGGACGAGCTGCTGGAGGAGCTCCAGTGGCGGATCGACGCGGCGCGCGGCACCCGGGACCGGGTGCACAGCCTGCTGGAGGCGGTGCTGGCGGTCGGGCGCGAGCTGGACCTCTCGCAGGCCCTGCACCGGATCGTCGAGGCCGCCGCCGACCTGGTGGACGCCCGGTACGCGGCACTCGGCGTGATCGGCGCCGACGGGCACACCCTCTCGCAGTTCCTGACGGTCGGTCTGACCAAGGAGGAGACCGACGCGATCGGGCCGCTGCCGTCCGGGCAGGGCATCCTGGGCGAGCTGATCCGCCATCCGCAGCCGCTGCGCTGCCCGGTGCTGTCCGAGCACCCCGCCTCGGTCGGCTTCCCGGCGCGCCACCCGCCGATGCACACGTTCCTCGGGGTGCCGGTGCGGGTGCGCGGCGAGGTGTTCGGCAACCTGTACCTCACCGACAAGCGCGGCGGCCTGGACTTCGACGCCGACGACGAGGCGGTCATCGCGACCCTGGCGGTCGCGGCCGGGGTGGCCATCGACAACGCCCGGCTGTACGAGGAGGCGCAGCGCCAGCAGCGCTGGCTGCGGGCGAGCGCCGAGATCACCCGCAGTCTGCTGTCGGGCGCGCACCGGCTGGAGGTCGTGGAGCTGATCGCGCGCCGGGCGCGGGAGATCGCGGGCGCGGAGCTGGCGGACGTCTCGGTGGCGCTGGCGGGCCCGGACGAGCGGGCGAGCGAGCTGACCGTCGAGGTGGCGCTGGGCGGCGAGCCGACCGCCCGGCTCGGGGTGACGGTGCCGGTGGACGGCACGCTCTCCGGCGCGGCGTACGTGTCCGGCTCGCCGGTGACCAGTGGCGAGCTGGAGTGCGACGCGCGGTTCACGGCCGGGCCGCCCGGGCGGTTCGACGGGCTGGGCCCGGCGGTCGCGGTGCCGCTGGGCACCGGGACGGGCTACGGGCGGGGCGTGCTGCTGCTGGCCCGGGAGGCCGGGCGGCCGCCGTTCAGCGCGGAGGAGACCGGCCCGCTGCTGGGCTTCGCCGACCAGGCGGCGCTCGCCCTGGAGCTCGCCGAACGGCGGCGCGACGCCGAGCAGTTGACGCTGCTGGAGGACCGCGACCGGATCGCCCGGGACCTGCACGACCTGGCCATCCAGCGGCTCTTCGCGACCGGCATGACGCTGCAGAGCGCGGGCCGGCTGATCGAGAGCCCGACCGCGGCCGACCGGGTCAGCCGGGCGGTCGCGGACCTGGACGAGACGATCAAGATCATCCGCTCGACGATCTTCGGGCTGCGCGCCCACAACGAGCCCGACCGGGGGCTGCGGGCCCGCGCCACCCGGGCCGTGGGCGAGGCGCAGGCGACGCTGGGGTTCGCTCCCCGGCTCAGCATGGAGGGCCTGCTCGACACGGACGTGCCGCAGGAACTCGCCGAACACCTGATGGCCGTCCTCGGCGAGGCCCTCAGCAACGCGGCGCGGCATGCGCGGGCGAGCCGGGTGGAGGTCGCGCTGCGGGCGCTCGGCGGCCGGGTGACGCTCACGGTCACGGACGACGGCGCGGGCGTGCCGGAGGGCGGGCGGCGCAGCGGCCTGCGGAACCTCGCCGAGCGGGCGGAGCGCGCGGGCGGCAGCTTCGAGCTCCAGGCGGCGGAGGGCGGCGGTACCCGGGTGGCGTGGGAGGCACCGCTGGGGGCCTGAGGCGGGCGGGTGCGAGCCGCGGGCGCGCGCGGCTCGCGACGGTCCGGTGGGCGCGGGGGCCCGGGGCGGACAAGAGCGGGCTGACAGAATTCGAAATCTGTTATCCGTTAGTTGTTATCTGTCAGCTGTCAGCTGTCAGCCGCCGCCCGACGACCAGCTCCGCCCCGATGCGGATCTGCACCCGATGCGCGTCCGCACGGCGGGCCGCCCCGGCCGGCTCCACCTGGGCCCGGCCGAGGACGGTGACGCACCAGCCGGTGCCGTCCACGCCGTCCACCTCGTCGGCCTCGAACGCGATCACCGCGCCGTCCACCGCGCGGACCAGTTCCGAGCCGGCCCGCGCCGACAGCAGCACACCTCCGCGCGCGTCCAGCCGGAAGCGCACCGGCAGCACGGCCGGGAGGGCGCCGACGGTGTAGACGACCCGGCCCACCTCCGTACCGGCCAGCAGTTCCATCGCCCGAGCCTCGTCGAGGTCCCGGACGCCGAGCGGCCACGGCTGCACGTCCGGTTCCACCTGCGGGGACGACGCTGCGAGATCGGGGTTCATGCCAGCGATGGTCACTCGCCGGGCCGGGCCGGGGGGAGGGCCGATGGTCCTGTGAACCGTCCCGACCGGCCCCGATCCGCCGGGACGCCCGCCCCCGGTCGGCCCCGCCACCGTCCCCGACACGGCGGCGGGGCCGATGGGGACACGGAAACGGGCAGGTCCTCACCGGCGGATTCACCGGTGAGGACCTGCCCGCCGCGGACCCCGGTCCGCGTGCACGGCCGACGGGGCGGCGCGCTCCCCCGGGTCAGCCCCGGAGGCCCCCGTAGGAGCGCTGGTGCGCCGGCTGCGGGGCGGCGGCCGGCTGGCGCAGTTCGGTGGCGATCAGCGCCGCCTGGACCCGCCGCTCCACGCCGAGCTTGGCCAGCAGGCGGGAGACGTGGTTCTTCACCGTCTTCTCGGCGAGGTAGAGCCGCTCGCCGATCTGTCGGTTGGTCAGGCCCTCGCCGATCAGCGCCAGCACCTCCTGCTCGCGCACGGTCAGCTCCGGCCCGCCGGTGGTCGCCTGCTCCGGTTCGGCGTCACTGCGCAGGCGGTTGAGCAGGCGGGTCGCCGCGCCGGGGTCGAGCATCGAGCGGCCGGAGGCGACGGTACGCACGGCGGCGACCAGGTCGGTGCCGCTGATCTGCTTCAGGACGTACCCGGCGGCGCCCGCCATCACGGCGTCGAGCAGCGCCTCCTCGTCGTCGAAGGAGGTCAGCATCAGACAGGCCAGATCGGGCATCCGGGAGCGCAGTTCACGGCAGACGGCCACACCGTCGCTGTCGCCGCCGAGGCGGACGTCGAGAACGGCCACGTCCGGGCGGAGCGCGGGGACGCGGACGAGGGCCTGCTCGGCGGTGGCGGCCTCGCCGACCACCTCGAGGTCCGGCTCGCAGTCCAGCAGGTCGTGGACTCCCCGGCGTACCACCTCGTGGTCGTCCAGCAGGAACACCCTGACCGGTGCCGGCGTCTCGGTACCGGTCGTCTCGCTCGCCATGTCGCGGCTCCACCTTCCTCGCGCCCGGCACACTGCTTCGGGACTACGGCATCATCGCCGATCGACGCGCGGCGGCCCAGGGCCCAACGGCCCCATTCGCCGGGGCCTCGGACCTGGTTCCGGCTGCGGCCGCGGCCGGGGTCAGTGCCGGTACCGGCGCACGTTGCCGAGGCCGATCAGGAGGAAGGCGGTGGAGACCGCCACCGCGCTGCCGGCCGCGGCGGCGACACGGGGGGCGAACGAGCCGCCCCCGGCCATCAGGATGGAGACCGCGCCGAGCGAGGAGATCGCCAGGCCGACGAGCAGCCAGCCCAGCAAGGTCAGGGCGGCCGGGCGCGGGGACTTCGGCGCGGGCCCGGCGTCGAGCATCGCCCAGCGCAGTCCGTCCTCGTGCCGCTCGACCCGGCGGTACCAGAGGGCCCGGACGCGCAGGATGACGCCGGCGACGAGGCCGGCGAGGGCGACCTGCGCGGCGGGCTGCCAGTCGGGGACGACCAGCAGCAGTCCGCCGGCGAGCGCCATGCCCGCCCACCAGACGATGCAGGCCGCGGCGGCGGTGCGGGCCGACCGGGGGCGGTCGTCGCCCGCCTGGAGGTCGGAGATGGCGGGCAGGTACCAGACGCAGCCGGACGCCGTGATCGCGGCCGTGCCGATGGCCAGGACGGTGTGGGACATGCCTTTCGCTCCTCAGCCGAGGGGTTCGGCGCCGCCTGCTCGGGGCGGGCCGGTGATGGGGGACCCTGGGCCGGGGTGTCCGCCAGGTCGAGGAGGAGCCGTCCCCGCCCGCCCGGGGGCATCGAAACGGGCGGGGACGGCGTCAGGGGGCGGCGCGGGGCCGCCGTGCCGGGTCGGCCGGCGCGGTGATGGACAGCAGATAACAGATGACAGACGTTGAAATCTGTTATCCGTCATCCGTCATCCGTTGGCTGTCAGCCGTCCAGCTTCTTCGGCGCCCGGCGCAGCTCCGGGTTGTCGTAGTTGGCCGGGGTCACGCCGACCAGGTGCTTGGCCGGCTCGCCGTTGTTGTCCAGGAAGTCGCGGGCGGCGATCTCCGGGTGGTGCAGGTCGAAGGCCGGGGACTCGGAGCGGATCCGCGGCAGGGTGACGAAGTTGTGCCGCGGCGGCGGGCAGGAGGTGGCCCACTCCAGCGAGCGGCCGTAACCCCACGGGTCGTCCGCGGTGACCTTCTCGCCGTACTTGGCGGTCTTCCAGACGTTGTAGAGGAACGGCAGGATCGACAGGCCGAGCAGGAACGAGCCGATGGTGGACACCGTGTTGAGCACGGTGAACCCGTCCGCCGCGAGGTAGTCGGCGTAACGGCGCGGCATGCCCTCGGCGCCCAGCCAGTGCTGCACCAGGAAGGTGGAGTGGAAGCCGATGGTCAGCGTCCAGAAGGTGATCCGGCCGAGGCGCTCGTCCAGCATCTTGCCGGTCATCTTCGGCCACCAGAAGTGGAAGCCGGCGAACATCGCGTACACCACGGTGCCGAACAGCGTGTAGTGGAAGTGGGCGACGACGAAGTACGAGTCCGAGACGTGGAAGTCGATCGGCGGGGCCGCCAGCAGAACGCCCGTCAGACCACCGAAGAGGAAGGTGACCAGGAAGCCGACCGTCCAGAGCATCGGCGTCTCGAAACTGAGTGAGCCCTTCCACATGGTGCCGACCCAGTTGAAGAACTTCACCCCGGTGGGCACCGCGATCAGGAAGGTCATGAAGGAGAAGAAGGGCAGCAACACCTGCCCGGTGACGTACATGTGGTGCGCCCAGACCGTCACCGAGAGGCCGGCGATGGCGACGGTGGCGGCGATCAGGCCGGCGTAGCCGAACATCGGCTTGCGGGAGAAGACCGGGATGACCTCGGAGACGATCCCGAAGAACGGCAGCGCCAGGATGTAGACCTCCGGATGGCCGAAGAACCAGAACAGGTGCTGCCAGAGCATCGCCCCGCCGTTGGCCGGGTCGAAGACGTGCGAGCCGAACTTGCGGTCGCACTCCAGCGCGAGCAGCGCCGCCGCCAGCACCGGGAAGACCATGAGCACCAGGACGGAGGTCAGCAGCACGTTCCAGCAGAAGATGGACATCCGGAACATGGTCAGGCCCGGGGCGCGCATGCAGATGATCGTGGTGATGAAGTTGACCGCGCCGAGGATGCTGCCGAAGCCGGAGAGCGTGACGCCCATGATCCACATGTCGGCGCCGACGCCCGGCGAGTGGATGGCGTCGGAGAGCGGCGCGTAGAGGAACCAGCCGAAGTCGGCGGCGCCCTGCGGGGTCGCGAAGCCGGCCGCGGCGATCAGCGAGCCGAACATGAAGAGCCAGTAGGCCAGCATGTTCAGCCGCGGGAAGGCGACGTCCGGGGCGCCGATCTGCAGCGGCATGATCCAGTTGGCGAAGCCCGTGAACAGCGGCATGGCGAACAGCAGCAGCATCACCGAACCGTGCATGGTGAAGGCCTGGTTGAACTGCTCGTTGGAGAGGATCTGCGTCCCCGGCCGGGCGAGCTCGGCGCGCATGACCAGCGCGAGAATGCCGCCGATCAGAAAGAACCCGAACGACGACACCAGGTACATGGAGCCGATCGTCTTGTGGTCGGTGGTCGTCAGCAGCCTGACCACGGACGAGCCGGGCCTTCCGACCCGGACTCCCCCCGGCCTGGCGGCGGACGGCGGCAGCGCGCTGTCGCCCTTTGCCTCGATGGCGCTCAAGGACGCACTCCTTCGAAACTTCTGCGGATGGATGGCGATCCATGATCAGAACTCGACGGCCTTGCGCCCTAGGGCCGTTGGGCCCAGCCGACCGGGGCCGGTGGGCCTGCGTTCGGGACCCCGACCAGGGCCCTCCGTCAGGCCGCGCGCCGGAGCCTCCGCCGGGCGGCCGCGGTCGGCTCCGGACATGCCGAAGCACCGATGCGCACCGGGGAGTCGGGCTCTCCCCCGGGTGCGCACCGGTGCGCTCCGGAACCGGTCAAAGCCCTACCGGGCTCCCGCCGCGCGCTACGAGGCGGCGGCGCCCGCGGTGAGCCGGTAGCCGGTCACCAGGTCGGGCTGGATGGCCACGGTGTGGTCCATGGAGGCATTCACCCATGGCCGCAGCAGCGCGCGGTAGCGGGCGAGTTGACCGGGATCGGTGACCGCGCGGGCGAAGCCGGTGACGACCACGCTCCACCCGAGGTGGGTCACCGGGTCGATGGCGTCGGCCTCGTACGCCACCACGACACCGGCCGCCTCCGCGCCGAGCGTCGCCGTGGTGAGCGCCGCACCGTCGTGGGTGCGGATGACGATCGTGTCGTCCACGAGCAGGTGGTTGACCGGGCGGATGGCCGGCAGGGCACGCGCGGTGAACACGATCCGGCCCAGCGGCACACTCCCCAACAGCCGTATCGCCTCCGCCCGTTCGATGGGCACGAGGTGGCGCGGCGGGGCCTCGCCGACCGGCGGGAACGACCGGGCGGGTGGCCGGCCGCCGGAGCGGCGCAGCGCCCGGAGCCGGCGGCGGACGACCTCGTCGTTCACGAGGCGGCCGCGATCAGGCCCAGCCGGCCGTCGAAGCGCCGGTACAGGACGCGGCCGCGCCGGGTGCCCGGCTGGGCGAAGAACAGGAAGGGCAGATCGGCCGCGGCGAGCCGGTCGACGGCCTCCGGCTCGGTCAACTCGGGTGCGCCGCAGGGGCTGAGGGTGAGCGGGACGCTCGGCCGGCTGGGCGGCCCGGCGGCCGCGGTGCGGGCGAGCCGGTAGCCGGTGGGCCCGACCCGGTAGACGACGGCATCGGTCTCGGTGGCCGGATCGGTGAACAGGTGGATGTCGAAGTCCATCGCGTCCATGGTCCGGGCCGCCGCGTCGGGTGAACACCACACCAGGCCCGCCTGCTTGCGCCGGACGATGTCCTGCACCCCGGCGGCGTAGGGGATTTCGGCGCGCGGGTGGTCGCCCGGTCCGCCCGCCGAAACGGGTACGAGCAGCCGTTCGGCGCGCGGTGCGGCGCCCTGCGCGGGGACGGTGGCCAGCAGCCCCCTTCCGCGCACCCGGCGGGGCCAGGGCCTGGGCGTCCAGCCCGAGGTCACGGCGGCGATCCGGCCGCGCAGCCCGTCGGCCAGCCGGTCCAGGGCCTCGCCGAGGTCGGCGGCGGCCTCCTGGACGCGGATCCGCCGGCCGTCGACCTCGGCGTTGACCTGCGCCAGCACGGTCGCCGCGCCGACCAGTCCGACCCGTACCCGCAGTGCCTCGACGAGGGCGTCCGCGCCGCACACCACGGCCGCGACCCGGGCCTTGGCGTCGATCGCGAAGTTCCGCGAAATTCCCTCGCACACCTGCACCGTGACCAGTTCGCCCATGTCAGGCCTCTCCCGTTCCGCCACGCCGTTCCACGTACTGCCACGCCCGTTCCACGTACTGCCGAATCCGTTTCGCGCACCACCGGGCCCGTTCCGCACGGGGCGCTCCCCGTACCGGGTACGGCCCCGCCGGTCACGGCGGCCCCCGGCCGGCCCGTATACCCACGCGGCGATCACCCTCCCGCCACCGCGCGGTGCCCACAAGGGCCGAACGGCCCCATCAGGGCCGTTGAACCGTCCCGTCACCGCCCTGTCGTCATCCCGTCACCGCCCCGCCGCCCGCCGTCCATGTCCCTGCCACGACCCGTCCCCGACCCACCACCGAGCCGCCACCGACCGGCCGCAGCCGGGCCATCCCGCCCGACCCGGGCGTCCGGCCCCGGATCATGCGGGCCGAACGTCACAAAGATGGGGGCCGGTCCCCCATGCCCCGGTGGCCACGCCGGGGCAAGGATCAGCACCGGGGGGCAGCGTCTTCGACGGCAGCGCGCCCCTCCCGGCATCGGAGGTGCGGTGGTGGCTGAGGTGAACGCCGTGCGCAGAGCGCGCCTCGACGGGGGCGGCGTACCGGTTCAGGGCCCGGTCGCACCGGTGGCCACCGCAGCCGTTCCGACCCCGCACACTCCGATGCCCGGCGAGCCCCCGGTCCACGGCCTCCAGACGCGCGGCCTCCAGGCACCCCACCTCCCGGTGCGCGAACTCCCCGCGCGTGAGCTCCCGGCCCGCGCGCTGCCGGTTCGGCGCCGGACCGGCCGCGCCACCCGGTCGCCCTGGTGGCAGCGCGGGCTGACGCCTGCTCAGCCGGTCCCCGGGACCCGTCCCGACTGGGCCGCGTTCACCGAGGCCGCCGTCGCCGCCGCACCCGTGCGGCCGATCGTGCCGAGGGTCGGGTACCCGGGCCTCAGCGGCTTCGCCCTCGTCCTCGCGCCCTTCGCCGAGCGCGCCCTGGTCCGGCTGCTCGCCGCGCTCCCCCGCGACGTCCGGGCCGGGGACCACCTCGACCTGCCCGCCCTCCGCGCGGGTTTCACCGCCCGGCTCACCGGGCGGCTCAGCCGGATCGCCGCCCGCACGCTGGTGCTGGAGCTGAACGTGGCCCGGGTGAGCGGCCGGCTCAGCGGCGGCACCCCGCAGGAGCGGTTCCGCTCCTTCCTGGCGCTCACCGCCCGCCGCGAGGGGCTCGCCGCCCTGCTGCGCGAGTACCCGGTACTGGCCCGGCTGCTCGCCCAGACCTGCCTGGACACCGCCGACGCGCACGCCGAACTGCTCCTCCACTTCGCCGCCGACCGGCCGCTGCTGGTCTCCGGACTCCTGCGCGGCACCGACCCCGGGCCGCTGGTGGCCCTGGAGTCCGAGGCAGGCGACCGCCACCGGCGCGGCCGTACGGTCGCGCTGCTGCACTTCGCCAACGGCACCGCCGTCGTCCACCGCCCCCGGCCCCCGGCCGCGCACCGGCACTTCAACGGCCTGCTCGGCTGGTACAACGCGCAGCCGGGGGTGCCCCGGCTGCGCGCGCTCGCCGTGCTCGACCGGGTCGGCTACGGCTGGACGGAGTACGCCGAGGCGCGGCCCTGCCACACCGGGTACGAGGTCGAGCGGTTCTACCGGCGGCAGGGCGCGCTGCTGGCCCTGCTGCACGTCCTGGACGGCACCGACCTGCACTTCGAGAACCTGGTCGCCTGCGGGGACCAGCCGGTGCTGGTGGACGTGGAGACGCTGTTCCACCCGTCGGCCCCGGCCGGCCCCGGGGAGGATCCGGCGGCCCGGGCGCTCCAGGGCTCCGTCCACCGGGTGGGGCTGCTACCGCAGTTGCTGCTGGGCGACGACGGCGCGGTGGACGTCTCCGGGATCGGCGGCGGCAGCGGCGGCCGGCCGGCCTCGTCCCCGGTGGAGGGCGTGGACTGGGCGGGCGCGGGCACCGACGAGATGCGGCTGGTGCGGCGTGCCCGCCCGTTCGGCGAGGCCCGCAACCGGCCGCGGCTGGGCGGCGCGCCCGTCGATCCGGCCGGGTACACCGAGGAGCTGGTGGCCGGCTTCCGGGCCGGCTACGCGGCGCTCGCCGCCGGCCGCGACCAACTCGTCGGGCCAGAGGGCCTGTTGAACGCCTTCGCGGGGGACGAGGTGCGGGTCGTACCGCGGGCCACCCGGGTCTACGCGCGGCTGCTGGACGAGTCCACCCACCCGGACGTCCTGCGCGACGCCGCCGCCCGGAGCGCCGTCCTGGAACTGCTGCGGACGGACGCGGTGGGCGACCCGGGCCGCCCCGGGCTGGCCGACCACGAGCTCACCGACCTGTGGGCCGGTGACGTCCCGCTGTTCACCACCCGTCCCGGCAGCCGCGACCTGTGGACCGCCACCGGGCTCCGGCTCCCCGGCGAGCTGGGCGAGCCCGGGCTGGCGCGCGCCGAGGCGAAACTCGCCGCGCTGGGCGGCGTGGACCGCAAGGACCAGGAGTGGATCATCCGCGCGGCCATGGCGGGCGCCGCCGGCACCCCCGCGCACCGGCCCGGGCGGCCGGTGCCCGAGAACGTCTGGGCCACCGCGCCCGAGTCCGAGCAACTCCTCACGGCCGCACGGGGGGTGGGCGACCAGCTGGTCGCCCTCGCCTACCGGGGCCGGTCCCGCACCAACTGGCTCGGCCTGGAGCTGCTCGCCGAGCGGTACTGGCGGGTCCGGCCGCTCGGCGCCGACCTGGCCGGCGGGTACACCGGCACGGCGCTGTTCCTGGCCCAACTCGCCGAGCTCACCGGCTCCGACCGCTACGCCGAGGTGGCCCGCCGGGCGCTGGCCCCCCTCCCCGCCCTGCTGGAGACCCTCGGCGGGCACCCCGACGGGCCGGCCGCCGTCGGCTCGGGCGCGTTCGCCGGGCTCGGCGGCATCGCCTACGCGCTCACCGAGATCGCCCGCACCCTGGACGACCCGCTGATCCGGCAGTGGACCGGCCCCGCGGTGGCGCTCACCGCGGCCGCCGCCGAGCGCGAGACCGACACCGGCGTGCACAGCGGCACGGCCGGCGGGCTGGCGGCGATGCTCGCCGTCCACTCCGCCACCGGCCGGTCCGAGGCGCTCCGGGCCGCCGCCCTGTGCGCGGAGCGGCTCACCGCCGCACCGGCACCCGCCGCCACCGGCTTCGCCCACGGCTCGGCGGGCGTCGGCTGGGCGCTGCTGCGGTTCGCCGAGGCCGCCGCGGAGCCCGCCGGCGGGCCGTACCACCACGCGGGCCTGGCCGCCCTGCGCGCCGCCACCGCCCTCCGGTCCCGGGAGGGTTCCTGGTGCCGCGGCCGGCCCGGCACCGCGCTCGCCGTCACCGACAGCCCGGCCGCCCTGGCCGACCAGGGGCTCGCCGACTGGGCGCAGCGTGCCGTCCGGAACACCGCGCGCGCCGCGCCGCTGCCCGACCACAGCCTCTGCCACGGCGAGTTGGGCGTGCTGGAGCTGCTCGGCCGCGGCGGGCCGCCGTCCGGGCGGACGCCCTGGGTACGGCGGGCGGGCGCGCTGCTGGCCGGGGTGGACCAGGACGGGCCGCGGTGCGGCACCCCGGAGTTCGTCCCGCATCCGGGGCTGCTCACCGGGCTGGCCGGGATCGGGCACGGACTGCTGCGGCTCGGCTTCCCCGAGCGGGTGCCGCCGGCCCTGCTGCTCCGCCCCCGGGCGCCCGCACCGGCCCGCCCGGCCCCGTGACCGCCCGCCGCCCCGGCACCCCGGCCCCGCGGCCGCCCCGGCCACCGGCCCTCGTGACCACCCCTGCCACTCGACCGACACCGGCCCGCGGGCCGCACTGACCGCTCCACCGTTCACCGTTCGGTACGGCTCGGTACGACCCAGCGGCACTCGGCAGGACTCGGTACGGCCGGGTGCCGCCGAGCACGAGTCCGTACGAGCGGGCCGGCGCGGCGGGCGAGCACCCTCGCCCGGGTACCGGGGCCTGCTCCGGTACCACCCCCTGGAAACCACTCACTTCAACGACGAATGGGAGTAGAGGAACGCATGAACGACAGCGACTTGGTGCTGAACTGGAAGCGGCCGGAGGGCCGGCCGGACGAGGCCGTCGACCACCCCGCGGGTGACATCCGGCTGCGGGCGGGCGGCGGGCTGGGCCTGCGCTCCCAGCTGCTGGCCGGAGGCGGGGGCGCGGTGCCGCCGGTCTTCGAGTTCCCGACCATGACCGTACCGATCTGACCTGCGCCGACGACGGCACCCGACGACGTCGCCGGCACCGCGGGGACTCCCCGCGACGCCCACCGGGCGGTCCGCCCGCGACGACGCGGCCGGCCGTCCGCCACCGGGGACCGGGCAGCGCCCCGGTGGCGGAGCGGACCGGGGCGCCCCTGATGCGGGCGCACGGTAATCGACCTGTGACGACCGTGTGCCCGCGCAGTGGCCGGTTCAATACCCTACAGAACGGATGGGCCGTCAAGTAGCCTGCGGCCATGCGGACCACTTCGTCGATCACCGTCGGCCGGGCAGCCGAGACCAGCCTGCTGAGCAGCGCGCTGGCCGCCTCCCGGCAGCGGTCCGGACGGGCGGTCTTCCTGCTCGGCGAGGCCGGTATCGGCAAGTCCCGGCTGGCCGGGGAGTGCGCGTTCCAGGCGTACGGGCTCGGCCTGCCGGTGCTGCGCGGCCGGGGCAGTTCGACCGGGACGGTGACACCGTTCCGGCCGCTGATCGAGGCGCTCTCCTCGCGCTTCCGGGCCTCCGGGACGCCCTCCGACCCGGAGCTGGACCCGTACCGTCCCGCGCTCGCCCGGCTGGTGCCGGAGTGGCGCGGTGAGGCCGCCGCGGCCGCCGGGGCGGGCGCGTACCCGGAGACGGTGGTCGAGCTCGCCGAGGCGCTGCTGCGGCTGCTGGCGGTGCTCGGCCGGGAGCACGGCTGCGTCCTGCTGCTGGAGGACCTGCACGACACCGACGCGGAGACGGTCGCCGTCCTGGAGTACCTGGTCGACAACCTGGCGGGCCTGCCGGTGCTGCTGGTCGGCACCCTGCGGGCGGAGCCGGGCCCGGCGCTGGACCTGGTCCGGGCCGCCGAGCGGCGGCGGGCGGCCGCCGTCGCGGAGCTGCGGCCGCTGCCGCCCGCCGACGTCCGGGCGATGGCCGCCGCCGTCCTGGAGGCCGAGACCGCCGAGGTGCCCGCGGCCGTACTGGACCAGCTGGTCGAGCGCGCCGACGGATCCCCCTACCTCGTCGAGGAGTTGCTCGCCGACATGCTCGCCTCGGAGGCACTGCGGCGCGAGGACGGGCGGTGGCAGGTGATCGGCGGTCTCGGCACCGGGGTGCCCAGCACCATCGTCCGCAGCTGGGGCCGGCGGATCGACCAGCTCGACCCGCAGGTGCGCGAACTGCTGCTGACCGCCGCCACCCTGGGCAGCCGGTTCTCGGTGGCCACCGTCCAGCTGATCACCGGGTACGACGACCGGACGCTCTTCAGCAACCTGCGGTCCGCCTCCGAGGCCAATGTCATCGTGCCGGACGGCGCCGCTCCCGACCGCTACGCCTTCCGGCACACGCTCACCGCCGACGCCGTCACCGCCGCCCTGGCACCCGCCGAACGGGCCGCCGTGGCCCGCCGGGCGGCCCGGGCGATCATCCGGGCCGATCCCGAACTCATGGACGAAAGGCGACAGTTGGTCGCCTCCCTGCTGCTGGCGAGCGGCGACCGGGCCGGCGCCGCCGTGCACTTCGCCGAGGCCGGACGGCGGGTGCTGGAGGCGGGCGCCGCCGGGTCCGCCGTGGTACTGCTGGAACGCGCGCACGAGCTCGCCGGGGACGCCGAACGCGCCGCCGTCACCGAGCGGTTGCTGCTGGCCCTGGCCGAATCCGGGCAGCTGGACCGGGCGTTCGAGCTGGTCCGCACCCTTCCGCCGGTCCACGCCGACCCGGCGGCCGGCCGCTCCGACGCCGTCGACCGGCGGATCCACCTGCACACCCGGCTCGCCTGGGTGGCCGTGATGGTCGAGCGGATCACCGAGGCCGTCCCGCAGATCGCCGCCGCCCGGGCCCTCTCGGGCACCCGCCCGCGCCCCGAACAGGACGCCGCCCTCGCCGTGGTGGAGGGCCATCTGGCGCTGTTCCCCGACCAGAGCCAGGGCGGGACGGACGGGCGCGGCCGGCTCGTCGAGACCGAGCGGCGCGCCCGCCGGGCCGCCGAGGTGGCCGAGCGGGCCGGCCTTCCGGTGGTCGCCTGCCAGGCCTGGCAGTTGCTCGCCCTGCTGGCCCGCGAACGCGGCTTCGACGCGGCCGACGCCTGCCTGGAGCGCATGCTGGCCGTCGCCGAGGCCCACGCCCTGCCGGTCTGGCGGGTGGAGGCGCTGCTGCGCCTGGGCGCCAACGCCTTCATGCGCACCGGCGACGGCGCCCGGCTCGAACGGGCCAGGGAGGCCGCCGCCGGGCTCGGCGCGATCGTCCTCACCCAGACCGTGGACGGGCTGCTCGCCATGAACGCCGTCCTGCGCGGCGAGTGGCGCACCGGCCGGGAGATCATCGACCGCTGCCTGGACGCCACCGCCCGGCTGCGCAACCTCTCCGCGCACCGCTATCTGCTGCTCACCTCCGCCACCCTCGCCGCCCACCTGGGCCGCGGCCGCGAGATGGAGCGCGAGCTGGCCCGGTTCCGGCAGGCCGGCGGCGAGGAGTCGCTCCTGATGCCGCTGCGGTACGGCCTCTGCCGGGCCGTCGGCGCGCTGCTGGCCGAGGACCGCGCCGGGGCCCGGGCCGAACTGGCCGCCGGCCTCGCCTGGGAGGAGGAGCACCCGAGCGTCTTCTACCTGGCCGGACGGCATGGACTGCACCCGCTGCTGGAGGTCACGGACGGCGCCTGGGAACGCGCCGACTTCGAGAAGGCCGCCGCCGCCCCGGCCGCCGAACTCGCCTGGAACCGCCAGTTCCTGGGGTTCGCCGACGCCGTCCTGCTCGGCCGCGAGGGCCGCCGGGACGACGCCGCCCGCGCGGTCGAGGAGGCCCGCGCGGCGGCCGGGCCGTTCCCGCTCGCCCACCACCTGGCGCTGCGGCTCACCGCGGAGGCCGCGCTCGCCGACGGCTGGGGCGACCCGGTGTCCTGGCTGCGCACCGCCGAGGAGTACTTCCACGACACCGAGATCCAGCCGGTGGCCGGGGCCTGCCGGGCACTGCTGCGCCGGGCCGGGGCCAGCGTCGCCCAGCACCGCGGCGGCCGGGACCAGATCCCGGCCCGGCTGCGGGCCTGCGGGGTGACGCTGCGCGAGTACGAGGTGTTCGTCATGCTCGCGGACCGGCCCGGCAACCAGCAGATCGCACGGAACCTGTCCATCTCGCCGCGCACCGTGGAGAAGCACATGGCGAACCTGCTCGGCAAGACCGGCCGCCCGGACCGCGCGGCGCTCTGCGAACTCGCGGCCGAACTCGACACCCGCGGGTAGCGGCCGGGCGGCGCGCACCGGATCCGGCAGGCCCGCCCGGGCAGCCGGACGGGGGCGGCCCGGTCAGTCCCCCATGAACACCACCCGCCGGCCGCCGGTGGCCGGCCCGGCCGGCCCGGCGACCGTCGAACGCCCCGCCGGGACGGCCCGGTCACGGCCCCAGGCGCGGATCTCCTCGATCCGCTCCGGGTTGGTCCGGCTGAACGGTGTGGTGTTGGCGAAGGTGTCCAGCACGAAGGAGGGCTTCAGCCGCTCGGCGCCGCCGTTGAGGAACACCTCGGCGCCGACCTCGTGCAGGGCCGCCTCGATGTCCGACCCGGCGAAGCCCTCGGAGAGGTCCACCAGCAGGTCCACCTGGTCGCCGGCCGGCTCGGCCTTGAGGTAGCGCCGGTAGTACAGCTCGATGATCTCCCGGCGGTCCTGCGGGTCGGGCAGGTCGACGAAGAACAGCTCGTCGAAGCGCCCCTTGCGCAGCAGCTCCGGGGGGAGCCCCCGGACGTCGTTGGCGGTGGCGACGACGAACGCCCGGGACCGCGACTCCTGGAGCCAGAACAGGAAGTGCCCGATGACGCGCTGCGGCACGCCCGTCCCGTCGTTGCGGCCCGCCAGCCCCTTCTCGATCTCGTCGATCCACAGCACGCACGGCGACACCCGGTCGGCGGTGTCCAGCGCCTCCCGCATCCGGCCCTCGGACTCGCCGAGGTACTTGCCGTGGATGCTCGCCATGTCCAGCCGGTAGAGCGGCAGCCGCCACTGGGACGCGATCGCCTTCGCCGAGAGCGACTTGCCGCACCCCGGCACACCGACCAGCAGGACGCCGCGCGGCGGCCGCAGCCCGCTGCCGCGCAGGTCGGCGTGCATCAGCCGGTGCTTGCGGTCCAGCCAGGCCCGCAGGCTGGCGAGCCCGCCGACCGCGTAGTCGGCGTCCTTGAGCTGGACCCGTTCCAGCCCGGCCAGATCGCTGAAGATCCGGTCCTTGGCACTGGCCAGCACCATCACGTCCTCCCGCCGGACGGCCCCGCGGGCGACCACGGTCGCCATCAGGTTGACCGCCTCCGCCTCGGTGACGCCGATCAGGAACTCGGCCGCCCGCCGGGCGTCGTCCTCGCTCCAGTCGATCGGCACCACGCCGCGGTGGTCGTCCAGGAAGCCGGTGACGGTGCGGTACATCTCGTCGGCGTCGGGGAGGTCCAGCTGCAGGCTCATCCCGAGCCGTTGCAGGCCGCTCCAGATCGGGCTGTCGGTGATCAGCACGATGCAGCCCGCGTTGGCGTCGGCGAGCCGGGCGAGCTCGGCGACATGGCGGGTGAACGGGGTGTCGTTCTCCAGGCCGTCCGGATCCACCAGGATCAGCGTGGCCTGCGCCCGGCTGGTGAACTGGGCCGCGGCGAACTCCATCGCCCCGGTCAGCGAGCGGTCGTCCTGGACGGTGCTGTTGGTCCGCAGATCGCGCAGGCCGGTCGCCCTGGTGTAGATCCAGAACTGCTGGCCGCTGCGGCGCGGCCGGGTGGCGATCTCCGTCACCAGCCGCAGCGCGCGCTGCTGTTCGATGCTGCGCAGGCCGATGACCGGCACCCGCGCGGTGAGGTAGCTGTCGAGGTCCGCGAGGCTCTCGGCGTAGTTCGGCATGGTGGCGTCAGTCCTTCGGTGGGCGGGGCGGGGTGCCCGGGACGACGCGGCGGCCCGGGGCCGCCGCGTGGTCGTAGGCCCAGCCGGCCGGATCGGCCGGGGGCCGCTGGGCGAGGACGGCGGTGAGCGGGTTGTCGCGCAGCGTGCGGCGGCGCTGTTCGACCCACCCCGGGTCCCGGCCCGCGGCGCTGCGGCGGTCGAGGCCCCGCTCCAGGTCCTCCTGGACACGCCGGACCTGCTCGTCCACGGTGGCGGTCAGCCGGGTGCGCAGGTCCTCGGGCAGACCGGGGTGGGCCGCCAGGGCGCGGATCCGGTGCAGCCCGGTACGTGCCTGGGTGAGCGCCCGGCCGAACGCGAACTCGTCGCCGGTCGCGTTGAGCGCGGACACCAGGGCGTCGGACCAGCCCTGCAACCGCGCGCCCAGCGCCTCGGAGATCCGCCCGGCCAGCCGCGCCAGGGTGTCGGCCGGGTAGCGCGCCGGGTCGAGCGCCGGCAGGCCGTCCGGGTCCTCCGGCGCGCCCTCGGACCAGCGTTCCAGGTAGTCCGCCCAGCGCTGGTACTCGCCGCCGGGCGGCGCCTGCCGCGGCTGCCGGGCGGTCCGGCGGAACCTCATGACGCGCTGCCGGGCCGGCGGACCAGGGCCTCGCCGGGCGGCAGCGGTTCCCAGTCCGGCAGCCGGTCGACGATCCGGCGCAGCCGGCCGGTGGCGGGCGCGGCGGGCTCGGGACCACCGGCCCGGGGCGCGGCCGCCCACGGGGTGGTCGGCGGCCGGCGCGGCGGCGGCGGGACGTTCGGCTGGTGGTCGGTCACCGGGTGCCTCCTCGCGGCGGGTGGGACGATCCGGAGGCGTCCGGCCGGACGGAGCGCCCGTCGTAGGGGTTCCGGGCGTGGCCGGCCGTGGCCAGGTCGGCCAGCATCGCCCTGACCTCGGCCTCGACGGCGTCGGCCGCCCGGAAGGCGCTCTGCCAGTCGGTCAGTTCGGCCGCCGCCGCGCGCAGGTCCCGGAACGCCTCCTCCCGACTGTGGGCGAGCGCCTTGCGGGCGGCGGCCAGCGCGGTGGCGGACCGCCGGTGGCGCACGTACAGCAGGACGCCCCAGATCCCGCCGACCACGGTCGCGAGACCGGCGGCGCGGGCGGCGTCCGCGCGGCCGAGCAGCAGGACGATCGCCAGCAGGACGCCGCCGAGCAGCAGCAGGTGGCGGCGGAGCGGGAAGACGAGCGACTGGACGAGGGGCCGGGTGTGCTCGTCCCAGTGCCGGCCGAGCGACTGTTCCAGTTCGGCCTGCGGGGTGTTGAGCGAGCCGGTCCACGGGGGGATCCGCGGCCCCGCCGGGGCGGGCCCGGGGGCGGTGCCCAGGACGACCTGGACGTCGGACGGCTGGGCCATCCGGTAGTCGCGACCGAAGCCGGCGTGCGCCTCGGTGAACCACTCCCGGCAGGCCGCGACGGCCAGCCGCCGGGTGGCGGGCGAGGCGCCGATCGCGGCCGGGGTGAGGGCGGCGGTCGACTGCAGGCTGAGGAGGTCCATGGCCGGCTCCAGACCCGCCGCGTTCACGGCGACGGCCTGCCGGGCGGCGTCCACGTCCCCGTCGTGCTCCACGACGGCCCGTTGCAGCGCGAGGTCGCGCCGCAGCGGCAGCTCCTCGGCGTCGTACTCGCCGACCAGGCGGTCCAGGATGTCGTCGATCGCGTCCAGCAGCCGGGGGTGGGACATCGGCTCCCCGGTCATGACGGCGCGGTAGGTGTCGAGGACGGTCCGCTGCGCCCGTGCGGCACCCAGCGCGGCGCCCAGCTGCGGCCACTGCGGGGAGACCGCGGCCAGCCGGGGGAACTCGCCGACGCCGGCGGGCGTCGGCAGGGCGTCCAGCGCGGCCCGCCAGCGGCGGACCTGGGCGGTCCTGGCCCCCGGGTCGGCTTCGAGCCGCTCGTGCCAGACCGTCATGGTGTCCGCCAGGACGGCGCGGCTGGCCGGACCGAACGCCCCCTGCGCCACGGATTCCAGGATGACGGTGAACTCGCGGCCCAGCGCCGCCGGGTCCTGGGCGAGCAGGTAGTGCCGCAGCCAGCGGGCGGCCGGGTCCAGGCGGCCCTGCCGGCGCAGCACCAGGGCGAAGAAGAGCGAGGTGCGGCCCGGGGAGCGCCGGAACGCCTCCTCGACGGCCCGGTCGCAGAGCCCCGGGTCGTCGGCGGCCCAGCTCGCGAGGGCGACCAGGGCGGGGGCGAGCCAGTAGCGCGGCGTCTGGATCATGAGCTGCTCGCTGACCGCGCGGACGGTCTCCTCGGAGACCACCCCGAGGTCGAAGGCCTGGAGCATGCCCACGGCCGTGCGCCGGACGGTCCGGTGGTGGCCGAACCGGTGGTCCATCTCGTCCTGGATGACGCCGATCCTGGTCTCGGCCCGCTGCACGTTGGAGGAGAGCTCGAACTGCCGGACGAAGGCGAGGAAGTCGTCGCGCAGCTGCCGCAGTTCGCCGTGCGCCCGGTGCTGGGCGGCGCCGACCGCGTCGACCTTCCCGACCAGCCCGCCGACCTGTTCCTGGACGTATCTGACCTGCCGGTCGACGTCCGCGAGCTGGCGGCGCAGGACGAAGTCGATCTCGTTCATACGGCTCCCCCTCGACGGCGCTCCGGTGCGTGGCGCGGGCGTTCGGGGCACGGGCGGACGTGGCGCGGGCGGACGAGGAACCCGCGGGTGCGGCACGGGCTCACGGGCGGACCACCCCGCCGTCGGCGAACACCGGCAGGAGCAGGCCGTCGCTGTACACCTCGACATAGGCGTACGCCCCGGTGCGCACCAGCATCCGCGCGGCCCGGAACGGCTCCGGCACCGGGTCACCGGGCGCGAAGTGCCGCAGCACCGCGTGATCGAGCGTCAACTGGTGGTCGACGTAGGGCGCTCCGAGCCGGCAGGTGGCGAGGAAGCCCAGCGGCACACCGCCGTGGGCACTGCCGTACCGGTCCGCCAGCCACCGCGCCAGGTCCCGCGCCGCGCCCGGCTCCAGCCCGGCGTCCAACCGGGCGACGGCGTCCAGCAGTTCGTCCGTCCGGCGGCTCAGCCGTTCGCCCGCCGCGACGGGCCGGGGCGGGCTCGTCCGCACCGGCGGCCGCAGGCCGGTCCCGTCCTGCTCCGTGGGCACCGGGCGGACGACCCGCCGGGGTTGTTCGAAACTGGCCATGGATCCCCCGAGTTGGTCCTGCGACCGCGCGTCCGGTCGGACGGCGCGGTGGAGAAGAATAGTGATCGCCCCCATCATTGCGAAGCCCGCCTGGTGAGGGGCACCGTTTGCCCGGGAGACGACCGGGAGACGACCAGGAGACAACCGCGTTCCGCCCGGTTCACACCCCGGTCCGCGCCCCGGCGCACCCAACGCGCCTGCCAGACTCTGCCCATGACGACCGTCTACGCACTCCTGGTGGGCATCAACACGTACCCGTCGGCCGACTGGCCCGCTCTCGGCGGCTGCGTCAACGACGTGGCGGCCGCCGGGACCTGGCTGCGCCGGCAGCGCGGCGTCGAGGTCCGCGCCCGCTCGCTGCTGGACGGGGCGGCCACCCTCGGGTCCGTCGTGGCGGGCATCCGCGAACACCTGGGGCAGGCCGGTCCCGGGGACACCGCGCTGTTCTGGTTCTCCGGCCACGGCACCGAGTTCGCCGCCACGGCCGAGGAGCAGCGGATCGAGCCGACCGGCCGCTGCCAGGCCCTGGTCTGCGCCGACGGCCCGCTGCCGGACAAACTGCTACGGCCCCTGCTGGACGGGGTCGCGGCCGGTGGCGCGCAGGTCACCGCGGTGCTGGACTGCTGCTTCGCCGGCGGCGCCACCCGGGACGCGGCGGGTACGCCCCGGTATCTGCCCCCGGACCCGTCCTGGCACGCGTCGGCGCCCGTCGCGGCCCCCGTCCGCGCGGCAGGCGGTGGCCCGACGGCCGGCCCCGGCCCCGGCCACGTCCTGCTGGCGGCCGCCCGGCTGAACCAGCCCGCCTACGAGGACTGGTTCGACGGACGGCGGCACGGGGTCTTCACCCATGCCCTGCTCGGCGCGCTCGGCGAACACGGCGGCCCGGCGCTCAGCTGCCGACGGCTCCTCGCGGCCGCCCACGCCCGGGTGCAGCGCTCCGGCGACCGCCAGCACCCCGTGCTCTGGCCGACCGACGCCGGCGGCCCCGCCGACCGCCCGCTGCTCGGCGGCGCCCCGCACCGACCCGGCCCGTACCTGCTGAGCCTCGGCGGCTCCGGCTGGCAGGTGGACTGCGGCGCGGGCCACGGACTGCCCACCGGCAGCGCCGGCCTGGCCACCGAGTGGACCACCCTGCCCTCCGACGGCACGCCGCCGTGCGTCCTGGCCACCCGGGAGGTCCACGCCGAGCGCACCCTGGTCGAGCCGGCCGACCCGTCCGGGCCGGGCCCCGACCCCGCCGTCGCCCACCCGGTGACGCTCTCCGCGCTCGCCCTGCCGCCCGTCTCGGTCCTGCTGGAGGCTCCCGCCGCCCGGTCCGGGGCGGTGGCCCGGCTGGCCGCGGCGCTCGCCTCGGCGGGCCCGGGCGGCCGGCCCTCGCCGCTGCTGCGGACCGTCCCGCGGGCCGCGGCCGCGAGCGGGACCCTGCTGCGGGTGACGGTCCACGAGGGCCGGGCCCGGATCCTGCTGCGCGACGGCTCGCCCGCCGTCCCGCCGCTCCCGCTGGCCGGAGCCGACGACGCCCGGCGGATCGCCCGCTGCCTGGTCCACCTGGCCCGCTGGCACCAACTGCGGGACCTCGCCAATCCGGACCCGTCCTTCGGCTCGCTCGCCCGGATCGAGGTCGTGCCCTGGGACGGCGCCGCGGCCGTCACACCCGACGGCTCCGGGGAGATCCTCTGCCACTACGGCGACGGCCCGGACGGACCGCGCGAACCACGGGTCTCGGTCCGGATCCGCAACCGCTCGCGCCGCCGTCCGCTCTGGTGCGTTCTGCTCAACCTCACCGACAGCTACGCCAGCTCCCCGGCCCTGTTCCCCGGCCACTTCGTCGCGCCCGGCGGCACCGGCCACGCGCTGGACGGCGAGCCGGTGCACCTGCGACTGCCGCCCGGCCGGCCGCCGCGGCCCGGCGCCCAGGCCAGGGACTGGCTCAAGCTCATCGTCGCGGAGGGCGAACTGAACACCCTGCCCTTCCAGTTCGGAGCCTGGGAACAGGACGGGCCGGCCGACCGGGGCACGGCCGACGGGGCCGACGGGGCCGACGGCGTGTTCCGCCCCGCCCCGCCGGCCGGCACCCGCGACCTGGGCCCGGCGCGACCCCCGGCCGCCGGCCGGTGGGCGGCGCTGACCCTCGCGCTGCGCACCGTCGTCCCGGGCTGAGGCGTCCCGGGCTGAGGCGTCCCGGGCCGGGACCGGGCCGAGGCCGTGCCGGGCCGGCCGTGGTTCACCGGCCGAGATGGGTGAACCCGGCCCAGGCCGACAGGTCGTCCGGCTCCACCGCCGCGGACCGCGCGGCCAGCTCCGCCGGCATGCCCGGCGGCGGTCTGCGGTGCGGGTCCAGCATCCAGAGCTGGGCCCGCCGCAGCGCCCGTCCCGGCGGCTCGGCCTCCACCCGGAGGAAGTGGTGCGTCATGAACATCAGCACCGAGGTCGCCTCGTCGGGCACCGGCCACAGCGAGCCGACCACCGAACGGGCGCCGGCCACCAGGAACGCCGTCGCCAGGCTGTACGCCTCATTGCGGCCGCGCCCCGAGACATGGCTGCGGCAGGCCGCGAGCACGACGAGTTCGAGCCCGCCTGCCGGCCGCCCGGCCGCCCCGGTGAGCTCCTCGGCCGCCAGCTCCCCGCCGCTCAGCAGAAGATACGAGCTGTGGTGCTGGTTGGCCGCCACCGTCGCATGGCAGGCCAGATGGAGGACGCCGCCCGCGCCCGCCCCCGAGCGCAGCCAGCCGAGCACGTCCGCCGGGGTGCCCGGGCCGTCCACCCCGGCCGTACCCGCCCCGGCCCGGCGGCCGTGGAAGGCGCCGCGCGGGTAGAAGACCCGCTGGACGGCGTCGGCCTCCTCGCCCGCGTACCACAGGTCCCCGGTCGGGTCACCGACGATGAGCGCGCTGCCGTCGTGCGGGACGGCCGGGCGGGCGGCGACGTCGCAGAACAGGCGGGCCGAGGCCGCGTAGGAGATCTCGGCCCGTTCCAGGGCGTACCGGCGCCGGCCCGCCGTCTCCGGCTCCGACCAGGCGGCGTGCCAGGGCACCACGTCGAGCCCGCCCATCGGCACCAGGACCAGCGACGGCGGACGGCTGCGCCCGGCGGGCGGTACCAGCAGGTCCAGCAGCGGCCGCAGCGCCGCGTACCAGGCCCAGGAGCAGAGCCGGTCGAGCCGCCGGCGCAACGGCGGCGGGCCGGACGGGGCGCCGGCCGACGGCGCGGGCCCGAGGTCACGGGCCGCCGGGCCGGCCGGGCGATAGGCCCGCAGCGCCGCCGCGTCCTCGCGCAGCAGCGGCAACGGCAGCCAGTGCGCCGCACCGTCCGCGGTGACCAGCACGGCGGCCCCCGGGTGGTCGTCGGAGGCGGGCACCAGGTAGACCAGGGCGTCCGCGCGGAGCGTGACCAGGGCGGCGCCGATCTCCGCCGGGGTGGGCGTGGCGAGCAGCCGCGCGGGCGTCCGCCCGTGGTCGGCACCGGTCAGACCGGTGAGGACCCGGCGGCGCAGTTCGCTCGGCACGCCGTCGGCCGCCCCACCGGGCCCGCCCGCGGCGGCCAGCCACTCCCCGGCGAGGTCCGGCAGGCCTGCGGCGTCCAGCAGTTCGGGGACGGACCTGGACGTGGTCGCGGCGTGCAGGACCAGCCCCCGGCAGGAGTCCAGGGCCGCCACCGCGTCCTCGGGCGCGTCGTCCGCGAGGCACCAGGCGGCCACCTCCAGCGCGATGTCGGTGGCGAGCCCGGTGGCCTCGGCGGCCTGCCGGGTGCCGGACTGGAGCAGCGCCAGCCAGGAGTAGCCGCGCACCGCGTCCAGCCCGCACCGCCGCCCGCGCCGGCGGTCGTCCGCGGCCGGGTCGGCGCGGGTGCGGTAGGCGCGGCCCAGCGTCGAGCCGACGACCGGCCAGAGCCGGTGCTCCGGCCCGCCCGCCAGCTCGGCCGCCCGTTCCAGCAGCGCGATGCCCTCGTCCAGCCCGGCCCGGTCGCCCCGCCCCGCCGCCCGGGTGCAGAGGGTGCTGCCCAGCGCGCCGGTGTAGCGCAGCCAGTCGTCCGTGCCCTCGTCGGTCAGGCCGATGGCCTCCCGGAGCAGTTCGGCCGCCTCGTCGAGGAGCTTCGGGTCGTAGTCCCGCGCGTGCCGCACCCGGGTGAGGCCACCGTCGCCGAGCACCCAGGCCCGCTGCCCGCGCGGCAGCCGGGCCGCCAGCCCGCGCAGCTCCGCCAGGGTGGGAGGGCCGAGCCCCGGTTCGGCGCGCGGGGGGACGCCGAGGGCGCGGGCGACGTGGTCCCGCGCCACCCGGGCGCCTTCCAGCTGGGTCCAGACCTCGCCGCGGGCGGGATCCCCCTCCTCCAGCGCCGCGTACAGTTCGGCCAGCCGGGCGACGGCCCGCTCCGCGGTCGGCAGGTCCTCGCGCCGGGCGGCCTGGAGCGTCTCCAGCCCGGCGAGCTGCGCGTCCAGGAGCCAGCGCAGATACGGCGTGGTGTCCGGGAGTTCACGCTGCCGGGCCAGGGCCGCCATCGCGGCCTCCAGGTCGTCGACCCCGGAGGTCACCTGTCCGCGCTGGGCCAGGGCCATGGCGCGCAGGGTGGCGAGGGCCTCCCGGTGCCCGCTGTCCGTCTCGGGGATCAGGCCGGCCGCGGTGTCGAGGTGTTCGACGGCGTCGGCCAGGGCCGCGGTGTCGCCCGCCAGGCCGGCGAGCAGGCGGACGTGGCCGTAGCGGAGGTGCAGCACACCGAGGGCGGCCGGGTCCCGCTCCGCCGCGGCCGCGGCCCGGAACAGCGCGACGGCCCGCTCGGGCGGGACGTCGACGCCCAACGGCTGGAAGACGGGGATCAGTTCGAGCAGCTGCCGGGCGAACGGGGCGTACCGCGCGTCGGCCGGGTCCATGGTCCGCCACTGCGCGAAGAGCCGCTCGAACTCGGCGCGCAGCCGGTCCCGCCCGCCGATCCCCCGCAGGGTGGCGTTGGCACCGGCGTCGGTGAAGCCGACGAAGGTCTCCCCCGCCTCCACGATGCCGAGCAGTTCCCGGAAGGCCTCGCCCAGGTCCTGGTCCAGTGCGGCCGGCGGTTCCACCGAGCCGGGGACGCGCTCGGCGAGCTCCTGGCGGGTCCAGCCGTCCAGGGCCCTGATCACCGGCCGCAGGGCCGGGTCCAGGTGCTCGGCGGCGAGCGCCCGTGTGGTGCCGTCGAGCACGGCGGTCAGCCGGCCGGGGTCGCGGTCCTCGTCGTAGCGGGTCTTCTGGAGCATCGCCAGCAGGACGGCCTCCCCCGCGACCGGTCCGTGCCACTGCGGCTGCCAGCGCTCCACGGCCAGCTGGACGAGGCCGATGCCGCGGTCCCGTCCGGCCGGGTCCGCGCGCCGGGCGGCCTGCTCGTGGACCAGCCGGCCGAAGACGCCGACGAAGGGCGGGGGCAGCTCGTCCAGAGCGCCGGGCTCGGCCAGCAGGGGTTCCAACTCGCCCATCGCGGGCCCGATCTGGCCGTCGTCCTGCCAGCTCCAGAGCAGCACCGTCCGGATCACGATCCGTCGGGCCACCGCGTCCCGCCGCCACCGGGGCGGCCCGGCCGGACCGTCGCCGGAGTCGTCCACCGCCCGGCCGAGGAGGGCCAGCGCCTCCTCCAACGGCTCGCGCCCCGCGCTCTCCTGACCGTGCGCCATCAGGGAGCGGGCGAGTTCGAACCGGAGCAGCGGCAGGTCGCTGTCCTCCGGTGCGGCGTCGAGCGCCGCCCGGAGGTGCCGTACGGAGCGCTCGGCGTCGGGCGCCCCGCCGCCGGCGGCGTACCGTTCGAAGTGCAGCAGCCCGAGACCCTCGTGCAGCTCCGCGGCCTCCGGGCCGCCGGGCCGGGCGTGCGGCAGCACCTCCTCGTGCCGGCGCACCGCCGCGTCGAGGAACTCCCGCCGCCGCCCGGGCGGTTCGTCCGCGACCTCGCCGTACCGCGCGCGCAGGGCGCGGGCCTCCAGCACCAGGCCGACCAGTCCGTCCTGCTCCACCAGTCCGTCGTGTTCAGCCAGCCCGTCCTGGTCCAGCGGCCCGCCGCCCCCGACGGTCACCGCCCGTCCTCCGCCGGGGCGACCCTGGCCTGGTAGGGCTCCAGGAGGAGGTCGAGCCACCGGGTGCCCTCGGCGGTGTCCAGGTCGACGGGCGGGGTGTCCGCCCGCACCAGGGCGTCGGCGGGGCAGCGGTCACCGAACAGCACCACCACCCGGTCCCCCGGTTCCCGTTTGGAGGGCCAGACGAAGGCCTGGGCCCACGGGTCGCAGTGCTCACGGATCCAGTGACCCCAGTGCCGGGTGAACGGGTACTCCGCGGCCTCGGCCTGGACCAGCCACGAGTCCTGGCCGACGCTCGCCAGGTCCCGGCCGGTGAGCAGGGAGAGCACCTCCAGATCGGCGGCCAGCCGCAGGAAGGAGAGCCGCCGCCCGCGCACGGCGGCCCGCGGCACCAGACGGGGCGTGCCGGCCGGGTCGAACGGCACCGAGCGCAGCAGCGACTCGCAGACGGCCGACTCGGCGGTGAGCCCGGCGTAGAGATAGCCGTACCGGTCGCAGCGGGTGGCGTCGAACCGGCCGCCGCCGTAGAGGCAGTCGGCGGGCGCGGGGTTGAAGGCCGTGGCGGCCCGGCGGGCCGAGTGCAGGCGGAACAGCGGGGTACCGGCGGGCAGGGTCAGCCGGGCGGGGGCGCCGGGGAGTTCCCGGGGCGGTCGGACGTTCACCACGGTGCTACTCCCCCTCCGCCAGATACCCGGCGGCATCGGTCAGTTCGTGCTCCCGGCCGGTGCCGAGCAGTTCCGCCGGAGCGGCCCCGAGCCAGGCGTTGGGCGACAGCCACCAGTCGGCCACGCCCCACGGGTCCCGGTCGGCGCCGAGCAGGGTGTTGACCGCCAGCACGGTGGGCCGGAGCCGGCCGGCGGCGTCGAACTGGAAGCGCGGCAGCCGCTCGTGCCCGCCGGGGCCGGCCAGCCGCAGCAGTCCGGGGGCCCGCGGGTCGCCGCCGAGCCGGTCCAGCTCCGCCCGGTCCACCGCGGTGGCCGCGAGCAGCCGGCGGCGGACCTCCCCGAGGACGGGGCCGACCATCCGGTGCCCGTCCAGGACCAGCACCGCGAGGTCGTCCGCGCGGAAGTCCGCGGCGGTGCCGTCGGCGGCCGCGGTCGCGTACCTGGCCCCGGCGGCCCGGTCCAGCCGGCCGGCCTCGTCGGCGGGCAGCAGGTCGAGCAGCAGCCGGGCCGCGGCCTCGGCCGGGCGGCCGTCCGCCGGGTCCCTCGTCCCGGTGTCCCTCATCGCGCCGAGCGGCCCGGCGAGCCGTCGCAGCCCCTCGGCGCCGATCAGTGCGGCCAGCCGCTCCCAGTCGGCCGCGGCCGCCGCCAGTACGGCTTGCGGATCCATCAGGGCCCTCCCCCCGTCGTCATCAACCGTTCCACCAGCGCGCCCGCCACGCCGCCGCGCACCACCAGGTGGATGTCCCAGCCGGCGCCGCGCGCCAGCTCCGCCTCGACGGCCGCCCAGAGCGCGGCGAGGCTGACCGCGTACGGCAGTCCGCCGCGCCCGGAGCCCAGCAGCGGCAGGCAGACCGACCGCAGCGGCGGGGTGAAGCCTGCGGACTCCTCGGCGAGCAGGGCCAGCGCCCGGGCGACGGCCCGGGTGACGTCGGCGGGCAGCACGTCGTAGTCGTTGGTCCCCGCCCGGGGCACCGCGACGGCCGCGTGGTAGATCCGGCGCACGCCCTGCCGTTCCAGTGCCCCGGCACCGGTCGCGGCCACGGTGCCCGGCTGGACCGCCCGCCCCGAAACGCCGTTCCGGGCGGCCCAGGCCCGCAGTTCGTCGTGGACGAGGTCCTCGACGACGTCCCCGGCCGGGCCGCGCCGCGCACCGGCCCGGCGGAGCGCGGCGGCGACCGACGACTTGTACGTCTCCGGCAGCGCCAGATAGGTGTTGGCGGGCGAGACCACCACGTCGACGTCGCGCAGCAGGTCGACCGGGTGCACATGCAGGGTGACCGTCCCGGCCGTGCCGCCGGCCCGCACGTGGAGCGTCCGGTGGCGGGCCGCGAACGGCCGCTCCCCGGCCGCGGGGCCCGTCGCGGCGCCCGCCGCGATGCGCAGGACCTGCTCGGCGACCTCACCCAGGACGAGCACCTCGTGGTGCTTGCGGAACCGCTCGACGCTCACCCCGTAGACGCCGGCGGCCCGCTTGCGCCGGTCGGCGGGCGGCCAGTCCCGGGTGCCCTGCGCCAGGCCGAGGCTGTACTCGGCGGCGGTGCGCAGCAAGCCGGCCTCGATCCGGGCCGTGGCGGCGCGCAGCAGGTGTTCGACGAGGGCGGGTGCGGGCCGGCCCGGCTGGGGCGCGTTCCCGGCCGCGGCGCGGGTCAGCAGCGGCAGCCGCGCGTCCCGCAGCCGGACCAGGCCGAGTCGCCGCACCTCCCGTACCTCCCGCAGAACCGACGCATGGTCATCGAGGTCGTTCGGCGGCATGCCGGACAGAATGGCACCGCCGGTCGGGGCCGACAAGTCGCGGCCACCCGTCCCATTGAACCGGTGCCTCCGGTCGCCGACCGGTCGTTTCCCGGCCGAAGCCCGGTCGGGGCCCGGCCGCCACCGCCCGTGCGGCCGCGCCGTCCTGACCGGCCGTCGGATCAGGGCGCCAGTCGGACGATCTCGCCGGTCTCCAGGGCCGCGTGGACGGCGCCGTCCGGCCCGACGGTGATGCCGTGCGGCTCGGAGCCCGGGACGGGCAGTTCGTAGGCGGCGATGCGGCCGTCGGGGGTGCGGCAGCCGATCCGGTCGGCGCCCCACTCGGTGAACCAGAGGGCCCCGTCCGGCCCGGCGGTGATCCCGAACGGACCGGCCCCGGCCGTCGGCAGTTCGTACGAGCACGCCCGCCCCCCGGTGTCGATCCGCCCGATCCGGTGGTCCCGCATCCGGGTGAACCAGAGCGCGCCGTCCGGCCCGGGGGTGATCACCGACGGCCCGCATCCCGGCGCGCCGAGCCCGAACCGCCGCACCGTCCCGTCGGCGGCCAGCCGCCCGATCTCCCCGGCGTGCACCAGGGTGAACCAGAGCGCCCCGTCCGGCCCGGCGGTGATCCCGTACGGTCCGGCCGCCCCGTCCGCGACCGCGAACCGCTCGAACACACGCCGTTCCATCAGACCCCCGGCTCTCACTATCACGACTTCTGTCGCATTAGGGCCGATCCTCGCACGCGGGCTCCCCGGGCGGCAACCCCGTGGCGACCGGGGCCGGAAGTCTGCCGGGCCGATGCGCCCCCGCACCCCGCGTACCCTCGTCCCCGTGCCAGCCTCACCCCCGCATCACGTCGCCGTCCTCGTGCTCGAAGGCGCGAAGCCTCTCGATGTCGGCATTCCCGCGCAGGTGTTCACGACCCGCGCGAGCATGCCGTACGAGGTACGGGTGTGCGGCGCGGCGCCCGGCCTCGTGACCGGCGGCGACGGTCTCTCGTACTCCGTCGCCCACGGCCTCGACGCGCTTGTCTGGGCCGACATCGTCTTCGTCCCCGGCTACCGGCACCCGGACCGTGACGACCCGCCACAGGCCGTCGTCGACGCGCTGATCGCCGCCCACCACCGGGGCGCGCGGCTCGCCGCCATCTCGACGGGCGCCTTCGCGCTCGCCGCCACGGGCCTGCTCGACGGCAAGCGCGCCACCACGCACTGGCACTACACCCGGGCGCTCAAAGCGAAGCGTCCGCTCGTTCAGGTCGACGAGAACGTTCTCTTCGTCGACGAGGGCAGCGTGCTGACATCGGCCGGCGCCGCCTCGGGCATCGACCTGTGCCTGCACATCCTCCGCGGCGACCTGGGGGTGTCCGCGTCGAACCACGCGGCGCGGCGCCTGGTCGCCGCCCCCTACCGCAGCGGCGGCCAGGCTCAGTACGTGCCGCGCAGTGTGCCCGAGGGGCTCGGCGAGCGGTTCGCCGCCACCCGGGAGTGGGCGCTTCACCGGCTCGGCGAGCCCCTCACCCTCGATGTGCTGGCCCGGCACGCGGCGGTGTCGCCGCGCACGTTCTCGCGCCGCTTCGTCGAGGACACGGGGTACACGCCGATGCAGTGGGTCATGCGCGCCCGCATCGACGTGGCCCGTGAGCTGCTCGAACGTTCGCAGCGGAGCATCGAGCAGATCGCCGCCGACGTCGGCCTCGGCACCGGTGCCAATCTGCGGCTGCACTTCCAGCGCATCCTCGGCACCACGCCGAGCGAGTACCGGCGCACCTTCGCCCAGGGCGAGTAGCCCGCCACCACGTGGCGCGATCCTTTCGGACCGTGGCGATCACGCCGCTGTCACCGGCGGATGCCGCGCGAGAACCTGATGGCGAACCGAACAAGGGACGCCACTCATGACTCGCATCGCCATCAACGGATTCGGCCGCATCGGACGCAATGTGCTGCGCGCACTGCTCGAACGCGACAGCGACCTGGAGGTCGTCGCCGTCAACGACCTCACGGAGCCCGCCGCCCTCGCACGGCTGCTCGCCTACGACACGACGGCGGGCCGGCTCGGCCGCCCGGTGACCGTCGACGGGGACGCCCTCGTCGTCGACGGCCGCCGCATCACCGTGCTCGCCGAGCGCGAACCGGCGCGGCTGCCGTGGGCCGGACTCGGCATCGACATCGTGCTCGAGGCGACCGGCCGTTTCACATCGGCCACGGCCGCCCGCGCCCACATCGACGCGGGCGCGAAGCGGGTGCTCATCAGCGCGCCGGCGGACGGCGCCGATGTCACGCTCGCCTTCGGGGTCAACACCGACGCGTACGACCCGGCCACGCACACGATCGTCTCGAACGCCTCCTGCACGACCAACGCCCTTGCCCCGCTGGCCGCGGTGCTCGACGATCTCGCCGGCATCGAGCACGGCTTCATGACGACGGTGCACGCCTACACGCAGGAGCAGAACCTCCAGGACGGTCCGCACCGCGACGCCCGCCGGGCCCGCGCGGCCGCCGTCAACATCGTGCCGACCACGACGGGCGCCGCCAAGGCGATCGGCCTCGTGCTGCCGAGGCTCGACGGCAGGCTGTCGGGCGACTCGATCCGCGTGCCGGTCCCGGTGGGGTCGATCGTCGAACTCAACACGACCGTCGCCCGCGACGTGACGCGCGAGGACGTGCTGGCGGCGTACCGCGCCGCGGCGCGGGGACCGCTCGCCGGCGTGCTCGAGTACTCGGACGACCCGCTCGTGTCGTCCGACATCACGGGCAATCCGGCCTCGTCGATCTTCGACTCGGCGCTCACCCGCGTCGACGGCCGCCACATCAAGGTGGTCGCCTGGTACGACAACGAGTGGGGCTTCTCGAACCGCGTGATCGATACGCTCGAACTCCTCGCCGCCGGCTGACCGGAGACCGGGGCGGCCCTCCGGGCGCTCCCCGTCGCACCCTTCGGCCCCGGCCACGCCGCTACGTCGGGCCCGGGTCCGGCTCCGGGCCTGGCTCCACCGCCGGGCCGGGCCCCGGGCCGGCGGCCTTGCGCAGGACGGACACGATCCCGACCCCGGCGGCGCAGAGCGGGACGGCGATCAGGGCCCCGAGGATGCCGGCGATACCGGCTCCGGCCACCACGGCCACCATGATGGTGGCCGGGTGGAGCTCCACGGTCCGGCTCTGGATGAGGGGTTGGAGGACGTTGCCCTCGATGGCCTGGACGGCGAGGACGATGCCGAGCGCCCAGACGGCCGTGCCCAGACCGCCGTCGGCGAGGGCGACCAGGACGGCGACCGTCCCGGAGAGGAAGGCGCCGACGAACGGGATGTAGGCGCCCATGAAGACCAGGGCGCCGAGCCCGGGCGCACCCGGGACGCCGAGCAGGAGCAGCCCGATGGTGATGAAGAGGGCGTCGATCAGGGCGATCAGCGTGGTGCCGCGCATGAAGCCGGCCATCGCCTCGAAGGCCCGGTCGGCGCAGGCGATGACGGTTTCGGCGGTGCGGGCGGGGAGGTAGGAGCGGACGGCCTCGCCGGTACGGTGGCCGTCGCGGAGGAAGAAGAAGACCAGGGCGAGCGCGAGGACGCCGCCGGTGAGGATCTGGGTGGCGAGGCCGAGGCCGGAGATCACGCTGTTGGTGAGGGCGGAGACCAGAGAGTTGGTCTCGCCCTTGGCGTTGTCCAGGGCGTGGCGGATCTTCTCGCCGACGGGCCCGAGCCATTCGGCGAGCCGGTCACCGGCCTGCTGGAGCGCGGCGGCGATCTGCGGGGCGCTGTGCGCCAGCGAGTTGACCAGCAGGGCGATCACGCCGCCGACGGCGACCACCAGCACGGCGCAGGTCAGCCCGGCGGCCACACCCCGGCTGACACCGCGTCGGACCATCCAGGACATCACGGGGTGGAGCAGCGAGGTGCCGAGCAGCGCCAGGATCACCGGGACGGTGGCGGCCCGCAGCTCGACCACGGCGAAGACCGCGAACGCGGCGACGGCCAGGAGCAGAATGACCGCCGCCGACCAGGCGGCCGCCGCCCGCACCACCGGCGGCAGCATCAGATACGGCCTGCGGTGGTCCGCCCGGTGTTCCTCCGGCGCGCCGCCGGACGGGGACTCCCCCGACATTCCCACCTCCGTGTGGGTCGATTGGTCCGAATCGCCCCATACCATCAGATGATCTGATCAAATATGCGCTTTGTCGGATGCGCGGCGCGCCCCGCCGACGGCAGCGCCCGGGCCGGCCCTCACCGGCCCGGGCGTTCAGCCCAGGGGGCTCACTCGTGGAACTCAAACCTCCACGCCTGCCCCTGGTCGCCGACCTCCAGCGGCCGCAGTGCGATCCGGTGCGGGATGATCTTCAGCAGGCTGAGGTCCACGGCCAGTTCGACGCCCTCGACGGGACCTCCGGGGACGACGACGAAGAAGGTGGACGGCTCCGAGGACTGGTAGAGCGCCCACTCCTTGGGCTCGGGCACCCCCTGGACCTGCGTGTTGACTCTCGGCGGGCCCTCGTAGCCCAGGTACGACTGCTGCCGGAGGTTGCGGATGTGGACGTTGCCGTTGTCGAGCCCGTCCACCTGCCATTCCTGCTCACCGGGCTCGCCGGTGGACGGCACGAGGATCACGTTGTCCTTCGGCCCCTGCAGGGTGAGCAACTGCTCGCCGGGCCTGGCGATGGCGTAGACGCCGTTGGGTACGGGTGCCACGGAGAACTCCAGTCGTGTGGGCGATGCCGTACGGGACACCGCCGTTCGATGGGCGGGTCGATTCAATCGGCCCCAGCCCACCGTGCACGGACGAAACGCGGTCCGCCACTCCATCGGGGCACGACCACCCGAACGCACGAACGAGCCCCGAACCCGGGCCCTACGCGTCGGCGATCCGGGCCTGGACGAGCGGCAGCGCGCGGGTGCCCGGGGTGGGAGGCCCGCTCACCGGCGGCCGTCCAGCACGGAGCGCAGCACGTCGATCCGGTTGCTGGTGATGGAGGCGACGCCGGCGGCGCGCAGCCGGCGCATGGTGCGGCGCAGGTCGGCGGTCCAGGTGGAGACGGCGAGCCCGGCGTCCCGGGCGGCGGCCGTGAGGTCGGGGGTGACCAGGCCGAACGGCGGGTTGAGGTAGCGCGGGCGCAGGTCGTCGAGCAGCGCCCGGGCGGGCAGGCCCGGCTGCTTCCAGGTGAGCGCGATCTCGGCGTCCTGGGCGAGGGCGCGGACGGCGAGCATCGCGGTGGCCGGGCCGCAGAAGGCGACCCGCCGCTCGGCACCGAGGGCGGTGACGGCCTCCCAGGTGGCGGCGGCCGGGTGCGGGTCGTCGAGGTCGATGAGCAGCCGGGCGGCCGGGGTTCCGGCCACCGTCTTGACCGCCTCGGCGAGGGTGGGCACGGCGAGGGCGCCGTCGCGCAGTTCGTCGAGCTGGTCGAGGGTGACCCGGCGGATGGGGCGCGGGTCGCCCCAGAGGCGTTCGAGCGTCGGGTCGTGCAGCAGGACGGGCACGCCGTCCCGGGTGAGCTGGACGTCGACCTCGACGGCGTCGGCGCCGGCGGCGAGCGCGGACCCGACGGAGGGCAGGGTGTTCTCGCGGTGGCGGTACGGGTCGCCGCGGTGGGCGACGGCGAGCACCGGGCGGGCGGGGTCCGGGGTCCCGGCGGCGCTCATCGGGTCTTCCCCGCGAGCCAGGGGGACAGGTGGTGGTAGGTGACGGCCTCGCGGTAGCCGGGCTCGCCGGGCACGGTGACGATCAGCGTGCAGGAGGGTGGGAAGGTCCGCTGCCTGACGTGGACCAGGCCGGTCCAGACCGAGTTGAGGAAGGCGGGCACGCTGTCCCGGGGGACGTCGAAGGCGATGCCGTCGAGGGTGACCACGGCCTCGTCGTGGACGAAGAGGCGGACGGTGATCTCGGGGTGGCCCGCTATCTCCAGCAGGGCCTCGTGCGGGACGGCGCCGAGCTCCGGGCCGTCGGCGCCGACGAGGCCGGCGAAGGTCTGGTCGCGGCCGATGTCGTGGCTTGCGCGGACCTCGCGGCCGTGCCGGGCGGCCATCGCCTCGACCGCGAACACGGCGCTCTGGGTGGACGGCAGCGGCGGATGGGACATCGGTGGTCGGCCTTTCCTGAACGGGCGGTGGGTGGACGGGCGGTGGGCGGACGGGTCAGCGCCGTTCGATCATCACATTGGTCGACTTGATGACGGCCGTCGCGGGGGCGCCGGGCACCAGTTCGAGCTCCTCCGCGGACTCCCGGCTGATCAGCGAGACCACCCGGAACGGTCCGGCCTGGATCTCCACCTGGGCCGCGACATCACCGAGCACCACGGCGGTGACGATCCCGGGGAAGCGGTTGCGGGCGGAGGACGGCCGCCCCTCGGCCTCGGCGGTCTCGGGGCGGGCGAGCTCCCGGGCGAACGCGGCGAGCTGGGCGCCCGGGATGATCCGGTGGCCGTGCTCGTCCCGCTCGGCGGCGACCCGGCCGGCGTCCACCCAGCGCCGCATGGTGTCGGCGCTCACGCCGAGCAGCGCCGCGGCCTCGCCGATGCGGTACGGGTTGACCGGCGCCTCGGGCTGGCCCATGTGCGACTCCTGACGGTGGATCGGGATCGGGGGAAGGGGCCCGGGTGCGCGACGGCGGCGCGGGCCGGTCCTCGCCGCCATCCTGCCGTACGGGGCGCCCACCCGGCCAAGCGGAGCTCCCCGGGGGCTACGGCTCGCCGAAGAGGTCCCGGCGGAGGGCGTCACCGGCGGTGAGCACGGCGCCGCTGAGGATCGCGCCGCCGCCCGCCGTACCCGGGCGGACCTCGGTGCGCAGCGGGGAGAGCTCGGCGAGCCGGCGCTCGACCCGCCCGGCGAGCTCGGCCCCGCCGGCCCGGCCGATCTCGCCGCCGAGGACCACACAGCCCGGGTCGAGGACGACGCAGACGGCGGCCGCGCCGACGGCTATCCGCGCGGCCAGCTCGTCCAGGAACGCCGCGCCGCGCTCCCCCGCGGCGAGTGCGGCGCGGACGGCGGCCTCGGCGGCGGGCGCGTCGCGGGCCGGGCCGGCGGGCAGGCCGTGGGCGCGGGCGAGGTCGCAGATCGCGGCGCTGCCGGCCAGGCTGTGGAAGCCGCCCTTGGAGACGGTGGCGGTCGGCAGGCCGCCGGTGCCGGGCACCGGCAGGAAGCAGATCTCGCCGGTGCCGCCGGAGGCACCGCGGCGCAGCCGGCCGTCGAGGATGACGGCGGCGCCGACGCTGTGGCCGAGCCAGAGCAGGACGAAGGTGTCGCGGTCGCGGGCGGCGCCGACCCGGTACTCGGCGCGCCCGGCCAGGTTGACCTCGTTCTCCAGGATCACGTCGGTGTCGGGCAGCTCGCGCAGGGCGGCGAGCAGTTCGGCGTGCCAGCCGGGCAGCGAACCGGTGCTGTTGAGCCGGCCGGTGGCCGGGTCGACCAGGCCGGGGGCGCCGACGGCGACGGTGTGCAGCCGCTCGACGCCGACCCTGCGGGCGGTGTCCAGCAGCGCGCGGACGATCCGCGCGGCGACGGCGCGGTCCGGCTCACCGCCGTCACTGCCGTCACCGGGATCGCCGTCGGAGCCGCCGTCGAGGTCGCCGTCGTCGTCGCAGCCGCCGGAGCGCCGCCCGACCGGGAGCTCGGCGCCGGCCAGGGTCCGTCCGGCGAGGTCGGCGACGACCAGGCTGACGCCGACCGAGCGGACGTCGATGGCGGCGATGTGGGCCCGGGAGGCGACCAGGGCGTACAGCCGGGCGTTGGGGCCGCGCCGCTGCTCGCCGCGCTCGCCGACCACGGCGACCAGGCCGGTGCGCTGCAGCCGTTCCAGCAGGTCCGCGACGGTGGGCCGGGACAGGCCGGTCAGACCGCGCAGCTCGGTCGCGGTCAGTGGTCCCTGTTCGAGCAGCAGGTTGAGCGCCAGCCGGTCGTTGATCGCCCGGGCGGTGCTCGGCGTCGCCGTACGCACGGTGGTCATGGAAGTGCATCCTTCCAGAGTGTTTCTATCAGGGTCCCTTCCTGATAATTTATCGAACCGCACCGCAGGAGCGCGAACGGCGCCGCGCGGGCAGACCTAGAACAGGAACCACCCACAGGGCACCGCCGCGCCGACCGCGCGGCCGGGAGGGATCACCGGATGACCGACACCTTGACCGGGAAACCGCAGGAGCCGCTGGAATCCCCGCGCCGGGCCAGAACCAGCATCGCGCTGGTGTTCGCCGTGCACGGGGCCGTCGGCGGCAGCTTCGTCACCCGCATCCCCTGGATCCAGCACCGGCTCGACCTCTCCCCCGGCCAGCTCGGCCTGGCCCTGGTGATGCCCGCGATCGGCTCCTCCCTGGCGATGCCGCTGGCCGGGCGGTTCGTGCACCGCTACGGCGGGCGGGCGGCGCTGCGCGGGCTGATCGCGCTCTGGTGTCTGGCGCTGGCGCTGCCCGCGCTCGCCCCCTCGCTGCCGGCGCTCTGCCTGGCGCTGCTGGTGTACGGCGCGACGGCCGGCATGGCGGACGTCGCGATGAACGCGCAGGGCGTGGACACCGAGGAGCTCCTGGGCCGCTCGATCATGTCCGGGCTGCACGGGATGTGGAGCGCGGGCGGGCTGGTCGCCTCCGGCTTCGGCATCCTCGCCGCCCACCAGGACCTGGACGCCCGGCTCCAGCTGGCCGTCACCGCGCTGGTGCTGCTGGCCCTGGCGCAGCCGGTCTGCCGGGCCCTGCCCGACCTGCGGACGGCCCAGGAGAGCGAGGCCCCGCCGCGGTTCGCGCTGCCGCCGCGCAGTTCGCTGGTGATCGGGCTGGTCGCCTTCTGCGCGGTGTTCGCCGAGGGCGCCTCGATGGACTGGAGCGGCGTCTACCTGCGGGACGTCACCGGCGCCTCGGCGACCGTCGCGGCCGCCTCGTACACCGCGTTCTCGCTGACCATGGCGGTCAGCCGGCTGGCCGGGGACGCGGCGATCCGCCGGCTCGGCGCCGTCCGGGCGACCAGGCTGAGCGGCGCGATCACCACCGTCGGCGGCCTGCTGGTGGTGGCCGCCGACAGCCCGGCGCTGGCGATCCCGGGCTTCGCGCTGATCGGGGTCGGGGTGGCGGTGGTCGTCCCGCTCGCCTTCGCGGCGGCCGGCCGGATCGGCACCAACCCGAGCCAGGCCATCGCGGGCGTCGCGACCGTCACCTACACCTCGGGCCTGGTGGCCCCGGCCATCATCGGCGTGCTCGCCCAGGCCACCTCGCTCACCGTCTCCTTCGGCGTGGTCACGGCGCTCGCCTTCGCCCTGCTGCTCGGCGCGGGCGCGCTGCGCCGGGCGGAGCCGCAGCACACCGGACTCCCGGCCACCGAAGACACGGCCGCCGGAAACATGGCGACCGGAAAATCGGCGACCCCGAAATCGACCACCGAAAACGTGACCGCACTGTCACCGGAAAAGCCTTCCAAAAACAATCTCCCGGCGATATGATCGCACCACAACGGGGAATTTCTCGCTAATATCGCCGACTGCCGGGCACGCCAGTGCCCGGCAGTTCCGCGACCAGCGAAGGAATTCCCCATGTGCTACGACGCCGATGCCGTACTCCCCGTGCCCGCCCCCACCGACCGGCAGTCGGTCCAGGCCGGGCCGCTCACCCTGACTTCCGGCGGCGGGACGGAATTCGCCGCGTTCCTGGCCCTTCCGGCACATTCCACCGGTCCGGGGGTGCTCGTCCTGCCGGACAACCGGGGGCTTTCCGGTTTCTACCGGCAGACCGCCACCCGGCTCGCCGAACACGGCCACCCGGCCCTCGCGCTCGACTATTTCGGCCGCACTGCAGGTGGCGACCCGGAAAAGCGCGCACCGGAATTCGGTGAAATGCCGAACCTGCTGCCCCACCTGCTCGCCCTCACCCCGGACGGCCTGGACGCCGACCTCACCGCCGGCATCGACCGGCTGCGCGCGACCGGCGCGCCCGAGGTGGTCGCACTCGGCTTCTGCTTCGGCGGCCGGCAGGCGTTCCGCGCCGCCGCACCCCGCTTCGGCCTGGCCGGCGCGGTCGGCTTCTACGGCTACCCGGACGCCATCAACGGCTCGCCCGGCCCCACCCAGCTCGCCGCCGGGCTGACCGCGCCGATCCTCGCCCTCTGGGGCGGCGCCGACGAGTCGATCCCGCCCGCGACGGTCGCCGCCTTCGACGCCGCACTCACCGCCGCGGGATGCCCGCACATCTTCATGAATTACCCGCAGGCTCCGCACAACTTTTTCGAACTCGGCGCTGTCGAACACTCCGACGCGGCCAGGGACGCCTGGCAGCGGCTGCTCGACTTCCTGGCCGGTCCCGGCCGGCCCCGGCCGGTCTGACCCCCGGTCACCAGTGCCGCGCACCACATCTCGGGGAGGAACCCGCATGACCGACCACACCCGCGCGACGCGGCGGCTCGGCTCCGCCGCCGCCGTCCTCGCGCTCGCCGCCGGCCTCGCCGTCGCCGCACCGGCGTCCCGGGCCCGGGCCGAGACCTCCAGCCAGTTCGAGATCGTGAACCTCGCCACCCGGCAGTGCCTGGAGGTCGCCGACTGGCGGACCGACGACGGCGCCCCGGTCCGCCAGTGGCCGTGCACCGGCGGCGACAACCAGAAGTGGGTCTGGACCGACAACGACGAGCTGGTCAACGTCCACAGCGGCAAGTGCCTGGAGATCCCCGCCTACAGCACCACCCCGGGCACCCAGGCCGGCCAGTGGCACCGCAACGGCGGGCGGAACCAGGTCTGGAGCGACGCGGGCCGCCTGCACAGCGGCCTGCGCACCATCGCCAACGTCAACAGCGGCCTCCTGCTGGACGTCGCCGGCGCCTCCACCGCGCCCGGCACACCCGTGATCCAGTGGGAGCCCAACCACGGCGACAACCAGACCTGGTTCTACTCGCCGTGGCCCACCGGCCCGCACAACTGACCGTGCGCCACCACGCCTCGCCCCCGCACCGCGCATCCGAGGAGGATCCATGCCCGCACCCCGCGGCGTCATCGGACGTCTGGGCTCCACCGCCACCGCCCTCGCCGCCACCGCGGCCCTGGCGGTCGTGGTGACGCCGGGCCAGGCGCAGGCCGCGACATCGATCGCGTTCGAGATCGGCAACGCGGCCACCGGCAAATGCCTGGAGGTCGCCGACTGGCGCACGGACAACGGCGCCCCGGTCCGCCAGTGGAGCTGCACCGGCGGAGACAACCAGAAATGGGTCCGGACCGACCGCCACGAACTGGTCAACGTCCACAGCGGCAAGTGCCTGGAGATCCCCGCCTACAGCATCAAGTGGGGCACTCAGGCCGGCCAGTGGACGTGCGACGACGGGCTGAACCAGTCCTGGTCGGAGACCCTCGTGCACCACAGCGGGATCCACACCCTGAACAACGGCTACAGCGGCCTCGTCCTGGACCTCTAC
This sequence comes from Kitasatospora sp. NPDC088351, assembly GCF_040685575.1. Classification (NCBI taxonomy): domain Bacteria; kingdom Bacillati; phylum Actinomycetota; class Actinomycetes; order Kitasatosporales; family Streptomycetaceae; genus Kitasatospora; species Kitasatospora sp. NPDC088351. Next base: position 25,195 of record NZ_JBFBIL010000032.1, on the reverse strand, counting down.
GGCTTCGACGGGACCGACGGCGCGGCGATCACCCAGTGGGGGCGCAACGGCGGTCTCAACCAGGCCTGGTTCTACTCCCCGTGGCCGTCCGACCCGATCGGCTGACCTCCCCGCGCGACCGCGGCTCCCGACCCACCCCGTACCCCATCACACCCCTCAGGAAGAGTCCATGACCTTACGAACCGTCCTCGGCCGACGACTCGGTTCGGCCGCCGTCGGCCTCGTGGCGATCGCCGGCCTCGCGCTCGCGGCGCCCGCCGCCTCGGCCGGGACCGCCGACGACGAACCGGTCGAGATCAGGAGCGGCGCCTACGGGAGCGGGACGAACACGTGCCTGGAGGTCGCCGACTGGCGAACCGACGACGGCGCCCCGGTCCGGATCTGGCAGTGCACCGGCGGCGACAACCAGAAATGGACGCTGACCGGCCACGGCTGGGTGAACCTGCACAGCGGCAAGTGCCTGGACGTGCCGGGCTTCAGCACCGTCTGGGGCACCCGGGTCGACCAGTGGACCTGCGACGGCGGCGACAACCAGATGTGGACCGACCCGATGCTCGGACACACCGGCCAGGCCCGCTGGATCGTCAATCACCACAGTGGTCTCTATCTGGATGTCTACGGCGGCGGCACCGCCAACGGCACCCCGGTGATCCAGTGGGAGCGCAAAACGGCCTCCCCCAACCAGATCTGGAGCTACAACCCGTACACACCGATCTTCGGGATGGCATAGACCGCCCAGGTGCCCCCGGCGCACCCGGCCGGAGGCACCGGTTACGCTCGGGCGGTGCCCGCACCCGCACCGCCCGTGCCACCGATGACACCCGTCCCACCGCCCGCCGCCGCGCCGCGCTCGCCGTGGCCGCGGTTCGCCCTCCTGCTGGTGATCCTCGGCGCGGCGGCCGGCTCCCTGCTGCTGTGGAGCCCGACGTCCCTGCTCTCCGGCGGGCTGCCCGCCGGGGTGCCCGGGTACTGGCTGGCCCCGGTGTTCGTCGGCGTCTACGCGGTGGGGACGCTGGCCTTCGTACCGCGGCCGGCGCTGAACGCGGCCGCCGGGCTGCTGCTCGGCATCCAGCAGGGCGTGCTGCTGGCCGTCCTCGGGACGGCGCTCGGCGCGGCGGCGGCGTTCGCGCTGGGCCGGCTGCTCGGGCGGGACGCGCTCCGCCCGTACCTGCGCGGGCGGATGCTCGGCGCGCTGGACCGCCGGTTCACCGAACAGGGGTTCCGCAGCGTCCTGCTGCTGCGCCTGCTGCCCGGGCTGCCGTTCCAGGCAGGCAACTTCGGCGCGGCCTTCTCCGGCGTGCGCTTCCTGCCGTTCCTGACCGCCACCGCGATCGGCGTGGTGCCGACCACGGCGGTGTACGTCACGGCGGCGGCCAGCGCGGGCGAGCCGGGCTCGGCGGCGTTCCTGGTGTCGGCCGGGACGATCGCGGCACTCGGCCTGGTGAGCCTGGTCTCGCTCTGGCGGGCCGCCGTCCGCCGGCGGTCCGCGGCGGCGTAGCGGACCACGGCGGCGCGGCGGTCCGCCCGGGCGCCGGCCGGGACGTCAACAACAGGCGCCTACCGACCGGCTATTCGGTCGCTTCGGCCGCACGGTTGCGCCAGGATGAGCGCCATGACGACCACCACCCCACGGGTCGAGCCCCCGTTCGCGGCCGACGAGACGGCCATGCTGACCGCCTGGCTCGACTTCCACCGCGCCACTCTCGCCGTCAAGTGCGAGGGCCTGACCAGCGAGCAGCTGCGGCTGCGCTCGGTCCCGCCGTCCGGCCTCTCGCTGCTCGGCCTGGTCCGGCACATGGCCGAGGTCGAACGCCACTGGTTCCAGGGCACCCTGCTCGGCGCCGATACCGCCACCGGCCACTACTGGACGGCGGAGGACCCGGACGGCGACTTCGACCACGTCGACACCGCGGACGCCGAGGCGGACTTCGCCACCTGGCGGGCCGAGATCGCGGCCGCCCGGCAGGCCTGCGAGGGGCTGCCGCTGGAGACCGTCGGCAAGCTCCCGCGCCACGGCCAGGAGGTCACACTCCGCTGGATCCTGGTCCACATGATCGAGGAGTACGCCCGGCACAACGGACACGCCGATCTGCTCCGCGAACTGGTGGACGGTGTCACCGGGGAATGAAATCGTTCCCGCATTGTTGACAGAAGGTCAATTAGGTGGCGCCCCCGACCGATATGGTCTATGCGCGCAACCGCGCACCGTACACCAGCGTCCCCTCTGTTGCCCGGGTTCGCCCGGGTTTCCGGCGCGGCACGACTCGTACGGGGGTCGCGAGCGGGCACGGGACCGGTGATCAGTGCGATACTCGGACAGTTCCGGCGAGTGGATGACGTGTCAGAAGGCACGCGCACCCGAGGGGACGCGTACGGGACGAGACGAGGGAGGCGCGGCATGGGAGCACTTCGCGACGAGCACCACAACGGGTGGCTGATGCCCTCCGGGAACTACCCGGCCGCGGTGTACGACGACGAGTGGGTCGAGCAGGAGACGGTGCCGTCCTCCCCCGCCCCCACGAAGATCGTCTCCCTGCGGCCGACCGGCTTCGACGCCGCCAGGGCGGTCGGGGAGCACATCCGGTCCTGCACCCCGGTCGTGATGGACCTCACCGAGATGGACGACGCCGAGGCCAAGCGGATGGTCGACTTCGCGTCGGGGCTGATCTTCGGCACCCGCGGCGGGATCGAGCGGATCGCCCGCCGGGTGTTCCTGCTCACCCCGTCGGACGTCGAGGTCATGGTGATCGACCGGCCGCTGGACGACACCGGGTTCTACAACCAGAGCTGACGCCCGAGGGTCCGCGACCGGGGACGGCAATCGCCGTCCCCGGTTTTTTGCTGCCCTCACCCAGGCCGCACCCCGACCCAGGGGCCTCATCTGAGGCACAGAAGAAACGAATGAGACATCAATGTCTCATCTGACCTACACTTGCCCCATGGCCACCGATCGCGACACCGTCCTCGAAGCCGCCGTCGGCGTGCTCTCCCGCCGCCCGACCGCCCACCTGGACGAGATCGCGCGCGCCGCCGGCATCAGCCGCGCCACCCTGCACCGGCTGTTCCCCGGCCGGGAGGCGCTGACCCGCGAGGTCGGCCTGCTCGGCCTGCGGAAGTTCGGCGCCGCGCTGGACACCGCCGCCGTCGAGGACGGCGACGCGCACGCCGCGCTGCGCCGCCTGGTCGACGCGATCGTCCCGGACGCCGCGCTCTGCGCCTTCCTCACCGGTGAGAACCAGCTCTACGACGACGACAGCGTCAACGAACTCTGGGAGTCCCAGATCGCCCGGCTGCACGCGCTCTTCCTCCGCGGCCAGCAGCAGGGCGTGTTCCGCGTCGAGCTCTCCGCCGGCTGGCTCAGCGAGGCCTTCTTCGACCTGGTGGCCGGCGTCGGCTGGGCCGTCCAGGACGGCCGGCTCGCCCCCCGCGACGGCGCGTTCTCGCTCGCCGAGCTCTTCCTCGGCGGCGCGCTGAGAACCCGTCGTCCCACCGACTCCTGACCACGCACCTCGGACCGGAAACCGGAAACCGATACCCCATGAGCAGCACCGTCCACGCCCACCCCCGCCAGCGCTGGACCGGCCTCGCCGTCCTCGTCCTGGCCGTCACCCTGGTCGCCGTCGACGCGACCGTCCTCTCCCTCGCCATCCCGTCGATCAGCGAGACGCTGCGCCCCAGCGGCACCCAGCTGCTCTGGATCGGCGACGTCTACTCCTTCGTGCTGGCCGGCCTGCTGGTCAGCATGGGCTCGCTGAGCGACCGGATCGGGCGCAAGAAGCTGCTGCTCGCGGGCTCCGCCGCGTTCGGCGCCGCCTCGCTGCTGGCCGCCTACGCGCCCGGCCCCGGCTGGCTGATCCTGGCCCGCGCGCTGCTCGGCGTGGCCGGGGCGACGATCATGCCCTCCACCCTGTCGCTGATCCGCGGCCTCTTCCCCGACGACCGCGAGCGGGCCACCGCCATCGGCATCTGGGGTGCGGCCGCCACCGCCGGCGCCGCGCTCGGCCCGGTGGTCGGCGGGGTGCTGCTGGAGCACTTCTGGTGGGGCTCGGTGTTCCTGCTGAACATCCCCGTGGTCGTCCTGCTGCTGGTGCTCGGCGGCCGGCTGCTGCCCGAGTCGAAGGACCCGAAGCCGGGCCGCTGGGACGTGCTGAGCGTCGCGCTCTCGCTGGCCGGGGTGATCGGCGTGGTCTACGCGATCAAGGAGGCCGCCGCGCACGGTGTGGTCCGCTGGGACGTCCCCGTCACCGCCGTACTGGGCGCCGCCGCGCTGACCGTCTTCGTCCGCCGCCAGCTGCGCCTGGACACCCCGCTGCTGGACGTCCGGCTCTTCGCCGACCGCCGCTTCACCGCCGCCGTGCTGGCCTCGCTCACCGCGCTGGTCGGGCTCTCCGGTGTGGTCTTCGTGACCTCGCAGTACCTGCAGCTGGTGCGCGGCTACGAGCCGCTGAAGGCGGGCCTGGCCGAGCTTCCGGCCTTCGCCGGCGCGGTGGTCGGCGGGCTGCTGACCGCCCGGCTGGCCCGGCGCACCGGCGCCCGGACGGCGCTCACCCTCGGTCTGCTGGCGATGGGCACCGGCATCGGCCTGCTCGGCTGGGTACAGCAGGACACCACCTACCTGCTGCTGGCCGCCGCCTTCCTGATCGTCGGCACCGCCGAGGGCGTGGTCTACACGCTCGGCGCCGACCTGGTGCTGGGCGCCGCGCCCGCCGAGAAGGCCGGCGCCGCCTCGGCGGTCTCCGAGACGGCGTACGAGCTGGGCACCGCGCTGGGCATCGCCCTGGTCGGCTCGGTGGTCGCCTCGCTCTACACGGGCGGGCTGGCCGTCCCGGCCGGGACGGACCCGGAGGCGGCCGCCCGGGCGGGCGAGTCGCTGGGCGGCGCGGTGGAGGCCGCGCACGGTCTGCCGCAGACCCTGGCCGAGCCGCTGCTGGCGAGCGCCCGGGACTCCTTCGTGCACGGCATGAACACCGCCGCGCTGCTGGCCGGCGCCCTGCTGCTGGCCGCCTCGGCGCTGGCCTGGCGGCTGCTGCGCGGGGTCGACCGGCCGACGGCCGGCGGGCAGGTCAGTGAGCAGGTCAGTGAGCAGACCGGGCCGCGGAGCACGGCGCACGCGAAGACCCGCGGCTGAGCGGCGAGGGCCTGTCCGGCACCCCCTAGGAGGTCCCGAACGGCAGCTCCAGCTCCGCCCAGACCACCTTGCCGTCCCTGGTCAGCCGGGTGCCCCAGCGCTGGGCCAGCTCGCTGACCAGGAACATGCCGCGCCCGCCCTCGTCGTGCTCCGCGAACGGGCGCAGCTGGGGCGCCGGACCGCCCGTGTCGGCGACCTCGACGGTGAGCACCCGGTCGCGGAAGAGGCGCAGCCGGCGCGGGGCGTCGGCGTGCAGCAGGGCGTTCGTGACCAGCTCGCTGACCAGCAGCTCGGCGTAGTCGGCGAGCGCGGTCAGGCCCCAGGCGGCGAGGGTGGCGCGGGTGAACCGGCGGGCCTTGCCGGGCAGCCGGCCGCCGCCGCTGAGCGGGAGGGTGGCGACCCGGTCGGCGGGCAGCGGCAGCACCCGGGCCATGATCATCGCGATGTCGTCGTCGGTGCCGTCGGTGACCAGGGCGCCGAGGACGGCGTCGCAGCTCTCCTCCAGGGTGCGGCCCGGCCCGGAGAGGGTGCGGGCGAGCCGGTCGATGCCCTTGTCGATGTCCTGGCCGCGCCGTTCGACCAGGCCGTCGGTGTAGAGGGCGACCATGCCGCCCTCGGGGAGGGTGAACTCGGTGCTCTCGAAGGCCACGCCGCCGACGCCGAGCGGGACCCCGGGCGGGACGTCCACCGTGTCGGCGGTGCCGTCGGGGGCGACCCGGACCGGGGGCAGATGGCCGGCCGAGGCGATCTGCACGGTGCGCTCCAGCGGGTCGTAGACCGCGCAGATACAGGTGGCGAACTGGCTCTCGCCGATGCCGGAGGCCGTCTCGTCGAGGCGGGTGAGGACCTGCTCGGGCGGCATGTCCAGGGTGGCCAGGGTACGGGCGACGGTCCGCAGCTGGCCCATCGTGGCGGCGGCCCGGATGCCGTGGCCCATCACGTCGCCGACCACCAGGGCGACCCGGCCGCAGGAGAGCGGGACGACGTCGAACCAGTCGCCGCCGACCTCGCTGACCACGCTGCTCGGCAGGTAGCGGTAGGCGATCTCCAGGCCGAGGGTCCGGTGGATCTCCTGCGGCAGCAGGCTGCGCTGGAGGGTGAGCGCGGTCTCGCGCTCACGCCGGTAGAGCCGGGCGTTGTCGATGGCGAGGGCGGTGCGGGCGACGAGTTCCTCGGCGAGCGCGACGTCGGCGGCGGTGAACGGCTCGGAGTTGCGCATGCGGATGAACTCGGAGCCGCCGAGGACCATGCCCCGGGCGGTGAGCGGCACCATCAGGTACGAGTGGATGCCCGCCTCGATGCCGGGGGCGACCCGTTCCTCGGTGGCGACCAGGCCGCGCAGCACCTCCTCGTCCACCTGGGCGCGCAGCAGCGGGCGGCCGCTGCGCAGGCACTGGGTGTAGTTGCGGTCGGGGGCGTACTCGGAGACCTCGCCGACGGTGTCGACGGCGTGGGCGAGGCCGGACTCGTAGGACTCGCCGACGGCGACGGCGCGCAGCTGGACCGAGCGGTCGGCCGGGATGGCGGCGGGCTCGGCGCCGCGCAGGACGGGCTCCAGCAGGTCCACGGTGGCGAAGTCGGCGAAGCGCGGGACGACGGCCTCGATCAGTTCCTCGGCGGTGCGCTGGAGGTCGAGGGTGGTGCCGATCCGGGCGGTGGCCTCGGCGATGGTGGCGAGGCGTTCCTGCGCGCGGGCGGCGCGGGCCTCGGCCTGGAAGCGTTCGGAGACGTCGATGATGGAGGAGCAGACCCCGAAGACCCGGCCGGTGGAGTCCTCCAGCCGGAAGTAGGAGGCGGACCAGGCCCGGTCGCGCTGCGGGTCGCCGGGGACGCGGCCGTGCGAGCGGGCGTCGACCACCGGCCTGCCGGTGCTGAGCACCTGTCTCATGATCTGTTCGATCTCGGCGCTGTTGATGCCGGGCAGGACGGCGCCTATCCGGCGGCCGAGATGCTCGGCGACGGACCTGCCGTTCATCCGGGCGAGGGCCTCGTTGAGGCGGACGTAGCGCAGCTCGGTGTCGTAGACGGCCATGCCGATCGGGGACTGCCCGAAGATGCCGTCCAGGACGGCGAGGTCGGCCTCGATCTGGTGCAGGGCCCGGGTGTCGGAGGCGGTGGCGAGCATCAGCAGGGTGCCGCCGGGGCCGGCGATCGGGTAGGTGCGGAACTCCAGCTGGAGCAGGCGGCCGTCGCGGTGGCGGACCGGGAAGACGCCGGACCAGCCGGTGCCGCTCATGATCCGGTCGAACAGGGCGAGCATCTCGGGGCGGTCGGTGTCGTCGCCCAGCAGCCGGGCGGCGTAGCTGCCGACGGCCTCCTCGGCGGTGTAGCCGAGCAGGGTCTCGGCGTCCTCGCTCCAGTGCAGGATCAGTCCGTCGTCCTGGAGCAGCGCGGTGGCGAGCGGGACCAGCCGGTGGCCGTCGAGGCGTGTGGGGGCACCGCCCGGTGCGGGGCCGGCGGCGTTGGTCGCGTCCCATTCGTGTCCGTGCATGATGAGGCAGCACCCCGGTTCGGCTCGTTCCCGGCCGGGGGCGGTCCATGCGGTCCCGTACCGACCGGGGTTCTTCTCCAGACTGCACGGACATCGGCCCCCCGGCGACCCCTTGGTCAGGGGCCGGCCGGACGGGCCGGGGTGTACGGGCGTCATGGGCGTACCGGGCGCAGCGTACCCTCCAGAACGCCCGCCCACTGCCGGATCACCCCGGATCGTCTGGCGCGGTCGTCGGTGAGCAGGTTGGCCAGGCCGAGACCGCGGGCGAGGTCGAGGGTGGCCTGCACGGATTCCCGGACGCCGGGGACGGTCTCGTCGGCGTCCAGGAACTCGACGGCGGCGCGGTGGGCCTCGCGGCCGACGTGGCCCTCCAGGGCGATGATCCGCTCACGCAGCGGTTCCTCGGTGGCGGCGGCGGTCCACAGGTGCAGGGCGGCCCGGAACAGCGGGCCGGTGTAGAGGCGGACGATCATGTCGACGACGGCCTCGGTGCGGGCCGGGCCGGCGGCCGGCAGCCGGTCCGCGTGGGCGCGGACGGCGGCCAGCCGCTCGGCGGTGACATGCTCGACGGCCGCCGTGAAGAGGTCCTCCCGGGTCGGGAAGTGGTGCTGGGCCGCGCCGCGCGAGACTCCGGCGCGTTCGGCGACCACGGTGACGGTGGAGCCGTGCCAGCCGAGTTCGGCGAGGCAGTCCACGGCCGCGGAGAGCAGCCGCTGCCGGGTGGCGCGGCTGCGGTCCTGCTGGGGTGTGCGGGCGTGGGGTGTGCGGGCGGCGGCGGGCCGGGCGGCCGGGCGGGTGGTCATCGGCGGTGGCGGTCCCCTCGTGGTGCGGTGCGGGCCGGGTGTGCGGTGGCGCGGCGGGCCCGGGGGTCCGTGCCCCTGCCCGCGCCGGTGGCACGGTGCTCCGGTGCGGGCGGGGTCGATCCTCGCAGACGGGCCGGTGGCCGCCGCGGCCGGTCAGCGGGCGGCCTCCCGGGCCCGCAGCTCGCGGCGGAGGATCTTGCCGGCCGCCGACTTGGGGACGGTGTCCAGGAACTCGACCACGCGCACCTTCTTGTAGGGGGCGACCCGGCCGGCCACGAAGGCGGTGACCTCCTGCTCGGTGAGCGCGCTGCCGGGGGCGCGGACCACGAAGGCCTTGGGGCACTCGGTGCCGTCGGCGTCCGGCACCCCGATCACGGCGGCGTCGGCGATCTGCGGATGGGTGAGCAGCAGGGCCTCCAGCTCGGCGGGGGCGACCTGGTAGCCCTTGTACTTGATCAGCTCCTTGACCCGGTCGACGACGTGGAGGTAGCCGCGGTCGTCCACGTAGCCGATGTCGCCGGTGTGCAGCCAGCCGTCGGCGTCGACGGTGGCGGCGGTGTCGGAGGGACGGCCGAAGTACCCCTTCATCACCTGCGGGCCGCGGATCAGCAGCTCCCCCGGCTCGCCGGGGCCGAGGTCGGCGCCGGTGCCGTCCAGCGCGGCGACCCGCAGCTCGGTGGAGGGCACCATCCGGCCGACCGATCCCGGCGAGGGGTCGCGTTCGTCGGGCGAGACGATGTGGGAGACCGGTGACAGCTCGGTCATGCCGTAGCCCTGGAGGAGGTGCGGCAGGCCGAGCCGCTTGGCGCAGGCGTCGGCGAGTTCGTTGTCCAGCGGGGCGGCCGCGCAGAGCAGGTACCGCACCGAGGAGAGGTCGAAGCGGTCGACCATCGGGTGCTTGGCGAGGGCGATCGCGATCGGCGGGGCCACGATCAGGGCCTGGACGCGCTGTTCCTCGATGGTGCGGCAGAACTGCTCCAGCTCGAAGCGGGGCAGCACGACGACGGTGGCGCCGCAGCGCAGCGGCTGGTTGAGCAGCGCGGCGAGGCCGTAGATGTGGAAGAAGGGGAGGACGGCGAGGGTCCGCTCGCCGACCGCGGGCCGGTAGAGGGCGTCGGTCTGGGCGAGGTTGGTGGCGATCGAGCGGTGGGTGAGCATCACGCCCTTGGGCAGGCCGGTGGTGCCGCTGGAGTAGGGCAGGACGGCGATGTCGGTGCCCGGGTCGATGGCGACCTCGGGTGCGGGGCCGGTGGTGGCGAGCAGGTCGGCCAGCGAGCGGTGACCCTCGGCGCCGTCCAGGACGATGATCTCGGCGAGCGGGCGGCCGTCGGCGGCCAGCATCCGCGCGGTCTGCCGGGCGACGGACAAGAAGGGCGAGACGGTGACCAGCCAGCGGGCGCCGCTGTCGCGCAGTTGGGAGGCCAGTTCGGTGGGGGTGGCGAGGGAGGAGACGGTGGTCACGGTGGCTCCGGCCCGGGTGGCACCGTAGAAGGCCATCGGGTAGCCGATCGTGTTCGGGCTGAACAGTGCCACCACGTCGCCCTTGCGGACGCCCACGGCGGCCAGCCCGGCGGCGACCCGGCGCACGGCCTCGCCGAGCCGGGCGTGGCTGACCGTCTCCCCCGTGATGCCGTCGATCAGGGCCGGCAGCTCCCCGAAGCGGTCCGCGGCTCCCAGTACCGCGTCGTGGATGGGCAGATCGACGATTCCGACGTCCGGGAACTCACTGCGGAACACCAAGGCGTGCCTCCAGGTGGATGGTTGACGCAGGGGTGGAGGGCCGGCCGGTGGTCCGGTGCGCGGCCGGCCGGCCGGGCGCACGGCATGAAGCCTACGGAGCGTGCGCGCGCCCTACGCCATTGTGACGAACCGCGCGGGCGTCGGCACGTGACGCGCCTGCCCGGGGCCGTCGGCCGCCCCGGTTTTCGGCGGCTTTCCGGCTGCTTTCCGACGGCTTTCGGCGGCGGGGAGATGACGGTTGGTCAGGAGGGGGGTCGGGCGGCGCCGGGGCGGGCCCCTCCCGGCCGCGCCGTCCGGCCGTCGTCCCCGCCGTCGCTCGAAGGCGGGCCGTCAGTAGGACTTGGGCAGGCCGAGGGTGTGCTGGGCGACGTAGTTGAGCACCATCTCCCGGCTGACCGGGGCGACCCGGCCGACCCTGGTGGCGGCCAGCAGGGCGCCCAGCCCGTACTCCTGGGTGAGGCCGTTGCCGCCGAGGGTCTGCACCGCCTGGTCGACCGTCCTGGCGGCGGCCTCGCCGGCCGCGTACTTGGCCATGTTGGCGGCCTCACCTGCGGCTTCGTCCTCGCCCTCGTCGTAGAGCAGGCCGGCCTTCTGGGTCATCAGCCGGGCGAGTTCGATCTCCACCGCGCACTGGGCGAGCGGGTGGGCGAGGCCCTGGTGGGCGCCGATCGGGGTGGACCAGACGGTCCGTGTCCTGGCGTACTCGACGGCCCGGCCGAGGGCCTGACGGGCGAGGCCGAGCGAGAAGGCGGCGGTCATGATCCGCTCGGGGTTGAGGCCGGCGAAGAGCTGGAACAGCCCGGCGTCCTCGTCGCCGACCAGGGCCTCGGCGGGGAGCCGCACGTCGTCCAGGAAGACCTGGAACTGCTTTTCGGGAGCGACGAGTTCCATCGGGATCGGACGGTAATCAAACCCGGGCGTGTCGCGCGGGACGACGAACAGGGCGGGCCTGAGCCGGCCGGTCCGCGCGTCCTCGGTGCGGGCGACGAACAGGACGGCGTCGCAGTGGTCGATGCCGGAGACGAACACCTTGCGGCCGGTGAGCAGCCAGTCCTCGCCGTCGCGGCGGGCGACGGTGGAGATGCGGTGGGAGTTGGAGCCGGCGTCCGGTTCGGTGATGCCGAAGGCCATCTTCCGGGTACCGTCGGAGAGTCCGGGCAGCCACTGCCGCTTCTGCGGCTCGGTGCCGTAGCGGGCGATCACCGTGCCGCAGATCGCCGGGGAGACGATCAGCAGCAGCAACGGGCATCCGGCGGTGCCGAGTTCCTCCAGGACGATGGCCAGGTCGGTGATGCCGCCGCCCCCGCCGCCGTACTCGACGGGCAGGTTGACGCCGAGGTAGCCCGCTTTGCCGGCCTCCGCCCAGAGCTCGTCGGGGGCCTGGCCCGCGCGGGCCTTGCCGAGGTAGTACGGCGAGCCGTAGCGGCGGCCGAGGTCGGCCACCGCCCGGCGCAGCGCCTCGCGTTCGGGGGTCTCGATCAGTCGGCTGCCGGGGGTGGCGGTGCGCGGTGCGGACATGGGGTGGTCCTTCCGGGCGATGCGGCGTCGGGGAGTTGACGAACGGGGTGGGGCGCGCGGGTGGTGGGCGCGCGGGGGTGGGTGCTCGGGCGCGGGTCTCAGCGGGCCGGCCGCACGACGGCGAGCAGGGTGCCGGGTTCCACCTGCTGGCCCGGGGCGACGCAGAGCTCGGCGAGGGTGCCGTCGGCGGGGGCGGTCACCCGGTGCTCCATCTTCATCGCCTCCAGCCAGAGCAGCGGCTGGCCGGCGGTGACGGTGTCGCCGACGGTGGCGGCGGTGCGGACGACGGTGCCGGGCATCGGGGCGAGGAGGGCGCCCGGGTCGGTCCGGACGGCCGGGTCGGGGAAGCGGTCGACGGCGGTGAGCACGGTGGCGCCGGCCGGGGAGTCGACGTGGACCAGGTCGCCGTAGCGCGCGACGCGGTAGCCGCGCCGGACGCCGCCGGTGTCGAGGACGACCCGGTCGGGGTCGGCGCGGACCAGGACGGTGCCGGGGTGCCCCTCGGCGTCGAGCCCGGTGCGGCCGAACCGGTAGCGCACCTCGTACTCGGTGCCGTCGGCGGCGGTGTAACGCCTGCTCTGCGGCTGGGAGGGCAGGTTGCGCCACCCGGAGGGCAGCGCGCGGCCGGCCCGGCCGGCGGCGGCGTCGGCCAGCGCGGCGGCGAGGACGGCCGTCGGATCGGCCCCGGGGGCGGCGGTGAGCGCCACCGTGTGTTCGGCGAGGAAGGCGGTATGCACCCGGCCGGCCAGGAAGCCGGGGTGGCGCAGCGCAGCGCCGAGCAGGTCCCGGTTGGTGGCCGGGCCGTGGATCCGGGCACGGGTGAGCGCGTCGGCGAGGCGGCGGGCGGCGGCGGCCCGGGTGGGCGCCCAGGCGATGACCTTGGCGAGCAGCGGGTCGTAGTGGACGCCGATGCTGCTGCCGGGCTCGACGCCGGAGTCCAGGCGCAGGCCGGTGTCGCCGGGCGCGGTGGTGAACTCGGCGGTGACGCCGGGGATGTCGAGGAGGTGCAGGGTGCCGGTCCGGGGCTGCCAGTCGTGGGCCGGGTCCTCCGCGTAGAGGCGGGCCTCGATGGCGTGGCCGCGCGGGGCGGGCGGGTGCGGGGCGGGCAGCGGTTCGCCCTCGGCGACGCGCAGTTGGAGGGCGACCAGGTCGAGTCCGGTGACGCACTCGGTGACGGGGTGCTCGACCTGGAGGCGGGTGTTCATCTCCAGGAAGTGGAACCGGCCGTCGGGGGCGAGCAGGAACTCGGCGGTGCCGGCCCCGGTGTAGCCGATGGCCCGGGCGGCGGTGACGGCGGCGGCGTGCAGGGCGGCGCGCGTCGCGTCGTCGAGCCCGGGGGCCGGGGTCTCCTCGATCACCTTCTGGTGGCGCCGCTGGAGCGAGCAGTCGCGTTCGCCGACGGCCCAGACGGTGCCGCGGGCGTCGGCGAGCAGCTGGACCTCGACGTGCCGGCCGGTGGGCAGATAGCGTTCGCAGAACACCTCGTCGGAGCCGAAGCTCTTCGCCGCCTCGGCGCGGGCGGCGGCGAGCGCCGGCGCCAGCTCGTCCAGCCGGCGGACCACCCGCATCCCTCGTCCGCCGCCGCCGGCCGCGGCCTTGACCAGCAGCGGGAGGTCGGCCTCGGTGGGCGCGGCGAGCGCGTCGAGGACGGGCACCCCGGCGGCGGCCATCAGGCGTTTGGCGGCGGTCTTGGAGCCCATCGCGGCGATCGCGGCCGGGGGCGGCCCGACCCAGGTGAGGCCGGCGCCGACGACGGCCCGGGCGAACTCCGCGTCCTCGGAGAGGAAGCCGTAGCCGGGGTGCACGGCGTCGGCTCCGGCCGCGAGGGCGGCCGCGACGAGCAGGTCCCCGCGCAGATAGGTGTCGGCGGGCGCGGCGCCGGGGAGGCGGACGGCGGTGTCGGCCTCGCGGGTGTGCGGGGCGTCGGTGTCCGGGTCGGCGAACACCGCGGTGGTGGCGATCCCGAGGTGGCGGCAGGTCCGCAGGACGCGGCGGGCGATCTCGCCCCGGTTGGCGACCAGCAGGTGGGTGATCAGCACGGTGGAACCCCTCACATCCGGAAGACGCCGTAGCCGCGCGCGCCTTCGACGGGCGCGTTGTGGATCGCGGAGAGGCAGAGGCCGAGCACCGTCCGGGTGTCGCGCGGGTCGATCACCCCGTCGTCGTAGAGCCGGCCGGAGAGGAAGACCGGCAGCGACTCCGCCTCGATCTGCTGCTCGACCATCGCCCGGACCGCGGCGTCCGCGTCCTCGTCGTAGGGCCGGCCCTTGGCGGCGGCCGACTGCCGGGCGACGATCGACAGCACGCCGGCTAGCTGCTGCGGGCCCATCACCGCGGACTTGGCGCTCGGCCAGGAGAACAGGAAGCGCGGCTCGTAGGCGCGGCCGCACATGCCGTAGTGGCCGGCCCCGTAGGAGGCGCCCATCAGCACGGAGAGGTGCGGCACCCGGGAGTTGGCGACGGCGTTGATCATCATCGCGCCGTGCTTGATGATGCCGCCCTGCTCGTAGTCCCTGCCGACCATGTAGCCGGTGGTGTTGTGCAGGAAGAGCAGCGGGATGTCGCGCTGGTTGGCGAGCTGGATGAACTGCGCGGCCTTCTGCGACTCCTGACTGAACAGCACGCCCTGCGCGTTGGCCAGGATGCCGACCGCGTAGCCGAACAGCCGGGCCCAGCCGGTGACGAGGCTGGTGCCGTAGAGCGGCTTGAACTCGTCGAAGTCCGAACCGTCGACGATCCGGGCGATCACCTCGCGCGGATCGAAGGGCACCTTGAGGTCGCCGGGGACGATGCCGAGCAGTTCGTCCTCGTCGTACGCCGGCGGCGGGGCGGACGGGTCCGGGTCGGGGCCGGGCTTGCGATGGTTCAGCCGGGCGACGATCCGGCGGGCGAGGCGCAGCGCGTCCGGCTCGTCCACCGCGAAGTGGTCGGCGAGGCCGGAGGTGCGGGCGTGCATCTCGGCGCCGCCGAGCGACTCGTCGTCGGACTCCTCGCCGGTGGCCATCCGCACCAGCGGCGGGCCGCCGAGGAAGACCTTGGCGCGTTCCTTCACCAGCACGGTGTGGTCGGACATCCCCGGCACATAGGCACCGCCGGCCGTGGAGTTGCCGAACACGACGGCGACGGTGGGGATTCCGGCGGCGGAGAGCCGGGTGAGGTCGCGGAAGAGCGCGCCGCCGGGAATGAAGATCTCCTTCTGGCTGGGCAGGTCGGCCCCGCCGGACTCGACCAGGTTGACCAGCGGGAGGCGGTTGGTGAGGGCGATCTCGTTGGCGCGCAGGGCCTTGCGCAGGGTCCAGGGGTTGCTGGCGCCGCCGCGCACGGTCGGGTCGTTGGCGGTGATGACGCACTCGACGCCCTCGACCACGCCGACGCCGGTGACCAGTGCGGCGCCCACCGGGTGGTCGCTGCCCCAGGCGGCGAGCGGGGAGAGTTCCAGGAACGGCGCGTCCCGGTCGGTCAGCAGCTCGATCCGTTCGCGCGGCAGCAGCTTGCCGCGGGCGCGGTGCCGTTCGACGTACCGGGGGCCGCCGCCGGCCAGCGCCTTGGCGTGTTCGGCGGCGAGGTCGGCGAGTTTGCCGAGCATCGCGGCGCGGTGCCCGGTGTGCTCGGCGCCGGCCGGGTCCACGCGGGTGGGCAGGACGGTCACAGCAGCGCCTCCGGGATGTCGAGGTGGCGGGAGCGCAGCCACTCCCCCAGGGCCTTGGCCTGCGGGTCGAACCGCGCCTGCGCGGCGACGCCCTCGCCGAGCAGGCCGGTGACGGTGAAGTTGAGCGCGCGCAGGTTGGGCAGCAGATGCCGGGTGACGGGCAGGCCGGCGGTCTCGGGGAGGAGTTCGCGCAGGCGGCGAACGGTGAGGGTGTGGGCGAGCCAGCGCCAGCCGGCCTCGTCGCGGGCCCAGACGCCGACGTTGGCGTCGCCGCCCTTGTCCCCGCTGCGGGCCCCGGCCACCAGGCCGAGCGGGGCCCGCCTGGTCGGGCCGTACCAGGGGGGCGGGTCGGACGGGGTGTCGTCCGGCGGGTTTTCGTCCGACGGGGTGTCGTCCGGCGGGGATTCGTCCGGGCGGGTGACGGGCGCGGGCGGAATGGTGATCCGGCGGCCGTCGGCCAGGACGGCGGTGTGCTCGACCGCCGTCGCGGCGACCGGCACGGCCGTGAACACCCCGTACGGCGAGCCCGGCCCGGGCGGGGCGGTGAGGTGGAAGCCGGGGTAACCGGCCAGTCCCAACTCGACGGTGGCCCTGCCGAGTTCGCGGCCGACCTTGGCCGGGTCACGGTCCCGGGCGGTGAGCCGCAGCAGCGCGGAGGCGGTCTCCTCGGTGGCGGCGTCGGGATGGTCGGTGCGGGCGAGGGTCCAGCGCAGTTCGGCCGGGCGGTCCTGCGGCGGCAGGGCGTCCGCCAACTGCCGCCGCACCAGGGCGGCCTTGGCCTCGATGTCCAGCCCGGTGAGGACGAACACCACCTCGTTGCGGTGGCCGCCGAGCCGGTTCAGCCCCGCCTTGAGCGTCGGGGGCGGCGGCTCGCCGCACGCCCCGTCGATCCGGACCCGGTCCGGACCGTCCTGGCGGAGCCGGACGGTGTCCAGCCGGGCGGTGACGTCCGGGCCGGGATAGCGCGCCCCGGCCGTCTCGTAGAGGAGTTGGGCGGTGACGGTGCCGGTGGTGACGGCACCGCCGGTGCCCGGGTGCTTGGTGATGACGCTGGAGCCGTCGGCGTGCAGCTCGGCGATCGGAAAGCCGGGCCGGGTGACATCGTGCTCCCGGAAGAACGCGTAGTTGCCGCCGGTCGCCTGCGCCCCGCACTCCAGCACATGTCCGGCGACGACGGCCCCGGCGAGTGCGTCCAAGTTGCCCGGTTCCCAGCCGAAGTGGGCGATCGCCGGGCCGGCGACCAGCGCCGCGTCGGTGACCCGCCCGGTGACCACCAGCTCGGCACCGGCCTTCAGGCAGGCGGCGATACCGAACCCGCCGAGGTAGGCATTGGCGGCCAGCAGGCCCTCCGGGAGCCCGAGTTCGGCCCGGCGCGGCAGCAGGTCGTCCCCCTCGACATGGGCGACGGCGACGTCGATTCCCTGACGTTGCGCCAGTTCGCGCAGCGCGGAGGCCAGTCGGGCCGGATTGAGCCCGCCCGCGTTGACCACGATCCGGACCCCGCGCTCGCGCGCCAGGCCGAGGCACTCCTCCATCTGCCGCAGGAAGGTCCTGGCGTAGCCGAGCGACGGATCCTTCAGCCGGTCGCGGGCCAGGATGAGCATGGTCAGCTCGGCCAGATAGTCACCGGTCAGGACGTCCAGCGGCCCGCCGGTGAGCATCTCCCGGACGGCCGCGAAGCGGTCGCCGTAGAAGCCCGAGGCATTGCCGATCCGCAGTACCGCCCGCGATCGCACGAACGAGCCCCCTCTACCGGTGACTTGACGGCTGCCGTCGGGCAGCAGCGTGGCACCGGCCGAAGGAAAAAGCAATCACGCCTGCTTGTTTTCCGGCGGAACGCACCGCGGCGACGGTGGTGGTTGCTGTGACTGGCAGGGATAGTTGGCCATTGGCGGAGACAGTTGGCCAGACGGCGATCAAGTAACTGTGAGTTACGAACACGTTCGGAGATCCACCACCGACCCGCACGCGGGGGTGGTGTCGTATGCCCATGGGTACGCAGACAGCACCCCGAGTCCGTTCTGACGAGTGTCACTTGGTCCATCTGATCGCGCCGTACGGCGGTGACAGCGCCTTTCGTGATCAGCTGGTGCTGGAAGAGGGCTGGCCCCGCCGCTGGGTGACGACTTGGCTGTTCGACGGGGACCAGGTGATCTGGCCGGTCCGGGACATCGAGTCGGTGCCGTTGCTGGCGTCACAGCCGATGCGCCAGTTCACTTGGCGCGCCCCGCAGTTGCATCGCCCTGGGCTGGAGTTCATGGTCTCGACCGGGCGTCAGCACGGGTTCGAGTCGCTGGAGGAACGGCGCCTGCTGCTCGCGCTGGACTTCCTCCAGGTGACCGAGGTACTGCCGCAACCGTTCCTGCTGGACTTTGAACACGCCTCGGGTCGCGCGACTCACGTCCCGGACTTCCTGGCTCTGATGCCGGACGGAGGCCGGTGGCTGTTGAACGTGCGCCCTGGCAACCTCATCAAGGACGACGACGCCTTGAAGTTCGCGGCGACGCGGGAGGCCTCAGCTGCGGCCGGATGGCGGTACGCCGTGGTGACGGGGTGGCGCCCGAACGTCATGAGTCTCCTGGACGCGTTGTCGGCCCGGCGGCGGCCCGCAGCTGATCCGCTGGGTCTGCAGCCCCAGCTGCTGGAAATGGCGGCGGTCGGGTCGCTGTCGTTTCTGGATCTGGTCGAGTCAACGCAATGGCCGGCCCTCGCCCGCGCTCAGGCCGTCCGTCTTCTCTGGCGGCGCCGACTGGGCATGAGCATTGATGAGTCGCTCCAGGACGGCTCACGGATCTGGCTGGGCCACGTAATCGCCCGACACCAGGAGGGGCACGCATGACCCGGGGTGTCCTTGTCCTGGCCAACGGTGTCCAGCTGCGCCTGGGTGATCTCCACTGGACGGTGCAGGAGGTGGAACCACATGTCGGACGGGTCGTGCTGGCCACCGCGGAAGGCCGGCGCGAGCGCCGTTCGCTTCGCTGGCTCATGAATCACCCAGACGTCCGGACAGTTGCCGTGACTGAGTGGCTGTTGTCTTTCCGGGCTTGAGGACTGCGTTCTCGCTGGTCAGGCATAGGGACCGTGGTCCGTGGGAGTGGTGATGTGTTGTGTCGTCGCTCCGGTGGAGGTCGCAGATGCCGTCGGTCGTGGGGTTGCTGGAACAGCGCGAGCTCGTCGCTCGCCGTCGTGTGGACGAGCTGCGGGAGGAGGTCGACCGTATCCAGGCCGAGCTGGCCGTGGCCGAGCGGGACTGGAACGAGTGGGTCATCGCCCGCTCGCGGGTCGGCGAGGTGCTGGCCCCGACCGACGGCGATGCCGCCGGCTCCGATGCCTCCGAGGACCTGCCGGATCCGGGTGGACAACCGGTTCGACCCGAACTAGCGGAGGCGGCGAAGCCGAAGTCCGTGGTCCCGGTGTGGCGCGCGGGGCTGTCCTGGTCGGCATTGTCGGTGGACTACCAGCGCATCCTGCGGGCTCTCGCGGACCGGAACCGGCTCGGTCAGGGTCCGCTGACGTGCCAGGAGATGGCCGCCTGCTTCGGCCTGGACTCGGTGCCGGGGAAGGTGGAGGCGCTGCGGTCGAAGGCAAAGCGACTGGTGGCCCGTGGGTGGCTGGCCGAGTCGGCGCCTGGCCGGTTCACGCTCGCGAAGGGCGTGGCCGGGCAAGGCGGCGGGTCATGAGCAGGGTCATGGACCAGTAGACCATCGCCTCGGCGCTGTTGGTGGATCGCTCGAAGTCGCGCACCAGGCGCCGGCTTTGCATCAGGTGGGCGAAGAAGCGTTCGACGATCCAGCGCTTGGGCAGCACGACGAAGCCGCGCATGTCGTCGCTGCGTTTGACGATGGCGAGGACCAGGGCGAGGGCGGCCAGGCTGTACTCGACGAGGCTGCCGGTGTAGCCGCCGTCGGCCCAGACCAGGGCCAGCAGGTGGTGCGCGGCGGCCACCTGGGCGAGCAGGGCCTGGGCGGCGGCGCGGTCACCGGTGTCCGCGGCGGTGACCATCACCGCGAGCAGCAGGCCGAGCGTGTCGACCACGACGTGGCGCTTGCGGCCGTTGATCAGCTTGCCGCCGTCGAAGCCGCGGCTGTCGGATCCGACGACAGCGTCTGCCTTGACCGACTGGGAGTCGATCACGCCCGCGCTCGGCTCGCCATCCCGGCCCGCCCGCTCGCGGACCCGTCGGCGGAGCCGGTCGTGGAACTCCTTGACCTGACCGTGGTCGCGCCAGCGGCGGAAGAACGCGTAGACCCGGTCCCACGGCGTTATGTGGAATCTGACTTGTCAAGGTCATTGGCAGTGCCAGCGACTGCCGGCCCGCACTCGGGGGGAAGGTGGGCGACGACCAAGGCGACTGCGTCACGCGGGTTGTCAGCCTCTCCGATATCCGCCGGTCCTTGAGGCGAGCGAGTCTTCCACCAGGTGACGCGGTATCTGCCGTCCACGGGAGTAACCACTGGAACGTCGTGGGTGTAGGGGAATCCGGTGCAGCGGCTGAAGTTCAGTGACCTGTGGCTGTGGAAAGGGAACAAGGCTCGAAGCTGTGGCTGGGCGTATGACGCTTCGATGAGGTCGTGGTCGACGTGTGACGCCGCGGTCTGACGGTAGATCGTCCACATGGTTTCGACCGCGGTGCCGCGCTCGTGGGCCTCGGCGAGCGAGCCGTAATGGACGAACGGGCATGCGGATCGCAGATCTTTCAAGTTGGCGCCGGACTGCCAGACCCCGGTAGCCGTGGCAGCCTCGTTCAAAGTGGTTGTCGTGCCCTTGGCCATCGCGACACCACGTTCCCAGAAGCTCATGACGAAGCAGCGGTCCTGGACGCCCAGGTGAACGCTCGTCGTCCGGCTGTCACTGTCCGCCCGAGCTCCTGATCGCTTCCATCCTGGAGCTCGTTCGGGGAGCACGTCGAACCGATATCCAGCCTGGTCAACGGCTTTCTGCAGGGCGATCTGGAGCGCGCCATCCTGGCCGAGTTCAGGATAGAGACTGGCCAGGTCCGGGGCAGATTGAGAAGTCACACTTCGCCCTTCAGTTGGTGCCGCCGGTCGTGAACGGCTCTTCGTGGCTCCCTGCCGGCTGTTTGCTGTGCCGGACCTCGACGACGGGAAGCAACGTGGCTGTCGCGGGTATTCCGAGCTGGCGAGGTGTCGGCCCGGCCGGGGTAGGGACGTCGGTGAGTCGTGCCAGGAGTTGGTCGAGGGCAGCTTGGCCGTCGTCGACTGCGGCGCGTTCGTCGTCGGTGAGGGGGATGTTGGCCAGCATCTTCTGGAGATTGTCCTTGGCCTCCAGCAGTTGGCCCCGGCTGGAGTCCTTGGGGGTGTAGAAGTCGCAGCGCGCGCAGGCCATCCGGTGCTGGCACTGTTCGAAGAAGGTGTAGGTGCACCAGCCGTGGCCCAGGTCGTAGTACTGCCAGGGCTCACCTGCGGCGGCGGCGCCGGAGGCGACGGCGTCGCGGTCGACGAGGACCTCGATGGTACGGACGTTGCGAGCGAAGTAGCCGGCGTCGTTGTAGGCCCTGGCCAGGGTGTTCGGGGTGATCTTCGCGTAGTGGGCGGTCGCCTCCGGGGTTCGGTGGCCGAGCCATTCCTGTAGTTCGAAGAGCGTCATGGGCTCCTTGGCGTTGTAGAGCTGGCTGGCGATCGTGGATCGGGCCCGGTGGCTGGTGATGTTGCCGCGGACGTCGGCCGTGGGGACGCCTGCCTTGCGGCAGAGCATCGGGATGATCGCCGTGTTGATGTAGTGCTTGGCGACCCGGCGGGCGCGGTGGGCGAACAGGAAGTCGGCCAACTCGCCGGTCTTGTGGTCGAGCATCTGCGGTTGGGCGGGTCTGACGGCCTGCCATGCCTCGATGGCCTTGCCCAGGAGGGGGTCGACGGGCTTGGTGAACGCGGTGCCGGTCTTGTGGGTGGGAACGTCCAACAGGCAGACCGCATCGCGGGCCAGGACCTCGCCCGAGTCACCGGGGATGGGCAGGCCGTCGTGCTGCCAGCGGATGCAGCCCACCCGCAGCCGGGCGATCTCATCACTGCGCTGGCCGGCGAAGAGCCAGGTCAAGGTGATGGCGCGGATCAGCTCGACCGGGTAGGTGCGACTGTCCGAGGTCGGCAGGTCACCTGGTTCCACGTTCAGGCCGGCCCACAGCAGCTTTGCCCAGATGTCGTCGGCGATCACCCGCGGGTCCGGGCCCATCAACGCGCGGACGCTTCGCGGTGTCCGCAAGGCGTGGGCAGGGTCGAAGCGCCGCGGGACCCACTCCCATTCGTGCAGGTCCCGGAAGAACGCCCGGGGCACCTTGAGGTAGCCGGACTTCGACTGCGCGGTGAGCGGTTTGCCGATGCGGCCCTGTGAGCGCATGCCGTGGGTCCACTGGGAGAAGTCGCCGACGGACATCCGGTCCACCGCCGCAACCCAGGACGCGCAGGTCTGGCGGGTCCACTGGCCTGGCTCGGTGACCTCGGGGTGCTCGGCGGCCAGCCACCGGCCGATCTTCGCGAGCACGCTGCGGTAGCTCCTGCGGATCTTCGGCGTCAACGTCGAGGTCGCGTACCACCGCTCGACCCACTCTGCCCATCCGCTCGGCACTCCCTTCATCGCCGCCGGCCCCGCCTCATGGCTCGACCTTGGCGGGTCCGCGTGGCCGAGCGCCGCGACCGCCCGGTGGACGCCATACAGGTCCTTGCCCCACTGCCCGCCCATCGCCGGGCTCTCGCGCAGTTCGCCCAGAGCCTCGGTGGACAGGTCCTCCAACCGCGGGCTGCGGTTCAACAGCAGCACCTGGCAGACCACCGCCTCCAGCTTCTGGGCATCGCGGCGATACCCCCAGTCGGCCAGCACCGTGCAGACCTGCTCGACAGCCGCGTCCACGGGCCCGGCGCCGAACACCCGGCGGGCCAGGCTCGGCCGCATGAACCGGCCGAGCCGCTCGAAGGCCGTGAACTCGCCGAGCAGGTAGGCATAGGCGATCAGGAACGGCCGGGCGTTGGGGCCGATCTGCCCGCCCCAGTGGCGCCGAAACTCGGCGCCATCCGCGTTGATCAGGTCCGCCCAGTCCTGCACCGACCAGCCCCAGAAGGCCCGGCGGAGCTCGCCGCTGCGGACGAGCACGAGTCCTGCCGCATCGCGTGCATACCGGCGCTGATGGCGGTCGTCCAATGGCCAGTGCAGGGCAGCAAGGACATCAGCGAGCAGCCGGACCAGCCGGGCGGCCGGCCGCAGAGACAGGAGGTCCGCGGCCAGGTCGTGGCGGCGAATCTCATCGATGCTGCAGTTCCGCAGGGCCTCTGCCTCGGCTTCGGTGAGCAGGCCGCGTCGGTCATAGCGGGGGAGGTCGACCGGCCATGCCCAGACGGGTGCGGTCGTTGGGATCGGCTGGGAGCTCACTGGGCGGCCGCCCCTGCGGTCTGGGCGGCTCGGGTGAGCATGTCTAAGCGCCAGGAGTGGATCTGCTGCATGCCGCGGTTCAGCTTCTCCGCCAGGTCGCGTCCAGACAGGTGGATGTAGGTCAGTGTCGACTCGGTGCTGCGGTGTCCGGCGAACGTGGCGATCGCGTGCAGTTCCCAGCCCATCCTCGCCAGGTCGGTCAAGCACAGGTGCCGCGTGGTGTGTGTCGAGAAGCGTGGCAGGTCAGCAGCGAGGGCGACGCGCCGGACCACCTTGGACCAGGTCCACAGGGTCAGCGGCTGGCCGTAGTTGCGGCGCGACTCCGACAGGAACAGCGGGCCGCGGGCCCGGCTGATCGTGGCCCGGTGCGTGAGGTAGCCGGACAGCAGGACTCCGGTCGCCGCCGAGTACGGAACGACACGCTCGCGCCGGGTCTTCGTCGTCTCCGCGCGGACCCGCAGGGTCCGGTGGGCGGGGTCGAGGTCATCGGTCCGCAGGGAGCACAACTCTTCGCGTCGAAGTGCCGCGTCGTAGGCCAGCGCCAGCATGACGCGGTTGCGCACCGGCTCCTCCCGCACGACGTCCAGCAGGTCCAGCCACTGCTGTTCGCTCGGGATCCACGGCAGCTTCGTCAACCGCGGGACCAGTCCCCGCTGGTGGCCGCCGAACTGGCGGCCAGGTGTGTAGCGGCCGCGGCCCACCGGGTTGGACTCCCGCATGCCCTCCTCGATGAGGTAGTCGTAGAACAACCGCACTGGCACCAGCCGCTGCTGCAGCGTCGCGTTCGCCAGGCCGACCCCGGAGTCCAGCGCGACCACGTTGCTCCCCCGACGGCTCGGCCGGGTGGACAGGTCCTTCACGAACGCGGCCACCTGCAGCCGGTTCGCGGCGACCGGATCGACCCCGTCCCGCTCACAGACGGTCAGGTACTCGGCCAAACCCCGCGCGTACGCGTCGATCGTGCGCGGGGCCCGCCCCAGATCTGTCCACACTCGCAGCCACTCAGCCGCCCGCTCATGCCGACCCAGGACCGGCCACTTCTCCTCCAACACCACCGCGCTGCCCAACGGATCTCCTCAGTACGTGGGAACGCCGCAGGATACGAGACGCATCCTGCGGCGCCAGATTCCACGTAACTTGTAGGTAGTCGGCCGGCATCGCCCGCCACTTGGTTCCGTTGTCGACCAGATAGCGGATCGCGTCCAGCATCGCGCGGTGGCAGTACGCTTCCGGCTGCCCGCCCCGGCCCAGCAGCCAGCCCGGCACCGGCAGCAGCGGCCGAACCACCGCCCACTCGGCATCCGACATGTCCGTCGGATAGCGCTGTTCGCGCACCCCGTGGTCGCCGGCGTTCCCGAACCGGTGGGCCAGGCAGTCACACGCGAGAGTGACCGAAGTGGACCCCGCTCCCGCGATGCCGTACAAATACGACAACAGGGCCTCCTGGACGGCTTGTTGGCGTAGACACCCTTTGAGCTACCAAGAGGCCCTGCTTTCATGCCCGGCACCCGCCATAGTCACCCGATCGAGACTCCCGTTCGACCAACACCCCTCAAGATCGGAACGACAACAGCCACTCAAGGCCGCCCAGGCCGAGATCCTCACCCAGCGCACCCGCATCGGTGAACTCCTCGGGCAGATCCGCGACTTGCAGGCCGAATGGACCGAGGAAGCCATCCAACGGATCACCACAGAGAACACCACACTCAAGCAACGCGTCCGCCAGCTCACCGCCGACAACCGCACCCTCGACGAACGACTCAAGGCGGCACGCTCCAACCTCCGCTTCCAGGACCGCCGCGTCGCCGACCTCGAAGCCCAGATCGTTGAAGGAGACCGAACTATGAGCTGATGCCGGAGCTGGAGCCGCTCACCGCCACCCCTCCTCCGGGCTTGGCGGTGAGAAATCCATGGCCGTGGACCGCCACGGTCCACGCCGACCGCTCGTCATTGGCCGGCACCAGCAAACGCCAGCCGCCAGCGAACAGAACGCGGAGAATTCCCTGATCGGAGACGTTGACCTCGGCAACGACCTGACGCAACAGCTCGGTCGCCTTGCCGAGGTTCGTCTGCGGCCATGCCGCAAGCCCATATGCGCGCTCGTCAGCCACAAGCTCCGCCCACGAGCACAGCATGATCTCGTTCGACCCGATGCGGAGCCTCAGCCGGTCATCGATGACGAGTTCTCCCACGCCCAGCCCACGGACCGCGGGCACTCGCCAACCGTCATCCACGCGCACTATGCCCTGACTCATGCCGACACCGTATCGATCAGCTGGTCGCAGCAGCCGCGATTATCCGTCTGATCGCGCAGTCGTGCTCCACCCAAGAACGAAGTCAGAGAGCCGCTTCGGCAAGCAACGCAAACGCTACTGAAGTGTCGTCACGGACTGAACCGCTGCGGGTTTGACCGAGACTCGTTCTCTTGGAAGGATCGAGTCCGTTATGAGGAAGCCATACCCCAGTGAGGTCCGGGAGCGGGCGGT
>NZ_JBFBIL010000031.1:0-93763 GCF_040685575.1 Kitasatospora sp. NPDC088351 | reverse complement strand
CTCGGCATGCCCAACATCCGACGGCAGCCCCGCGACCTTCGACACAGGGATCACCCCAGATCAGCCGACGCGAACCGAAACACGGAGGCTAGCGCACTTCGCCGTCTACGCGACGTGTTCTCACACGTCAGAAGCGATGCGAACTCTGCAGTGATCGGTAGAGTCGACTTCGGCTGGATGCGCAAGCTCGGCTGGATCGAGCCCACCGCCCTCGCCGCGGATGCGCTGCCACTCCTGGAGGACGACCGCGGCCCGGTCGATGGTGTCCAGGGTGAGCCCGGCCGCCCGCCGACGGACCCGGGTACGGACGTCCCCGAGCAGGCCGTGCTCCCGGCCGTCCGACTCGTCCTCGTCGACGGCCTGGTCGTCGTCAGGGCGGGCCGGGTACTGGGCGAGGGCTGCCTGCAGCGCCGCTGCGACGCCCGTCTCCCCCGGCCGGCAGGCTGACCGGTAACCCAACAACCAGAGCTCCCTACAGCGTTCTCATTGGCTTCGGAACGCGGTTGCAGCTCTTGAAACACTCCAGGTCAGACGCCACACACGAGGTGCCCCCTGACACACCGTCCCTTAAATGCCCAGACCAGCGCCCTCTTGCGGTACGCCTATGCGCTCTCTCAACTCGTGAAACAAAGCAGGTCAGAAGCCACCAGCGACCTCACCGCGTTTCAGTTCCACTGAGGCCACATACCCGACAGCCCAGGCCCCGCACCGGCCTCTTCGTATCATCAGCCATATGACTGCTGATCTACCGGAACCGGTCCGCCCAGGTGATGTGCGGGCCTCTCATGCCGAGCGCGATGCGGTGGTTGAGCGTCTACAGGAGGCAGCAGCCGAGGGGCGCCTCGACCTCCACGAGCTGGATGCGAGGCTGGAACAGGCGCTGATCGCCAAGACTCACGCCGACCTGGCGTCGCTCACTGGCGACCTGCCGCCCGTGGTTCCTGTGGATCCGGGACGTCCGCTGGTGCTCAAGGGGGGCCTTAACGGTGTTTCCCGTATCGGGCGCTGGCAGGTGCCCGCACGCATAATCGCGTATGGCGGCCTGGGCGGCGCCAAGCTTGACTTCACCCGGACCGACTGCCGACTGTCGGCCGTCGAGGTGGAAGTCCATGGCCAGATGGCCGGCGTTACCGTCGTCATCCCTGATGGCTGGGCTGCGGAGACCGGTGGGGTGGATCCCGGCCTCGGTGGGCTGAAAGACCTGACCACCTCCGACCGGCTCTCGGGTACACCGCTTATTCGTCTCAGCGGCACCGGTGGCCCGGCGGGCGTGGTTGTCCGCCATCCGAATCGTTGGGAGCGCCGCAAGTTGAGGCGCAATCCGCCGCAGTGAGTCAACGGGCCGGACGACCCGAGCGCACCAACCACGGGCCGCACACGAACACGAACACGCAGCACCGAACGCGGCGGGCCAGGAAGGGCCCAGGCCGCCCGCGCACGCCCGTGCCCGGGGACGAGCCGCCGAGCCCGCCCCACCCACGCGGCCGGCACCAGCCGGGCGCCGGGAAGAAGAACAGCCCACCGCAGGTACCGAACCCGAACCGACAACCGCAACCACAGACCAAAAACCAAAACCAAAGACAAAGGGAAGAAAGGAGAAGAGGGTTGTCGAGGTGGTGAGTTCCACCTCGACAGCCACTCACCACTGCCCCGGACCTGCACAGTTGCCCAGATTCCGAGCCCGGCGGCCGGAAGAGGCGGCCACCGGTTGGCGCACCCGTTCTCACCACCGGTTGCCGGACCGGTTAGAACACCCGTTGTCGGATCGTGACCGCAAGGGCCGCCGGTGGTGAGAAATCCGGTGAGAGGCACGGGCTTCCATCCCGATGCCCGCTGCCACCAGGGCGGCGGGCGCCGACTTCGAGGAGCCCGTGATGGCGATGCCGCCCGAGATCGACCACGCCGTGGTCGCCGCGCTGTCCCAGTTCCGGATGGCCACCGCCGAGCAGCTGCGCGTCCTGCACACCCCCGAGGCCGGGCCGGAGCAGATGCGCCGGCGTCTTCGCCGGCTCAAGGACGAGGGCCTGGTCGAGGACGTCGTGCTGCCGCAGGCCGGGAGGCCGCGGGCCTGGTTCCCGACCGGGCACGCCGCCCGGATCGCCGCAACGTTCCCCGAGCTGGAGGGCGTCGCCTCGCCGCCGCCGCCCGGCGACAAGAGCGCGGCGCGGCTGCGGCTCGGTCACACCCTGGCCGTCGTCCGCACCCACGTCGCCTTCGTGGCCGGCGCCCGGGCGGCGGAAGACGAGTGCGCGCCGCTGGACTTCCTGCCGGAGGTCTACCACCGCTACGGCGAAGGCCCGGCCGGGGCAGTCATCCCCGACGGCCTGCTCCACTACGGCCGCACCGCCGCCGACGGGCGCACGCCGCACCGGGCGTTCGTCGAGGTCGACCGCGGCACCATGGCCAGCGAGAAACCGGCGTCGAAGCTGATCGGCTACGCCCGCTTCCACGACCACCACCCCATCCCGGCGCACCTGCGGCGCACCTCCCACGCCCAGGGCGTGCTCCCGGCCCGGCAGCAGCACTACGTCGTCTTCCTGCGGCTGCTGTTCGTCCTCACCGGCACCGGCCAGGCCGGCTTCGCCAACCGGGCGAACGACCTGGAGATCGCCACCCGCACCCCGTACGTCGCCAGGATGCTGCGCACCGTAGCGGCCGGCGTCGCCGAGCTGGAGGATCTGGAAGCCGATGGCGCGGGTGCCGACCTCTGGTGGTCGATCGCCGACCTGGACGACGGGCCCGCCCCCTGGTGGGAGCTGACCGGCACCAGGCCCTGACCGGCACCGCCACTCATTCCTTGATGGCCCGCCCCGGACTGCTGGGGCGGGCATCAAGGTGCCCTGACCGGGCCGGCCGCCGGGCCATCAAGGTGCGCGATGTCATCACAGGGTTGATCGCCTCGTTCTACCTGCGCAGAACGAACCGGAGGGCGCGGGGCGGGCATCAAGGTGACCGATTCCGCTCTCACCAATGCTTTGACCTGGCGCGTTATCTCGCCGTGACATGGCTGCCAAGGTATCGGACGGATACCTTGGCGGACCATCAAGGTGCGGAGCGCGGCTCCGTGGCGCCATCAAGGCCAGCGGCCGGACGCTCCCGGGAGGACCACGTCGGGGTCCAGGACGACCAGGTGCTCGTCGGCGTACGCGGTGCCCAGCCCGGCACCGGCGAGATGCGATTCGAGAACGAGGTTCTGCACGAAGCGGGCGCTGGGCGGGTCGCCGCCCGGGGCGCGGCAGACGCTGACGGCGAGGACACCGCTGGGCAGCGGGTGCTGGTCGGTGAGCTGCCAGCGGACCGCGACCGCGAGGCCGCGCGGGCCGAGCTCCAGCACCGCGCCGGGGCGGCCGTCCCCGGCCTGGACGACGTCGATGCCCGCGGCCGCGAGAGCCGCGACCGTCCGGCCCCACAACGCCCGGCGGTCGCCGGCCGCAGCGACGGGGTCCGTGGAGTCGGGTTCGGCAGGCTGGTCGTGCATCCGGCGACCCTCCCCGCCATCGGCGCTCAGCGCCGGGCCCACGTCGGGCAGGCGGGTTCGTGCCAGGTCGTGCGGACGACCAGGCCGCCTTGGGCGAGGTGTTCGCTGGACCAGGTCCGGCAGCACCCGCCGCCGCGCGGCCGGGCCGGGGCCGGCGGCCTCACGACGCGGACCGGGACGGCGGGAGCGGGCACGGTGGGCGAGGCCGGACGGCGGCAACGGCGGCGCCTGGTCATGGGTGTCGTCATGCCGGAGGCTCTGCCCACCGCGCCGCGGTGCCGAACCCCGCAACCACCCGGACGGCCCATCCCCGATTCCGCTCCAACCAGCCGCTGACCTGCGCCGACATCCGAAACTCACCGGGCGACGGGGGCGAAACTCACCAGGGTCCGGCCGCCCGGGCGCGCGAATCTCACCGGCGCCTCGGGGCGGAACTCACCGCCCCGAGGCGAAACTCACCGGTGCAGCTCAGCGGCTTGCACCCGAGGCGGGGCCGGGTCAGGACCGACGCCACCAGGCGCCGGCGGCCGCGGCCTCGGCGGCGGCCTGGTGGTGCTCGGCGGCCTCCCGGGCCCGCTGGTCGGCGTCGGCCCGGCGGCAGTCGGCGCACAAGCCGTCGTCGCCCCAGGTATCGGCCCGCTCGTGCTCGGCCCACCGCTCGTCGGAGAACTTCGCCCGGCAGCGGGTGCAGGCCGGACGGC
Organism: Kitasatospora sp. NPDC088351; assembly: GCF_040685575.1. NCBI lineage: Bacteria > Bacillati > Actinomycetota > Actinomycetes > Kitasatosporales > Streptomycetaceae > Kitasatospora > Kitasatospora sp. NPDC088351. The sequence continues at coordinate 89,584 of NZ_JBFBIL010000031.1, read as the reverse complement.
GCCGCTCGCGCTCCGCCTGCCGCCACTCCTTCTCCCGGGCTTGGGCATGGGCGGTCTGCTCGGCTTCGAGCAGCCGGTCTCCGTCGGGGTTGTCGAGGGCGTCGGTCAGGGAGTGCCGGCCTTGGCGGCCGTAGCGCCACCAGACGGGGCCGAGCGGGCCGGGCTCGGCCAGGAGGTCCAGGGTGGTGGCGAGGACGGGCACGGAATCGTCGTACTCGCGCCAGCCGTCCCCGGACGAGCCGCCGCCCCACGAGTCGGTCGCCGCCCTCGGCCGACCGACGTTCCGTCACCAGGCCGCCACTGGTGACATCACGACAGGCCCAAGTCCGTCCCGCATGCCGACGGGCCCTGCGTCAGCCCGCAGCAGCCTGCAGATCGACGATCTTCCGATCGATCGAGAGGGGGGTGATTGTGATGACCGGCCAGCCCGTCGATTCCCACAGCTCCAGTTCCGCAACGGACTGGATCTGTTCGACTGTCACCAGGGGCACCCTGAGGGGCCTGTCACGGTGCACCCACGTGTGTTCGGCACCGTCGCAGACGGCCGGCTCGGCGCGACCAGGCCCCCACGCCGAACTGTGGAGGCGGACCACGCGAGGACCGAAGGGGGAGGGGGCGGGGGCGGGGACGGGCGCGGAGCAGCGGTACGTACCCGAGAGGGTCACGAACCCGTTGCTGTCGACGGTCCCGGTGGAGTTGAGGAACACCGTCCCGGTGTAGGCGGTGGGCGTCGTCCCCGAGGTGGCTGCCTGGGCCGGCGAAGCGGCCCAGATTCCCGAGAGCAACGTGATGGACACAGCTGTGGACAGAGCGGCAGAAGCAGAGCGACGCAACGAAATTCCCCTCGCTGAACGGTGATTGACTTGTCTAGACCTTTCATCGAGAACGTACCAACGCCTTTGCCGGCACATCTGTGGGTCCGTCAGAAACTGCCCCGCCTACCGGGCGAGGCTGCCCGATCGGACAGACTCTCCCCGGAGCAAGGCCAGCCGCAGGCGCAGGCAGTGATGGCCCCCGCTCCCGCGAGCAGGCCCCCGCCTGGTTCGACGGCCTGGTGGAGGCCGGCGCCGGACGCGGTCCGGGCCGAGCAGTGCGCGGTGCGACGCGGGTTGCGTGTTGCACCGCGCGTCGCGTCCGGAGGTTGTCACGGGGGGCTGTCGCGCCCGGATCGGCTACAGGAGAAGGGGCCCGTCCGTGCAGGTCGCAGCACCCGACAGCGCCCCACGCGACAGGCCCCGGGCTCCGGGGTTCAGGCGGTGCGGCCCTTGGGCGGGTAGAGCTTGGCGTGCCGCACCCGGGCCTCCCACCACCGGTCGGCGGGGGCCGAGATACGGGCGGCCATCAGCTCCCGCCGGGTCGGGGCGGGCAGCACCAGCGGCCCCAGCCCCTTCGTCTCCCGGTCGCTGACGCACTGCGGGCACTCCAGCCGGTCAGGGCCGGCCTTCTCGGTCAGCTCCAGCCACGGCCCCTCCTTCCCGCCGATCGAACCCCGGCACGTCCAGCACGGGCGCAGCCGCGCGTTGGCCGCGCGGGCCGCCTCCAGCTGCTCTTCGGCCTCCCGTTCCAGCCGTTCCGTGTGTTCCTGGTCCTTCTCGTGGCAGGACCAGCAGCGGCCACCCGGGCGGCGGGTCCACTTCTGTGGTCCCTTGGGGCCGTACTCCTCGGTGCTCTCCTGGGTCGGCACGTTCCCGCAGTCGGCGCAGGCCAGGGTCTCCATCAGCTCGCGGTGGACCTGGCGGGCCTTCTTCTCCCGGGCCTTCTGGCGTTGGTTGCAGGCGGCGCGGTTGTCGGGGTTGTCCGGGGCGTCGGTCAGGGAGTGCCGGCCCCGCCCGCCGCGTCGGGCTCGGTGCCGCCGCGGGGCGCGTTGCGGGAGGTCCCGTACGGCCTGCCCTTCGTGCTCGTGGTCCCGGTCCCTGTCGACCGTATGAAGCGGCGGGGCCGGGCAGGCGCGGTGGTGGGGTGAGGTGTCCCATCGTGCGGCCGGTCAGCTTGCCGTCGGCGCGGGCCTGGGCTTTTCCGAGTCCGGGCAGGTCGGTACACCAGCGGTGTACCAGCGGTGTACGATCGCGGTATGGCTGATGCGACGATCAAGGTTTCCCCTGATACGCGTGACCGGCTGGCCGCTCTCGCGGCGGCCCGCGGCACCACGATTGGCGCCCAGGTGGCCCTGCTGGTGGAGGCGCAGCCCACCGCGGAGCAGATCGCGGAGCGCGTTGCCGAGGGCCGTCGGCTGCTGCGGGAGCACTTCGGGATGACGCTCACCGACACGGAGCTGGACGAGGGCCCGAACCTGCTGCAGCGGGTCTACGACATCGCCGCGGCGGATGCGCGTGCCAAGGTCGCCCCGAGGCGCAGCGCGTGATCATTCTGGATTCCAGCGCCCTGTCCGCGCTGGCCGCCGGTCATCCGCGCCTGCATCGGATCGTGGACTCCGCTCTGCAGAGTCCGTTCCAGCATCTGCTGGTTCCGGTGCTGTGCGTGGTCGAGGCCGAGGTGAAGGGCGAGGGTGCCGCGCACGCGGTCATGGCGCTGCCCGCGCTCGAGTTCGAGCCGCTGGATGCGAGTACCGCAGTGGTGGTGGCGACCGTGGTCCGCGACGGGTACGGGGGCCCGGATCTGGCCCATGCCATCGCCACGAGCCTGCCCACCCCGGTGCGTCCGCTGCAGCACCTGATCCTGACGGCCCGTCCGGAGCTGTATCCGCCCGGGATCGCCACCGTGGACATCGACGACCCCCGGCTGGAGCCGTAGGTGGCGACGACTGGGCGCTCAAGGACCACCGGGTGCAGTACCTGTCCGACCGCGCCACCGGCATCCGGGCCCTGTGGGAATGGGCCGAGGCGGAGCCAGCGAGCGCCGATCCGCTGACCGTCCTGTCCAGGGCGGAAGTCGCCCGCGCCTTGGTTACCAGCGCTGCCCACAACACGGCGCCCGCCGTACGAGGGCTCCCGATTCCGCGTCACCAGCGCCTTCGTATCGTGTCCGCCACTACGGATGAAGGAGTGCCGCCGCTGTCCACTGACCCGCCGGACGACCCGCCGGCCCCTGCCACGGACCCGGTGTACGAGGGTGAGCAGCTCGGCCGCTGGGTGCAGGCGCAGCGGGCCGGCTGGCCCGGCCCGGAGGAGGACCAGCGGGACCTGCTGTCAGCGGTCGGCATCGAGGAGGACCAGGAGCTGGTGGCCGCCAAGGCCGCCACGGAGGCGAAGCCGGCGGTCTCCCGCGTCGACCGGTTCGCCCAGGGCCTGGCGGCGCTGGCGCAGTTCGTCGGGCGGGAAGGGCACGCAGCCGTCAAGCGCCCGCACAAGGAGCCGCTGGAGACCGTGGAGGCCGGCCCCGGCGGTGAGGAGCAGGCGGTGGTGTCGCACTTCGTCCTGGGCACCTGGCTCAACAACCAGAAGGCTCGCCGGGTGAAGCTGACCCCGGGCCAGCTCGCGCAGCTCGCCGAACACGGTGTGGAGTGGGCTGGGTGGCTGGGCCGAGCGGCAGGTGCGGTTCGGCGGGCGGTGGGCCGTCGGGGGCCGGCCGCGCCAGGCCGTGCTGGTCGCCGCGTACTTCGTCACCCGGCCGGTGGTCAGCTTGCGCAGCGTCAGGAAGGACCGGGTCGAGCAGCGGTGATGCCGGTCAGCAGCACGTGGGGGGCCGCACCCTGCGGGGTGCGACCTCCCCCGCTCCCCTATAGATCGTCCCGGGGCTTCTGATGCTCGTCCCAGTTTCCGAAGAAGAGCAGGCCGAACGCCATACATCGCCGCTGTCAAGCAAAGAACCCCAGTTCAGAGCCCTGGAAGCGGTCTGTTCCAGTTTTTGCGGAACACCCCGGCGTACATGCCGATCTCGTGCGGTTGCGTGATCGTCAGGTGAACTGAGATCAACTCCGCATTCACTACGTCGTCATCGAACAGGAAGAACCCTTCGGCAGGCCGAAGGGGGCTGCGGTCCGTGTTCTCCGGGATGATCCCGGGGCTGACCGACGGCAGGGAAGCCACCGAGAGCAGATGACCGCCGGTGGGGGCGGGACCTGGCAGGGCCCGCCCCCGGTGTCGCGTCAGGCCACCTCGGCCCGGGACGCGAGGTGGAAGGTGCAGGGTCCGCCCGCGTGGGCGACGAGTCCTCCCCCGGCGATGTCGAGGGACACGGTGGCGAGCGTCTCCCAGCGCTTGCCGAGCGCCGAGTCCGGCTGGGCGTGGCAGCACAGCTCCGCACCCTCGTCCGCGTGGCAGGTGAGGGCCTTGACGAGGTCCTCCCTGTCCGGTCCGGTGAGGGTCGCCGTGTGCTCCCGCAGGACGTCCATCCGCCGGTACGTGCTCGGGTCCTCGACTCCCATGGCCTCGCCACCGGCCAGTGCCCGGTCGACGAAGTGGTTGGTCCGCAGCAGGAAGCCGTCTTCGCGTGGGCGTAGCAGTACCGAGCCGGCCGGACTGAGTTCGATCGCCGCGGCGGTGCTCCGCCTTTGCGCGTGGTCGACGAGCGTCAGTGAGCTGGAGGCCGCCACCGGTGTGGCGGCGGCCAGTTCGACGGCCTCGGACACGCTGGTGCAGGTGTCGAGTATGCGTCGCGCCAGGACGTGTACCGGTATCCACGAGCCGGTCGGCACGAGCGACTTGTCGGAGGTGTGGCCGAGGATGTTGAAGTGCAGGCCCAGGCCCGCCGTGTTGACACCGATCTTGCCGACGATGCCGAACTCCGTCACCGCGTGCACGACCCGGCCGTCCGGGTGCTCGATGGTCCAGACGAACCAGCCGTCGCGCATGCCGTCGTGCCAGTCCCAGGTCTGCGCGGTGACCGGCGGGCGTCCGTCGGCCGGCGCGTACACGACCGTGGAGCACTCCGGGTGCTGCGTCCGGCCGAAACGGCCGAGGATCTCCGTTCGGGCGTTGAGCGCGGCGATCCGCCACAGGGGCAGGCCCGCGCCGAGTGCCATGCCGTCGATCTCCTCGGCCAGTTCCGGGGCCCAGGTGCTGATGTGCTCGAAGGCCCGAAGGCTCCAGTCGGTGACGTCCTCGGGCGTGGCGCCCGCGGCGGCGAAGAGCTGGTCGTAGAAGGCGCTGGCCTGCCCGATGCGTTCCGGGAAGGCCTTGCCCAGCTGCTGCCCGCGATCGCCGGGGGCGGCCTTGGCCGACCGGAAAACCGTAGGGGTGGTCACCATGTCTCCTCCATGGCGAGCGCCCGGCGCTCGTCCTGGCTCATTCGCCGCGGCTTCCAGCCGGGGCCGGGCACGGATCGGCGCAGCATCCGGGTGTACGGATGCTGCGGGTCGTCGAGGATGCGGGCGGTGGGGCCGGATTCCACGATCCGGCCCTTGCGCATGACGATCGCCTCCTCGCTGATCTGCCGTACGACGGACAGATCGTGGCTGATGAACAGGTAGGTGAGGCCGGTGCGTTCGCGGATGTCGGCCAGCAGGTTGAGGATCTGCGCCTGGATCGACACGTCCAGCGCGGCGACCGCTTCGTCCAGCACCAGGACCTTCGGTTCGGCGGCCAGGGCACGGGCGATGGCGACCCGCTGCCGCTGTCCGCCCGACAACGCGGAGGGCAGTGCGCGGGACTGCCGTTCGTCGAGGCCGACGTCCTCCAGCAGCCGGGCGATCCGCTCCTCGCGCTCGCCGCGGGAGGGCTTGAAGTGCAGGTCGATCACCTCGCCCAGGGCGTCGCGGACCGACCTGCGCCGGTTGAGGGATCCGTACGGGTCCTGGAAGACCATCTGGATCTCGCGCCCGCGCCGGCGCCGTTCGGCCGTCCCGGCGCGTTTCGCGGTGCGGGAGCGGCCGAGGACGGTGATGCTGCCGGATGTCGGGGTCTCCAGGCCGACCAGCATCCGGGCGACCGTGGACTTGCCGGAGCCGGACTCCCCCACGATCGCGAGCGCTCCCCCGGCCCGGACCTGGAAGCCGACGCCGTCCACGGCGGTGAAGTCGGCGGAGCCCCGGCCGTCGGGGCGGCGGACGCGGAACACCTTGCGCAGCTCGGTCGCTTCCACGACGGGAGTGTGGTCAGACATCGCGCACCTCCGTGCCGGAACGTCGCAGAACGGGCTCGATCTCTTCGCTGCGCAGGCACCTGACCCGCCCCTCGCCGGCCGGCCGCAGGGCCGGGACGGTGGCCGTGCACTGCGGCTCGGCGTAGGGACAGCGTGGGGCCAGGGCGCAGCCGGGACCGACCTCGAAGGCCGAGATCGGCCGTCCCGGGATCACTTCCAGGCGGTCTGCGGCCTGGTCGATGCGCGGCCGGGAGTCCAGCAGGAGCCGGCTGTAGGGGTGTCGGGGGTGGTCTTCGAGCGCCTGCGGCCTGCTCTCCTCGACGATCGAGCCCGCGTACATGACCGCGATGCGGTCGCACACCGCACCGGCCAGCTCCAGGTCGTGGGTGATGAACAGCATGGCGAGGCCGTGTTCCCGGCGCATCTCGTCCAGGATGCCCATCACCTCGGACTGGGTGGTGACGTCCAGCGCGGTGGTGGGCTCGTCCGCGAGGATCATCCGGGGGCGGACGGCGATCGCGGCCGCGATCACGACGCGTTGGAGCAGCCCGCCGGACAGTTCGTGCGGGTACTGGCGCATCCGGCGCGAGGCGTCGGGGATGCCGACGTCGGACAGGATGTCCTGGACGCGGGCGCGTGCCTGCCGCGGGCTTTCCTGATGGTTGGCGACCAGCGCTTCCACCAGGAAGTCGCCCACGGTCGACACGGGGTTGATGGCGGCACGCGGGTCCTGGTGGATCACCGCGACCTCGTGGGAGCGCAGCCGCCGCAGGTCCTTGGCCGGCATGGACAGGATGTCGGTGCCGTCGAAGTCGATGCGTCCCGAGGTCTCGGCCCCGTGGGGGAGCACGCGCAGGATCGAGCGCACCGTCATCGACTTGCCGGAACCGGACTCGCCGACCAGGCCGACGGCCTCGCCCGCGCCGACGTCGAGCGAGACGTCGTGCAGCACGGGGCGTCGCTCGCCGTCGACGTTCAGTGTCACGTGAAGGGCGTCCAGGCGCAGCAGGGGGCTCATGCGCGGCCTCCTGCCTTGCGTCCGCCGAGGCGTTCGCCCAGCACGCTGAACGCCGCGACGGTGATGACGATCATCAGGCCCGCGTACAGGGACTGCTGGGGGAAGCCCTTGACCAGGGAGGCCTGGCCGCTGGAGACCATCAGGCCCCAGTCGGCCGCGGGCGGCTGGACGCCGAGGCCGAGGAAGGAGATCGCGGCGAGTTCGATCATGGCGGATCCGAAGTTGATGGTGGCACCGGTGAGGATCTGGGGGGTGATGTTGGGCAGGATCTGCCGCAGGCAGATGACGAAGCCCGAGAAGCCCTGGATCTCTCCGGAGGCGATGTAGGGCAGCATGCGTTCGCGCAGGGACACGCTGCGCAGTACCCGTGCGGTGTACGGGGTGAAGCCCACCGCGAGCGCCAGGGACGCCTGGAGCAGCCCGCGGTCGTAGAGCGCGATGACGATGATGGCCAGCAGCAGGCTGGGGAAGGCGAACAGCAGGTCGAGCAGGCGGGAGATCAGGTCGTCGACGCGGCCGCCGAACCAGGCTGCGGCCAGCGCCAGTGCGGTGCCGAGTGTTGCGGTGACCGTGACGACGACGAACGGGCCCAGAAGGCTGGTCCGGGCGCCCCAGATCAACCGGGAGAGCAGGTCACGGCCGGAGTTGTCGGTGCCGAGCAGGTGCTCCGCGCTGGAGGACTGGTAGGTGGCGGCGAGGTCGACCTGCAGCGGGTCGTAGGGGGCGATCCAGGGGGCGAGGATCGCGACGAGGGCCAGCAGGGCGATGATGGCGGCGGCTATGGTGCCGGCGATCCCGACGCGCCCGACAAGGCGTCCGATCGGGTTCCGGCCCTTGGTGGGGCTCGCGGGTCGGGCGGCCTTTCCCGCGGTGGCCGCGGTGGCCGTGCCCGAGGCGTTGACGCTGTCGCTCATGAGCGCTTCCCTCCCAGCTTGAACCGCGGGTCCAGCCATGCGTAGAGCACGTCCACGGCCAGGTTGACCAGGCCGAACGCGACCACCAGCGCGAGCGCGATGGCCTGGACGACGGCGAAGTCCTTCTGGTTGACCGCGTCGACCAGCGCGGAGCCGAGACCATCGAGGGCGAAGGCCTTCTCGACCACGGTCGCGCCGGCGATCAGGGCCGCGATGTTGACGCCCACGATCGTGGTCACCGGCAGGAGTGCGTTGCGCAGCACGTGCCGCCGGACCACCAGCAAGCGCGGGAGTCCGCGGCCGATCGCGGTGGTGACGTGCTCGGAGTCCTTCTCCTCCGTGATCGCGGTCCGGGTGATGCGGGCGACCACCGCGCCCGAGGGGATGGCGAGCGCGATCGCGGGCAGGGTGAGGTGCCAGAGCCGGTCCGTCAAGCCCTCACCGGAACCGAACACGGGGAACCAGCCGAGTCGCACGGAGAACAGGTCCATGAGCAGCAGCGCGGCGAAGAACGTGGGAACGGCGAAGCCCGTGCTGGTGACGATCAGTGCCACCGTGTCGAGCCGGCCGCCGCGGAGCCCGGAGACCATGCCGACCAGCACGCCGAACACGACGATGAGCACGGCGGCGTACAGCGTGAGCAGCAGGGTGGAGCCGACACGCGGGGCGAGCAGGCTCGCCACGTCCTGGCGGAACACCAGGGACTCGCCGAGGTCGCCGCGGGCCACTCCGGTGATCCAGTCCCAGTAGCGCACCGGCAGCGGGTCGTCGAGGTGGTACTGGGTGCGGATCGAGGCGAGTGTCTCGGGGCTGATCGAGCGCCCCTGGGTGAGGAAGGTCTCCGGCCTGCCCGGTGCGAGGTAGAGCGCACCGAAGATGAGGAAGCTGGCGACGATCAGGGTCGCGGCCAGCCCGAGCAGGCGTCGGACGAGGAATCCGAGCATGGGCTGTTCCTGTGGGGGGAGTTCGCGGGGGCGCGGCCGGGCGTGGGCCGCCGCGCCCCCGGCGGAGCGTGGTGAGGGCGTGGGCCGTGGGCGGGTGGGGTTGGTGGGTGCCGCGTGCTACCGGCTCACTTGGCCGAGCCCACGGATGCGGCCCACGGGTAGTACAGGTAGACGAAGGAGGCGGGTGCTCCGGTGACCTTGTTGTTCATGAACAGCCGGGTCGAGGGGGCGACCATGGGCAGCCACGGGGTCTTGGCCATGTACCTCGTCTCGATCTGGGCGGTGAGTTCGGCTCGCTTGGTGTCGTCGCTCTCCGCGGAGGCCTGGCCCAGCAGCGCGGTGATCTCGGGGTCGGAGAACTTGTCGTAGTTCTCGGGGGAACCGGGGTCGATGTGGTTGCGCAGGAAGGCCAGCGGCTCGGGCACGTCGGAGTAGTTCGTGGTCATGAAGCCCGAGTAGCCCTTGCGGGCCTGCGCGTCGGAGAAGAAGGCGCCGTACCGCGCGCTCGGCACGCCCTTGGGCTGGATGTCCAGGCCGATCTTCTTGCCGGCGCTCTGCACCTCGGCGAGGAGGTCCTCGTAGACGGTCCGCTCGCTGGGGTAGGCGATGGTGATCGGCCCGCTGGGCTTGCCGGCCTCCTCGACCAGCTTCCTGGCGCCCTCGATGTCGACCGTGGTGGGCAGCAGCTTGTCATAGGCCGCCTCGTACACCGCGGACGCGTAGGAGTAGCTGCCCGGAGGCACCACGGAGCGCAGGGGCGCGGCGGTGCCGGCGAAGACGGTCCTCCCGATGGCCTCCCGGTCGGTGGCCATTAGCAGGGCGGTACGCAGTCGCGGATCGGCGAAGGGGCCCTCGCCGGTGCCGATGATGGCCACCATCTGCATGGACTTGCCCAGGTAGAGGGTGCCGTTGGTGGCGTTGGACAGCTGGTCGACGGCGTCGGTCGGCACGTCGTACGAGCCGTCGATCTCGCCGGTCTTCAGCGCGTTGGTGAGGGTGGCCGGGTCCGTGATGAAGCGGAAGTCGAACTCCTTGGCCTTCGCCTTGAGCGCCTGGTTCCAGTACGCGTCGTTGCGCGCCAGCTTGATTCGGGAGCCCTTCTCCCACGACTTGAGCTCGAAGGGGCCCGTGCACATGACGCCTTTGTCCGGGGTGCCGAACTTGGCGCCGGCCTGCTGGGTGAACGCGGCCTGGGTGACGGCGCCCAGCGGTGTCGCCATGTAGTCGTTGATGACGACGTCCGGCGTCTTGAGGGTGACGGTGACCTGCAGGTCGCCGGTCTTCTCGATGCTCGCGATGTTGCCGGTGAGTATGTCCCCGGCCCAGAAGGAGCCCTCCGCGGGGTCCAGGTGGCGCTTCAGGCTGAAGACGACGTCGTCGGCCGTCATCTCCTGGCCGTCCCAGAACGTCACGCCCTTGCGGAGGTTGTACACCCAGGTGGTGGGCGTGGGGTGCTCCGCCGACTCGGCCAGTCCCGGGGTGATCGAGAAGTCGGGGTTGATCCGCATCAGGCTTTCGCAGAGGTTCGAGAGGACCTCGTTCTCCGGGTAGTTGTAGGACTTGAGCGGGTCCAGCGAGGTGGGCTCGCCGTAGGGCATGTTCCAGGTCACCCGGTCCACGTCGGCCTTGGAGGCGGGGGTGTCGACGCGCTTCCCCGCGCCAGCGCTCTGGTCAGCGCTCGATGACTGCGCCGGTTTTCCGCACCCGGCCAGCGAGATCACGCTCGCGATTGCGACGGCGACAAACGCTCTCTTGCGCACTTCCAGTCCTTCCTGGCCTGTCCCCGGGGCATGCGGCGGCGCCACGACGGGCGCACGTGAGGGTTCGCATCCAGCGGGAGTGGACAACTCAGACTGGTAGAGTCACCTACCAAAACGTTTTGGTCAATCGTTTTGGTGATATCTTTTTGCCAACATCCGGAAAGGCTGGACAAGGCGTGATGGCTCCGTCGGGGAGAGTGACGATCCGCGACGTAGCGCGGGCGGCCGGTGTGTCGGCGACCACCGTCTCGCACGTGCTCAACGGAAAGGGCGCGGTGGCGGCGGCGACGCGTGAGCGCATCCTGCGCACCGCCGCCGAGCTGCGCTACCAGGCCAACCCCATCGCCCAGAGCCTGCGCGGCGGCCGTACGGGGGTGATCGCGCTGGCCATCCGCCCGCTGGACGCCATCGGTTACACGCTGCAGGGCGTGGACTACTTCGTCCGGCTGGCCGGAGCCGCCGCGACCGCAGCGCTCGACCACGGCTTCGGACTCATGCTCGTCCCCGACCTCACGCGCAGATCCGTACCCGCCGCCATGAACCTGGACGGCGGTATCGTCGTCGACCCGTTCGTCGGCGACCCGGTCCTGGCCGAGCTGCTCGACCGGGGGCTGCCCGTGGTCTCCACCGGCCGTGACCCCGCCCGGCCCGAACACATCTGGTGGACCGACACGGACAGCCGTGCCGAGACCCGGCGCGTGCTCGACCTGCTCTTCGAACGCGGCGCCCGCCGGGTCGCCGTCGTCGCGGGCACGGATGACAACGCCTGGAACCACGACACGGTCGAGGCGTACCTGTCATGGGCCCACGAGCACGGCCAGGAGCCGATCCTGGAGCGGGTCCCCGAGAAGCGCGGGGAGACGGCCGGCGCTGAGGTCGGCGGGCTGCTGCTGTCCCGCCCGAACCCCCCGGACGCCGTCTTCGCCAGCACCGGCCGCCACGCCGCCAGCATCGCGCGCACCGCGATCGCCCTCGGCTGGGACATTCCCGGTCGTCTTCTCATCGCCGCGGGATCGGACAGCGAGCAGACCCGGTTCGCCACTCCTGGCATCACCGCCCTCGACCTCTCCCCCGAGGCCACCGGCAGACTCGCCATGGAGCTCCTGCTCGAACGCCTGGCCGGTGAGTCGGGATCGGCGGCACCGAGGATCGTGCCCGCGACGCTGCACGAGCGCCAATCCACCGCCCGCCTGGGCTGAGGACCGCCCCGGACCCCGGCCGACCGTGCGCCGCCCGGGTGATCCGGCAGCTCTTCGCTCGAACCAGCGCCACCTCACGGCGCACGTTCATCGCCCGTCAGATCTCCCCGCTCGAGTTCGCCCGCTACCTCGGCGTCCCCGTCTCCGCCCGCACGACCCAGGCCCAGATCGCCGCCTCCGTGTGCCACACCTACAACACGGTCGGCGTACGGCTGGTGACGATCGACGAGATCCACCGCCTCAACCCGCGCACCAGCACCGGCGCCGAGGCCGCCGGCTTCCTCAAAGACCTCACCGAGCGGATCTCGGCGACATTCGTGTACGCGGGTATCGATGTCACCGCCACCGCGCTGTTCACCGGCACCGCGGGCGCCCAGCTCGCCGGACGCGCCGGTCTGATCGACTGCGACTCCCTGCCCGCCACCGCACGCACAAGCAGCACCAGGAGCAGCCGGAACTCCGGCGGTGAAAGCGACGGGAGTGGCGGCAGCAGAGGCAGTGCCGAGGGAAGGGGAGGGAGCGGCGTGGGGGCGGGAAGCGCAAGCAGCGGGGGTGGCGGCGCGATGGTCATCCGGCCAGTCGGGACGTGCCGAAGCGATGAGGTTCAGGGAGATCTCGTCGGTGAAGGCGCCATCCATCTCCAGGAAGGGCCCGGCAGCGAAGTGCAGGATGCCGGTGAGCGAGATCACCGCGTCGGGACGACCCGGTCCGTAGCGGAGGAAGACGTCCACTCCTCCGCCCTCCCTCGAGCTGTCGACCAGGACACGCTCGATGAAGTGGTCGTCGAGGTGTTGGTGACGGTCAGCCGGGGAGGGTACTTTCACCAGGTCCTCCACTCGGCAGTACCCCCACACCCTCAGCTCGTCCAGCGCCGCCGCCAACGCCTTGCGGCCCTGCGGACTGGAGTCCGCCATCTGCCGGCACGTCTCCCGCCAGCCGCCCGGCCGCGACAGCAGGTCCACCGACAACCCCCGCGCGGTGCAAGACAGAGCCCCTCCCGCGCAACGACGGAAGGGTGTGTGGCCGCCGTGGCGGCCGCACACCCTTCGCTGTCACTCGTCATCCGCCGCCGGCGTCACCCGCCGTCGACGCCGCCGACCCGTCCGTCCGTCAGATCGACCAGACCTGGTCCGCGAACTGCGGGATGCAGTCGTACTGGGTCAGCTTCGACCCGGGCGCGTTGTCGCCCGACCAGGCGATCGCGCACCGGTCGGAGAAGGTGTTGCGGATCTGGTAGCCGCCGTCGACCTTCTCCAGCTTCCAGACCTGGTCCGGGTACTGCGGGTCGCAGTCGGCCTGCACGATCGGGCCGCCGTTGTCCGGGGTCTGGTGGGGGGCCAGCAGGCACTTGCCGGAGTAGGTGTTGCGGATCTGGTAGGTGCCGGCCGGGGTCTTCTGGAAGTCCCAGACCTGGTCGATGAACTGCTTGTCGCAGCCGATCTGGATCACCGGCGCGCCCCACTCGGGGGTCTGCCACGGCACGTACGCGCACAGGCCGCTCAGGTTGTTGACCAGCGAGGCGGTGTGCAGCCGGGTGTCCAGCAGCCAGCCGGCGAGGTCGTCGACCCGGGTCTCCACCGCGCCGGTCCTGGTCTCGGTGGTGCCGAAGCAGCCGCCCTGCCAGGAGGTACTGTTGACGGCGACGATCTCCGCCCGGCCGTTGACCATCCGCACCGCCGGGCCGCCGGCGTCACCCTTGCAGATGCTGTCGCGGCCCGCGGTCTTCCCGGTGACGGCGAGGGTGGTGGCGGTCGAGGACTGCACGGTGAACTGGCCGTTGTGCAGGGCGAGCGGCGACCACTCGTCCTTGGTGCGGCCGTAGCCGTTGACCGTCAGGGTCTCCCCGGCGACCGGCGCGGCGCCGAGCGGGACGGTGGGGATGCCCTGGGCGGGCTTGGCGAGGCGGGCCAGCACCAGGTCGCGGTCGGCCCGGGGGACCAGCTCGGTGACCTCGGTGACGTGGCCGGTGTTGGTGGTCGTCAGGTCGGTGCGGCCGACGGTGGCGACGGTCCTCAGCTTGGGCGCACCGGCGGCGAGCGCCAGCGGCTGGGCCGGGTTGTCGGCGAAACAGCTGCTCGCCGTCAGCACCCAGTACGGGTCGACGAGCGAACCGGTGCAGCTGCGCTGGCCGTTGCCGATGTCGAGCTTGGTGGTGTACGTGTGGAAGTTGGTGGGCACGGTGTCGCCGACGACGGCGTTGGCCGTTCCGCCGGTGAGCATTCCGCCGACGACGGCGGCCGAGGCGAGCAGGCCGGTCATCCACGCGGTGCGTGAACGGGTGCGAAGCACGAGGTGTCTCCCGGTGTCAGGGCAGGGCCGGAACTGATGTCGGGGCAGGACGGCGCGGGCCCGCCGCGGTCGCGCGGCGGGGCCCGGGGGCGTCACTTGACGGCGGTGAGGTCCAGCAGCGTGTACGGGCGGCGCTGCGGGTCGGTGGCCTCGCCGACCGGGTTCGGCTTGTTCCGCTGCAGCGCGAAGGTCTTCTCCTCGGTCTGGTCACCGGTGCCGGTGACCATGTGGGCCGTCACCGCGTAGTCGGGGGTTGTGATGCCGTAGACGTTCGGCAGCTCCAGCTTGATGGAGGCGCTGTTCCCGGTGATCTGGAAGCAGAACTTGCCGTGGCCGATCGTGTCCCGGTCGGTCATGCCGCGGGTGTCGATCAGCAGAACCCCCGGCTTGGTGGTGCCGGGGCTGGGGCAGTCGACGAGGACCATGTGGCCGTCCCCGGTGATGAGCCTGATGCCGCGGTCCGTGAAGATCTTGTCGGCGTCCGGGTAGACGAAGTCCTCGACGGCCGGCGGCGGGGTGTCGTCGGCGGTGACGACCGCGGAGCCGGCCGGAACGCCGGTCGCCGCGTTGGCGACCGCGACACCGGTGAGCGCGACGGAGCCGGCGACCGCACCGGCGACGAGCAGCTTGGGAATGGAGCGCATGGGAATCCCCCCTGGAAAGTTTCGGTTTCGGTGGTTCACGGCATCTGCGTGAATGGCTCGGCGGCCGTTACCGGAAGCATTGCTATCACGAACGGATGATGTTCCGGAAGATCGTTCAGCCGGCCGGGAGGAGAATTGTCGAACCGCAGATACGTATACGAACTCTATGGGCGGGGTGATATTCCGAACGGCCCCTTGCCGGGCGGTTACGGCTTGAACAGGTACATGAGGCCGCCCATCGCGACCGCCGCGACGGTGAAACGGATCATGGCTTCCTGGGCGAGGCCGTAGTGCTCCGGCGGCAGGCTGCCGTCCTCGGGGCGTTCCAGGACCATCCGCGCCATCTTCCTGCGGAACCCGAGCAGGCTCCCGGGAACCAGCAGGCAGGCGATCGAGTACATCGAGAGCAACAGTTGGGTCGAGTAGTCGGGCTTGGCGACCGAGGCGACGAAGGCGAACGTCGCGATGACCACCGGCATGAACGAAACGCGGATCCGGGTCGCGCGCGTCGGCATCGAAGGCACCAGCAGCGCGAGGTTGACGGCCGCGCACAGGACCGCGATCAGCCACCAGGAGGTCGTGCTGAGGTCGAGTTCGTACATGTCCACCCCTTGTCGACCGTGGGGCCGCGTCGGACGCGGCCCCACGGTCCCGTTCGGATTGACTCACCGCTCTCCGGCAGCCTAGACCGCCGGACGGTTCAGGAGATCACCAGGTGAAGAGGCCGATGATGCCGGAGGCCGCGTTGGCCCCACCCTCGATGATCTTCTTGCCGACTGCCTTGGCGCCCTTGATGCTGGTCTTCACGGCCGGTGCGGCGACCTTGCCGAAGGCCTTGCCGAAGGGGCCTCCGACCCAGCCGACGGCGGCGCTGGTCGCCGCGTCGAGGAACGCCTTGCTGTTCCAGCCGTCGGAGAGGAGGAACCCGCCGGCGCTGAGCAGACCGGCGCCGAGGGAGAAGGCCCCGAAGACGGTGAACCCGATCTCCCCGAGGGGCGGCGGAAGGACGAGCGAAGCGACCGCGGCCATCGCCCAGACGGTGCTGTAGTGCCCCATCTCCGTGGCGAAGTTGCGGACGCCCTCCTTGCCGTCGCCGCCGCCCGTTCCACCGTTTCCGCCGTTTCCGCCGGAGCCCCCGGGCGGGGTGGCGGACGCCGTGTCGTTGACCTTGTCGTTGGCCGGGTTGTTGGACGGGTTGACGTTCGCGGCCTCGGCGGCCCGGGCCGCCTGAGCCGCCGCGGCGGCGGCCGCCGCCTGCTCCTGGGCCCGCTTGTCCGCCGCGATGGTGCGTGCCTCCCGGGCGGCCGCGGAGGCCTCGGAGGCGCTCTTGCCGGCAGCCGTCGCCGAGGCCGCCGCGCTGGCGGCCGAGGCACGGGCGCCGGCCGCCGAGGCGGTGGCCTTGTCGGCGGAGGCGACCGCCTGGTTGAGCGAGTAGTTGGCCGCGCGGTTCGCCTTCTGCGCGGTCGCGGCGGCGGACTTGGCCTGCTGGGCGGAGGCGGCCGCGGCGTTCGCCGAGGCGTCCGCCGCCGTGGCCTTGGCCTTCGCGTCGTCCGCGTAGCCCTTGGCCTGCTGGGCCGATGCCTGGGCCTTGTCCGCCCACTCGTTGGCCTCCGCGGAGGCACTGCGGGCGTTGGCCGCGACCTGGTACGCCAGCTGGGCGTTCTCGGTGGCGGTGACCGCGTCCTTCGCCGCGTTGGCGATCAGCGCGAGGACCGAGGACACGTGGGTGTCGGTGTCCGAGTCGAGCACGGCCGCCTTGTACTGGACGGTGGTCACGAAGTCGTGCTGCATCCAGGCCGGCCCGGCGAGCGCGATCTCGGCCGCCGCCTTGAGGTTGGGACCGGCCTGGCTGCCCAGGAGGGTGAAGATCGCCACCCGGTCGTCCTCGGCCACGGCGCGCTGGTAGCCGGTGTGGACGAAGTCGGACATCGCCTTGGCGCTGCCGTTGCTCAGTGCGGCGGCGCCGTCCCGCTGGACCGCGGTCCCGGCTCCGTTGAGCATGGTGAAGATGGTGTACCGGAGGTCGTCGGCCTGGACGTCCAGCGCGCCACCGGAGAGGAACTTCGGGACGGCGGTCGGGTCCGTGCTCTCCAGTGTCCGCTGGGCGGCCCCCGCGAGCGTGGAGGTGCCGATGGTGGACATGTAGGCGACCTTGTCGCGGTCGTCCAGCCGGAGGCTGTCCTGGTACTCCTTCTTCGCCCAGGCGACCACGCCGTCGTCGTTGTCGGCGAGCGCCGCGCGGGCGGCGTCGCGGGTCCAGTAACCCGCGGTGTCCAGCAGGTTGACGGCGGCCTTGCGGCCGAAGCCCGCCGCGGTCTTCGTGTCGGTGCCGGAGGCGGCGGCCTTCTGCACCAGGTCCTTGGTGGCCGCGTCGAGCGCGGCGGCCGAGGTCTGGTCGCTGGTCAGCTTGGCCTGGTCCGCTGCCTCCGCCTTGGCGAGGGCGGCGGCCTCCTTGAGCCCCTGCTGCTTGTCGGCCTCCAGCTTGGCGTCCTCGGCCTCACGGGCCAGCTGCTCGGTGCTCTGGGCCTCGGTGACCGCGCTGTTCGCGGCGGTCGCGGCCTCGATCGCGGCGTTGGCGTGGGCGGTCGCCACGTTGGCCCAGTCCTGCGACTGGCCGGCCGCCGCGGCGGCCTGCTCGGCGGCTGCCGCCGCCTTGTCGGCGTGGTCGGCGGCGCTGTTGGCCTTCTTGTTCGCCTCGGCGGCGTGCGCGGCGGCCGCGGTGGCGAGGCTCTCGGCGCGGCCCGAGGCCGCGGTGGCCAGGTTCGCCGCGGAACGCGCCTTGCCGGCCGCCTCCCGGGCCCGGGCCGCCTGAGCGGTGGCGGCGCCGGCCGAGTTGCCGGCCTGGGCGCTCGCCTCGGCGGCGCTGGCGGCGTCGTTCGCGGCCCGGGCGGCGGCGGCACCGGAGCGCCCCGCGTCGGCGCTCGCGGTGGCCGCCGCGGAGGCGGCGCTGGCGGCGTCCCGGGCGCCCTTGGCGGCGTCGCGGGCGCCCCGGGCGGCGTCGCGGGCGGAGTCGGCCTCGTTCCGGTTGCCCGCGGCCGAGGCGGCGGCGCGGTAGGCCCTGGAGGCGGCCTGCTCGGCCGCGGCCGCGGCCGAGGCGGCCGACTGAGCGGCCGAGGCGGCCGTGCGCGCGGCGGCGACGGCGGCGTTCGAGGCGGAGATCGCCGTCTCCGCGGCGGCGGCCGCGCCTTCGGCGGCCTGCGCGGCCTTGTTGGCCGCCTCGCCCGCCTTGTTGACGTCGTCCTTGGCCTTGGAGGCCTCGTCCGCGGCGCTCAGCGCCGCCTTCTTGGCCGTGGCCGCGGCGTCCTCGGCACGGGCGCCGGCCTGCTTGGCGTTCTCGGTCTCGGTCTTGGCACGCTGGCCGGCCTCCTTGGCCGCCTGGGCGAGCTGGGTGATCGAGAGCGTCTCCTGGTCCCGGGTCCGGGCCAGGTACTGGCCGTTCTCCAGGAACGCGCGGACATCCTGGGCCGTCCCGGCGAGCGCCCGCTGGGCCTGCTTGGTGAACTCGGGCCCGGGGTTCTGGCCGAGCGCGGCGAAGACGGCGAACCGGTCGTCCTCCTCCTGCGCCTTGGCCTGGCCCGTGGTCAGGAAGTCTTCCAGCGCCTTCTGGGTGCCGTCGTTCAGCGCCTTGGCGGCGGCCGACTGGACACCCGCCTCGCTGTTGTTCAGCACGTAGAAGACGGCCGCCCGGCGGTCGTCGTTCATCGGGTTCTGCCAGCCCGACGTGACGAACGCGTGGACGTCGGCGTCGGTGCCGTTCAGCGCCTTGATGGCGGCGTCGCGGACGCCGACACCGGTGTCGCTGAGCATCTTCAGGACGGCGAAGCGCTCGTCCTCGGCGGAGACCCGGGCGAGGGTCTCGCCGAGGAACTTGGTGAGGTCCGCGTCGGTGCCGAGCAGCGCCTTCGCGGCGGCGTCCTTGGTCGAGAGGCCGCCCAGCTCCCAGGCCTCGACGACCTTGCCGCGGGTGTCCGCGGGCAGCGGTGCCGGCCCGGCCTCGGACGGCAGGGCGTGGGCGACGGTCGTGCCGGCCACGGTGGCGGCCAGAGTGAGTGCGATCAGAGCAGAGAGCTTCTTGCGGATCCGCCGCCCCTGCGGCGATCCTGTCCGATTTGTCGCGTAGGACATAACCCCTCACGTTTTCCCCCGGGCCCGTCAGGGCCCCTTCGTGGCGGGACAGTTGTCCCGGCACCGCGAGGAGCCTAGTTGTGCACGGACGAAATTCCGACCCTCTTTTTTGATTGTCCGAATGTGCACACACTGGCTTGATCGCTACGCTGGTTCGAATACGTATTGTTCATCGCAAAGCGGACGCCGGGGATTGACGGGGGATCATCTGGGTACGCCCCTCAGATGCGCTGTCAGGCCGGGACCCCGCAGGCCCGGACCGATCAGTCCTCGATCTCCTCCGCCTCGCTCAGGCCCTCCACCCGCACCGGCCGCAGCCCCTCGAACACCACCCCGACCCCGTACGGCTCGCAGAGCGGCAGACCTCCCTCGGCGAACCGCAGCAGCCACCCGTCGGTGTGGACGTCCACCTCCGGCGCGTCCAACGCCGCCTGTTCCTCCGTCACGCCCAACGCGGCGCAGACGAACCGCCGCGCCTCCGCCACCAGCCTGTCCTGACCACGCCGATCGGGGTCTTCCTCCTCATCGGGGTGGGCGGGCTCGCGGTTTTCGTCCGGGATCCGTTCGGCGTGGTGCTGTACATCGTGATCACCCTGGTGAGCGCGGCCGGCGTCTGCCGCAGCGTGCGCCTGGGCGTCCGGGCGGACGCGCAGGGCGTCCTGCATCGCGGCCTGGAGCGCAGCAAACCCGTGCCCTGGTGTCAGGTACGCATGGTCACGAAGGGAACGGCAGGCGGCGGGAGCCCGATCCCCACCGGCACGGCCACCCTTGTCCTGTACGACGGGGAGGACGTCGTCCTGACGGGCATGGTGACCTGCGCCTTCACCCGGCGCTCGGTCGTGCGCCTGGCCCGGCGCACCGCCCGCCTGCGCGCCCTGCACCGGAGCCACCACGCCACCTGCCCCACCTGCCGGAACCGCTGACGGCGCGTCCGGCAACCCGTGGCCCAGGAGTGACGCCACCAGGAACTGCCGCACTTCGCCTCGGCGGCCGCGGCCTCAGCTTCGGCGTTCCGCTCCTGCTCGGCCTCCTCCCGGGCCCGCAGGTCCGTGTCGGCCCGGCGGCGGGCGCCGCTGCTACGGCGTGAGGTGTTACGGCGCGAGGTGCTGCGCGAGGGCCAGGCGCGGCAGGGTGATGGCGTGGGCGGGGGTGGCGGACAGCGGCTGGTGGTCGGCGACGTCTTCACCGGGGAGGACTTCCTGGAGATCACCTTCAGGAAGGGACCGTGGAAACCGGACGTCGTGATCTCCCTCTCCGGCCTCCGCCATGTCTCGGTCGACAAGCCCCCGCAGATCGCCGGCAGCTTCATCGACGAGATCTCCTTGATCCACCTGCCGCAGCTCCCGCGCCCCTGGCCTGCGGACGCCTCCGGCGGGGCTCCTCCTGCAAGCGCAGCCCGGGCGCCGGTGGCCTGCGCTGCTACCGTCCCGGCATGACAAGATCCACACAGTTGGCCGTTCCGGCCGTCGTGTTGGCGTTCGTTTTGGCGTTCTCCGCCCTCTTCGTGCTCCGGTCCTGCGTGACCACCGCCCCGCCGCCGAGTCCGGTCGGACAGTGGACGGCCGAGGGGACAGCCGGAGCCAGGTTGGCCCTGCTGGAGGGCGGCCGGCTCGGCCTGTCGGTGATACCGGCCTCCGCCTGTCGTGATTCCGTGGAATCCCCGGCGACGGACGACCTGTGGGAAGTGGCGGACGGTACCTGGGAAGCCACCTACGAAACGGATGCCGGGCACCTGGTGGTGATCGGGTTCGCGCAGCCCAAGAGGTGTCACCTCGCGCTGTCGAGCCGGGTCGCGAAGGACGGGAAGCACACCCTTTGGCTGGGCGGGTACGGCAACTCGTGGACGTTTGACAGGCCCTGAGTGGTACTCGGATCCTCCGGGCACCTGAAGGCCGCCTCGTCATGATCTTCAGCCAGTGATGGACAGGCTGTGCAGGTGGGCGGTGCCGAGCATCGCGTGGTGGGCAGCCCTGTCCGCACCCCGGCGGACCGCCGACGGCCCCCACGCTCCGCTGCCCCCTCCCAGGCCGGGCGCGCGACGTTCTTCCCGAATCCAGGCCGGCGCCACCCTCGCCCGGGTGGCCGCCGACGGATCGGTACTGTGGCCGGACACCCCGTTGAGAGGCGCCCTCCCCCATGGCCAAGAACGCCGCCGAACCACGTGCCGCAGCCCGCGAGCCCCTGCTGCGGCTGACCGGCGTCAGCCGCTCGTACGGCGAGCGGGAGGTGCTGCACCCCGTGAGCCTGTCGCTGGCCGCCGGGGAGTGCGTGGCGCTGCTCGGACACAACGGATCGGGCAAGTCGACCCTGCTCAGGGTCGCGGCCGGACGCGACGTACCCAGCAAGGGCACCGTGTTCTTCGACGGCATCCCGATGGACGAGAACGACCCCCGGGTCCGGGCCCGGGTGGCGGTGGTCGGCGACACCGTCGCCTGCTACCCCGACCTGACCGTCCGTGAGCACCTGCTTCTGGTCGCGGTCGCGCACGGGGTCGCCGATGCGCCCGGCTGGGTCTCCCAGGTGCTGGCCGACCGGATGCTCACCGAACGGGCCGACGCGCTGCCCTCGGCCCTCTCCTCCGGACAGATGCAGTCCCTGCTGCTGGCCTGCGCGCTGGTCCGCCCGCGCGATCTGCTGCTGCTGGACGAGCCCGAGCAGCGGCTCGACCCGGACGCCCGCCGACACCTCGCCGATCTGCTCAAGGCCGAACTGGCCGACGGCGTCGCGGTGTTGCTGGTAACCCACCATACCGACCTCGCCCTGGACGTGGCCGACCGGGTGGTGGTACTGGAGGACGGCAGGATCCTGAAGCAGGGCGCGACCCGCAAGGTACTGGCGGCGGATTTCGCGGCCCGCACCGCCGCGGACCCGGCGGGTGCCCGGTGACCACCGCTCACCCGGAAGCCGAGCCCGCCGTCGAGGCCTGGACGGACGACGACTGGACCGACGAGACACTCGCCCTGCTACGCGCTCTGCGTGCCCCCCACCGGCGCAACCGCGCCAAGTCGGTCGGCTTCGCCGTCTACTGCGTGGTACTCATCCTGATCATCTGGGGCGGCGTGCCCAGCCTCGGCCTGTTCCTGCAGGCATCCATGGGCGCCGACTACACCGGCCACGGCGGCGATCTGCTCGCCGCGATACCCGCCGGTATCACCGCGGTCGGGCTGGTCACCTTCCTCCTGCTGGTCCGGGACGGCCTGTGGCGCGGCCCGGTGGTGCCGCCCCGGGCGGCGGCCGACTGGCTGCTGGTCCACCCCGTCCGGCCCCGCCCGGTGCTCCGGCCGTGGTTCTGGCTGTCCTGCGCCGTGGCCGCGTTCCCCGGTCTGGTGGCGGCGGCCGGCGGCATGGTCGCGCTCGGGCTGACCGTTCGGGTCGGCCTGCCGGCCGCGCTCGGCTGGTGCCTGCCCGGGGGGCTCTGCGTGCCGCTTCTGGCCACCTGCGCCGCGCTGGTGGTGGAGCGCAGCGACCGCGCCGCCCGCTGGGTGCGCCGGCTCACTCCGTATCTGACACTGTTGATCATCGCGCTGGCGGGGCAGAGCGCGCTGGCCGTCGCCGGTCACCCGGTGCACTGGCTGGAGCTGGTCGAAATGTGGTCGGGGCCGTGGGGCTGGGCCGCGATCGCCGCACTGGCGCCGACCCCGGCCGCCGTGGCGGGCAGCTGGGTGGCCGCCGCACTCCTGCTGGTGTCGACCGGTGCTGCCCTGGTGCTCGCCGACCGGGCCGCCGCGACGGTGCCACTGGCCCGGCTGCGGGAGCGGGCCAGGACGGCCGCCGGGGTGCTGGCCGCGCTCCGGACGGTCGAGCTGCGCAGCGCGCGGCTGGCGGTGAACGGCGCCAGCGGCAGCGCCCGGCAACGCCGGCTCCGGCTGCCGGCGCCCCGGCGGGCCTGGCTGGTGGTGCCGTGGCGAGACACCCTCGCCCTGCTCCGCTCCCCCGCCCGGCTGGGTCGCGCGGTGGTGCTAACGGTGCCCGCACTGCTCTGCGCCGTCCTCGCGCACGGCGCCACGGGCGGGCTGTCCTGGCTGGCCACCGCCGTCGCGCTGGTGTTCGGCTACCTGGCCGTCGCGCAGTTGCTGGAGCCGGCCCGGATCGAGACGGACGATGTCCGGCGGGCCTCCTGGTCGCCGTACCCGTTCGCCGCTCTGATGCTGCGTCATGCGATCGTTCCGACGCTGGCCGGGGTCCTGCTGGGGCTGGCCTGCACCGGGGCGCTGCTGGCAGCGGGCACGGGCCCGGCGGCCTGGCTCGCACCGGCCGCCGCGCCGGCACTGGTCGCGGCGGGGCTGGTGAACGCCTGCCGCGGGATACTGCGCAAGGACCTGATGTTCTCCCCGGCCCAGGGCGCGGGCGGCGGGACAGGCCCGCTGCTGTTCGCCGCCTGGTACGCGGCCGGGCCTGCCGTGGGCGTGGCGGCGCTGACGCCGATGTTCTCCTCGGCGCTGCGCGGCGGGGCGACCGTGCCGGTCGGCAAGGCCGCCCTGATGGCCCTGGTGGTTGCGGTCCTGCTGCTGCGCTGGGCGCGGGCCAGGGCAGCGAAGATGAGCAAGGCCCGCCCCGGGAAGAGCACTCCCTAGACCCGTACTCCGCGGGTCGTCGGTTCGGATGCTCCGGCGCACCGCCACCCAGGACCGGCCCGCACCGTGCGTGGCGGGGACGATGCCTGGCGCTTCAGAGTCTCCAGGGCCCGGCCCTGCGGGATGCGCACTTCGGCGCCGGACCGGGGCCCAGGGCCGGTTCGCCGCGGCGGCCGGGCGGCGCGGACCGCGTCAGCCCAGCCGTGGCCACCACCTGCGGGACGCCAGCGAGGCGACGACGCCGACTCCCGCAGCAGCTCGTCGAGTCCGCTGCGGGAGTTCGTCGCGAGGTCACGGGGAAGGCGATCCATTTGCGGGGCATGACTGCTCGGACCTCTCCGACGCCGGCCGCCCCAGAGCCTCATACCTGTCGGCAGAGCGCCGGCCCAGCCACCACAGACGGCGCTCGGCCCGGGGAACGATCACGCTGAGGCTCTCGCCCTCTTCGTCGACTCGGTGCTGGATGTCGAGCCTGCCCATCAGTCGCGGATCGTCCAGCAGCGCGCCCATGATGCCGAACGGCGGGGCGATGTGCTTGGCGAAGACGGCCAGCTCCTCGGCTGCCCGCTTCTCCTCCTCATCCGTCGGCTCGTGGTCCGGGTCGCTGTATCCGAGCTGGTCCAGTGCGTGCACCAGGTTGTTGGCGCGACCCTCGATGAGTTGCCACATGTAGGTGATCCCCACTGGCCCGGTCAGGGCGAGCGTGCGGTGGTAGCGGAGCATGCGCAGCCGGTTGTCGCCGAGTTCTCTCCGCACGGCACCCCGCTCCCGCGGTGTGACTTCGACGAGAAGCACGGCGATGCTCTCAAACGCGGTGGCGAGCGTCTCGGCTTCCTTGTAGACCGGTTCCCGCCTGTCGCGGATCTTCGCGTCCTGCTCGGCTTTGTCGTGTCGCCGATTCCCCCGCATGGTGAAGTACGTTCCGGCGGATGCGACGCCGGCCGACAGCACCGACGCGATTCCGGTGATGAGTGCGGGGTCCATACCCCTCCCCGTCATGTGGCACCTCTCCCCTGGGTGCGATGGCGCCGGATGCTAGCAGGATGTCGCGGGCGTAGGACGGCCATGAAGAGCGGGCGAGCGGGCAGGGTGTCGGCATGTCCGAGCGCCGTAACCGCCTGCGTGCCCTCTCACTGCGACTGCGGAAAACCTCACCACTTCTCATGCCACCCGGCGCTTCTCAACCGACCGCACAAACACCCAGGTCAACGCTGCGGATCCCTAACCGGCGACACCACCGGAACCAGCACCCATCCCCGCACACGAGACCAGCCCCAGTCCGGTCTTCAGCCTCTTCTTCTCGTCGCCCACCCATACCGTCGGCGAACCGCCGCCCTGGGTGTCGGGGTCGATCCCGACAAACCGTAGCGTCATGACGATTTCCCATGTCGGGTCGGTTGCGTGTTCTTGCGCCACCGCCCCGTGCAGCTGACGTTCCGTCAAGGATGTGTGACAGCACTGGACTTCCCTGGGACACGCGAACCGGTCGGCGCTCCGCCGAGCCCGGCGCCGTCGGCCGGCGGA
Organism: Kitasatospora sp. NPDC088351; assembly: GCF_040685575.1. NCBI lineage: Bacteria > Bacillati > Actinomycetota > Actinomycetes > Kitasatosporales > Streptomycetaceae > Kitasatospora > Kitasatospora sp. NPDC088351. The sequence continues at coordinate 64,614 of NZ_JBFBIL010000031.1, read as the reverse complement.
GCGGATCCTCTGCCCACGGCTGTCGCGCGGAAAGAGGTGCCGGCGCGCGTGAGAGGCTTGCCCGCACAGTCTGACCTGCTAGAACGGGCGATCCCATGGAAGGGGGCCGCAACTCTCGGTGCACCCCTCGGGGCAACCGCGCAGCCCCCTGTCCAGGCGCCGGTTCAGCCCCCTGTGGAAGCAACCGCCTCACGCCGCCGGCACGGCCTCGGGGTCGCCGTCCCGGGGCTCGCCCCAGGGCATGACCAGCGTGGCCTCACCGTCCGAGGCGACCAGGCCGTGCAGGGCGAGGTCGCCGAGCGCCCGAATCGCCTTGTCCGACACCGCGCCAGAGCGCAGCAGCCGCTGGAGCTGATCGGCCATGGCGGCCTGAGCGCAAGGGAGTTGGACACCGAACCGGTGACCCTGACGCCGTTCCGGGGGCGGGTACGCCGCAGGGCGGAGCCGGGAGCGCACCGGTGTACCTCCCTGGTCGGGGTCCGGACCGCTCCACAGGCTGACGCGTGGCGGCCGGACCGGTCCGTACCGTCGACCCGTGGGCGGCGGAGGGGTTCCGCGGGGGAAGTCCCGGACCTGGAGGGCACAGGCACGGCATGGGTATCGGACACAGGAAGTCGATGGCCCGGGCGGCGGGCATCACGGCGGTCGCGCTCGTGCTCACGGCGGGAACGGTCGGCGCGGCCGGGGCGGTCGGCGCCGCACCGGAGGGGGACGGCGCGAAGCGGTCGGGCGTCAACCGGCTGGAGGGCGTCTGGCGGGCGGACGGGTACGGCACGATCGTCGAGATCCACGGGACCGCCCTCACCACCTACGACGTCACCAGGAACAGTTGCACCCCCGGCGTGACCTCCGCCGAACAGTTCGGCGCGCCCCTGCCCGGCGGCGCCGTCCGCTACGGCACCCCCGGGGAGCCCTTCGCCCAGCTGACCGTCACCCCGCACGGACGCCACCGGGCCGTGTACGCCAAGGACCCGGGCACCGGCACCCGTACGCTGGAACGGCTGCCCGGCGGGCTGCCGGCGCGGTGCGCGCTGCCGGTCCCGGACGATCCCGTCGCGGTGTTCGACAGGTTCTGGGACAGCTTCGAGGAGAACTACCCCTTCTTCGCCGTCAAGGGCGTCGACTGGCACGCCGAGCGGGCGGCGTACCGGCCGACGGTCACCGCGGAGAACCTGGTGGACACGATCATCGCCATGGTCAAACCGCTCCAGGACTCGCACGTCGCCCTGCTCCGTGCGAATCCCGGCGGCGGGTACACCACCTTCTTCAGGGAGATGCGGGACGGCACCGTGGCACCGACCGCGCAGCTGCTGACCACCGTCCTGCCGCCGATCAGCGCCCAGCTGGCCGTCCCCGAGCAGCCGTTCGGGAACGGCCTCCTCGGTGTCGGCGAACTCCCGGACGGCCTCGGCTACCTGCGGGTGAGCGCGTTCGGCGACTACGTCGACCAGGGCGGCCAGCAGGACCAGGAGGCCGAACTCGACAAGGCCGTCGGCGCCCTGCTCGACCGGCCCCGCGCCACGCCCCTGCGCGGGGTGGTGATCGACGCCCGGGTGAACGCCGGCGGCTCGGACGCGCTGGCCGTCCGGCTCGCCTCCCGGTTCACCGACCGGCCGTACCTGGCCTACCGGAAGGTGGCTCGCAACGACCCGGCCGACCCGGCCGCCTTCACCCGGCCCCAGTCGGTCACCGTCCGCCCCGCCCCCGGGGCGACCCGCTTCACCGGGCCCGTGGCCCTGCTCACCTCGGGCTCCACGGTGAGTGCGGGCGAGACCTTCACCCAGGCGATGATGGGCCGCAGCCCGCACATCACCCGGATCGGCGAGAACACCCAGGGAGTCTTCTCGGACGCCCTGGCCCGACGGCTCTCCTCGGACCTCGTACTGCTCCTGCCGAACGAGGAGTTCCTCACCCCGGCCGGCACCACCTTCGACGGACCGGGCATCCCGCCGGACGTCCGGACCCCGGTCTTCACGAAGGAGGAGCTGGCCGGGCTGAAGGACTCCGCCCTGACCGAGGCCCGGCGGCTGCTCACCGCCGGAGCCGGCCACCAATGACCCGTCACATCGGATCCACCGCCCTCAGGGCCTGGCCGGTGGCCGGGTAGAGGTGGGGGCCGGCCGCATCCGCCGGCGGAGCGGGCGGCGGCGCGCTCAACGCAACCATCGACCACACCGGAAGGAGAAGTTCTTCCATCGTGCTGACTTGAAGCCCGCACCGTCCGGCAGGCCCGTCTTTCACGCTACGGTGCGGCGGGATGTCGTGATCGTGATTCTCGTGAGAGGGATGCCTCCGTGACTGGCCGCTTGAAGGTGCCTCGTGTGCTGGTGGTCAACGCCGCCCTTGCCGGTGTGGTCTGGCTGGTCTGGGCCCTCGTCTGGGGCACGGAGTACTTCACCGTGCTCGCGGAGAACTGGCGAGTGGCGTTGACGATGGTCTTCGGCTCCCTCGTGGGCGGCGGGACGAGTGAGGGCGGGGGTGCCATCGCCTTCCCCGTCCTGACCAAGGTCCTGGTCGTTCCCCCGGACCGGGCCAGGATATTCACCTTCGCCATCCAGTCGATCGGTATGTCGGCCGCTTCGCTGTCGATCCTGTTGAACCGGATTCCGATCGAGCGGAAAGTGGTGCTCTACGGTTCTGCTTCCGGGGTGGTCGGTGTCGCGCTGAGCGCGACGCTGCTCGCTCCGCACGTACCACTCCCCGTCGTACGGGCGCTGTTCACCATGCTGCTGGTGGCCCTCGCTCTTGCCCTGGTCGTCCAGCTCGGTCAGCGCGGATACCGCCGCAACGCGAAGATCCCCGCCTGGAGCCAACGTGAGAAGGGCCTTGTCCTGGCGGCGGGCTTCGCTGGCGGGATTGTCAGCGGCGTGGCGGGAGTCGGGGAGAACTGCGTCATGTTCCTCCTGCTGGTCCTGCTCTTCAGGGTGTCCGAGAAGGTCGCCACCCCGACGACCGTGGTCATGATGACGATCGTTTCCGTCGCGGCGTTCCTCACCCACGTGATCCTGCTCGATGACTTCACAGGCCCCGTCGTCGGGTACTGGACGGCGGCGGCGCCGGTGGTCGCCGTCGGCGCTCCGCTGGGGGCGTGGATATGCACCAAGCTCGCGCCTTTCACGATCAGGGCCGTACTCTTCGTCCTGATCGGAGCCGAACTCATCAGCACCGTGCTGCTCGTGCCGTTCACACCGTTCATGGTCGCGGCCAGTGTCGCCACCCTCACGATGTTCACCGTCCTGTGCGTGGCCCTCGTCCGCAACGAGCGCTACGCGATCCTCTCCCCGGAACTCCGCCATGAGGGGTCTCCCGCCCGGGTTTGACCAGCCCGACAGCCGAAGGCTTCGCCGTCCTGACGGAAGACGGAGACCTCGAAGGCCCGGCCGCCGGGAGCCGCCTGGACGGCAGCCTGAGCTGCCGCACCGGGCCACCCCTCGCGACCAACCACGCACATGAGGAGTGGCCGCCATGACGGCGGACCGAATTCACTGCCCGGCCCGCGGCAGCGCTGACACCACCCGGCTCCCGGCTCCCAGCTCCTGGCGCGTCGGCCGTGCGGGAACTGTGCGACCCGGACGGGCGGCGGAACGGCGGGGCGCCGGTTCCGCCGGGGAACCGGCGCCCCGTCAGGGGGTATGTCGGGCTCAGTCCTTGGCCGCGCCGTGGTCCTCGGACTGCTGCCGTGCGCGGCTGAACTCGCCGGCGCCGACCCGGGCGGCGAGGGTGTCGTCGGGGCCGGACAGCAGGGAGCCGTAGCCGGTGGCGGCCCACAGGCTGCGTTCGGCGGGCACCTCGAAGTAGGGGACGGTGCGGCCCTGGTCCCGGACCGCCAGCACCTGCGGCGAGCGGCGGGCGCGCAGGGCCTGGCCGCAGTCCTCGCAGACCGCGACGTCGGCCCGCTCCCGGCGGCCGAGCGGGCGCCAGGTGGTGCGGCGGACGGCGGTGCCGTGCCGGGGGTCGAAGAAGCACAGCGGGAGTCCGGGAGCCGGTGCCAGGGCGGAGCGTCCCTCGGCGGTCAGGGCCAGCACTCCGACCAGGTCGGGGAGGCCCCGGGCGGCGTCCAGTACCCGGCCGGCCGCGTCGTAGGCGTCCAGGGCTCGGCTCAGACCCGGGGTGGCGGCGCCGCCGCCGTGCTCCACGGCCTCGCCGAGGGCGAGCATCTCGGCGGTGGCCTGGCGGCGCAGCCCGGCCTCGTCGGCGGCCTGCTCGGCGGCGAAGACGGCGTCGGGGAAGGTGAAGGCGGTGTGCCGGGGCGAGCGGCGGCGGCGCACCAGGAAGGCGGCGCCGACGGCGGCGAGGACCAGCACCGCGGCGACCACGAGCAGGGTCCCGGGGCCGCGGCCGGAGGAGGAGCCGGAGGCGTTCTCCTTGACCTCGGGCCGGGCCGAGTGCTCCTTGTCGATCCTGGCGGTCTCGGCCTTGTAGACCTCGGTGCCGTTGCCGGCCTTGATCAGTTCCACGGCCTTGGCGACCCGGGCTGCCAGTCCGGCGTCGTTGAGTTCCCTGAGGAAGCCGACGGCGGAGGCGGCGTCGCGGGTCTGATGGGCGTCGGTGGGCCACTCGGTGCCGTTGAGCCACTTCCCGTACTCGTCGGTGCTGATCAGGATCAGCTGCTGCTGGCCGAGCCGCTCCTTGATCACTGCGGCGAGGGTGCGGGAGCTGCCGTCGAAGGCGTCGCCCTTCTTCAGCGGCACCAGCACCACCTTGATCGGCATGCCGGTCGCGGCGATCTGGTCGACCAGGGCCTGTTGCTGGGCGGGGTTGACGGCGGCCGCGTAGGACGGGTCGACGTAGACGGGGCTGGTGGCCAGCGCCTCGGCGATCGTCGTGGCGGTCGGCCCGGTCCCCGCAGTCTCCGCCCGGGCGGGGGTGCCGGTGCCGAGCAGCGCCGTGCAGGCCAGCAGCAGGGCGGCGAGCAGTCCGGCGGCGAGGCCGCGGGAGGCGCCGGTCGGGCGGTCACTGGTCAGTCGGTCACTGGACACTGGCGGACTCCCTGGCCCTGAGGATGAGTGCTTCGAGCCCTTCACGGGCGGCCGGCAGGACCTGCCCGGTCTCGTCCCAGGCGGTCCGGGTGCGGCCGTCCGCCCCGGGCAGGCGCAGCAGCCGTTCGGTGGCCTCCCGTTCGCGGGCGGCCGGGTCGGCGGTGCTGTGGCTGGCGCCGCTGCTGCGGAAGGCGTCCCGGCAGGCGGGGCACAGCTGCGCGGACCTGGGGCCGATGCCGAGGTCGGCGAGCCACCCCGGGACCTTGCCGCCGGTGGCCTCGCCGTGCAGCGGGTTGAGCCGGCAGAGGGTGGGGTGGAGGTGTCCCCGGAGGGCGGCGAGTCCGGCCTGGGCGAGTACCGCGACGGTGGCCAGGTTGCCCGCCTCGGTGGCCTCGTCCGGGTGCTCGTCGCCGGTGTCGGCCAGCAGTTCGGCGGCGTCCAGGCAGTCCCAGGCTCGGGTGCGGCCGGGCGCGGCCTGGTCGGCGGCGGCCAGCCGCCCGGTGAGTTCGCGGACGTCGGCGGCGGCCCAGGCGCGCAGTTGCCGGACGGACGGCAGCGCGGTGGCGTGCCGGGGTCCGGCGTGCTGCTGCGGCGAGGGGTCGGCCGCGGGGGTGCGGCGGGAGTGCAGCACGGCCCGCGCGATGGCGATCACCAGCCAGGCGACCAGCAGCAGCGCGCCCAGCAGCATCGTGCCGAGCACGATCCCGGGCCCGAAGTCGCTGCTGAACAGGCCGGGCAGCCGGTTGTCGCGCAGCGGGGGCAGTTCGGCGTCGCGGGTCGTGGGTCCGTCGTCCCTCCCCGGCTGGGCGGCGGCGACGGCGTCCAGGGTCTGGTTGAGGCGCGGCACCACCTGCAGGTCGCCGTTGTTGCGGTACTCCGGGTAGAGGACGGTGGACGGCAGGCGCAGGAAGCGGCGCGCGGCGTCCTGGTCGGTGCCGAAGGTGTCCAGGTCGATCCGGCCGGACACCGGGTCGATCAGCACGTAGACGCCGTTCTGGCCGGTGCGCTGGTGGACCCGGGCGAGCAGGATGCTGCTGCTGCCGCCGCTCTCGTCGTCGCTGTCGGTCGGCGTGACCAGCACGTGCACCGGGCCCTTGGGCGCGAGTTCGGCGATCCGCTGCCGGATCGCGGGCAGGTCGGCGGCGGTCAGCGCGTCCGCGGTGGACGGGTCCTGGTAGATCGGTCCGGCGGCGAGCCCGGTGGCGACCTCCTCCACCCGGGCGTCCAGGTCGCCCTGGGTGACGTTGAGGTACGGGCTGTCTACGGTCTGCGGGAAGACGGTGGGCGCGGCCAGCACCACCGCGACCGCGGCGGCCACCGCCGCCACCACCGTCACCGGCAGCACGCCGCGTCGGCGGGCGGCGGGCCAGGTGGTGCGGGCCGGGGCCTTCGGCTTCGCCGCGGCCTTGCCCGCGCCTTTGTCCAGGGTGACGGCCGGGGTGACGGCCGGGGTGACGGCCGGGGTCTTGGTCAGGACGACGGCCGGGGCCTTCGAACCGGCGGCCTTCTTCTTCCCGGCCGGCCGCGGCCGGTCGGAGCGGCGGCGGGAGAGCCGGATGCCGAGGGCCAGCACCAGGCCGGGGGTCACCACCACGGCCAGGCCGAGCAGCAGGTTCTGGTTCTGCCGGTCGGTGGAGCTGATGTAGAGGTCGGGCTTGCCGTCCTTGTGGTAGCGGTCGTACAACTCGTCGGCCTTGGCGGCGGCCCGGTCGCGGCCGGAGGCGATCGCGTCGGCGAAGGACTCGAACGCGGCGAGCGGGCCGGCCCCGTACGGGGTGCCGTACAGGGCGATGCGGCGGGCCTCCTCGACCGGGACGTCGACGCCGAACGCGGAGGCGGTGATGCTGCCGTGGTCGCCGATCAGCACGTACAGGCCGTTCTCGCCGAGCCGGTCGCGCACCAGGGCGAGCAGCGCGGCGTCGCCCGCGGGCAGCGCCAGCACGTAGGTGGGCACGCCGGTGCGCTCGGCGAGGGCGGCGATGTCCGGGGCGAGCGAGCGCGGCAGTTCGCGGGGACGGTCGGCCGAGACGTAGACCGGGTTCTTGCGCAGTTCCTCGGCCAGGCGCTCGGACTGGGTCGCGCCATGGGCGAGTTGACCGGCCGGCGCGGCGGTGGCGGACGCCGTGGACGTTGCCGTGGCGTTCGGCGCGGTGCTCGGGCCGGCCGCAACGGCCGTTCCGGCGCTGCCGAGCAGCACGAGGGCCGCGAGCGCCGTACCCGCCAGGGCCCCGAACGTCCCGGTCCGTCTCTGTATCCCTGACAGCGTCCGCATCGGTGCCCTTCCGGTGGTTCGGCCGGTTACTTTACCCGCGCCTGGTCCCGAGCTTCGCCTCGGTGGCGGCCTGCTCGCGCTCGGCGGCTTCCGGGGCCGTTGGTCGGCGCCGGCCCGACGGCAGGCGGCGCACCAGCCGGCGGTGGGCCGGCATCGCCTTCTCCCCTCGGGTCACGCTCCGCCGAGGCGGATGGCTTTGACCAGCAGCAGGATCGCGGCGAGGACGAGGTAGCCGCGCAGGGCGAGCATGCCGAGCCGTAGTGCCGGTGACCATTGGACGGGCTTGAGCAGGGCCAGTGGGGGCATCCGCCAGGCAAGCTTCTCGGCCGCCGGCATCGCGGGTGCCGGAGCCCGGGCCGGGGCGCCGGAGCGCCGACGGGCGATCCGCAGGCCGGCGGCCGCCGCGATGAGCGCGACGACCAGGGCTACGGCGAGCCAGGTGGTCAGGGTCTTGACGTCGATGTGGGGGAAGAGCGTGGCGGTCATCAGGGTGGCGGAGAGCAGGAGCAGGACGGCGATGATGAGGGCGGCGAGGAGGTTGAGCCAGCGGGGGTTGACCCAGGGACCGAGGACTTCGGGGTCGTTGCAGAGCAGGAGGAGGAAGACGCTGGCGGAGGGCAGGAGGAGTCCGGCGAGGGCCTGGACGGCTTCGGTGATGACTCCCAGCGGGGCGCCGGGGATGAGGACGACGGCGGCGGCGAGCAGCACCATCAGGCTGTAGGAGGCGTAGAACGTCTTCGCCTCGCCGAAGCCGCGGTGGAGCGAGTGCCTCAGGTTGAAGACGTCGCCGAAGGCGTAGCTGGTGGCGAGGGTGACGGCGGCGGCACCGATGATGCTGGCGTCCATGAGGACGACGGCGAACATGACGCCGAGTGCGCGGCTGTGCTGTTCGAGGGCGTGGGCGACGCCGGCGGCGTCGGTGAAGTTGCCTGCGAAGCTTGTGCCGCGGGCGGCGTAGTCGGCGATCATGACGAGGGCGGCCGCTCCGACGACTACCACGACCGATCCGATGACGGTGTCCGCGCGTTCGTAGCCGATGAAGCGCGGGGTGATGCGCTTGTCGATGACGTTGGACTGCTGGAAGAAGAGCTGCCAGGGGGCCACGGTGGTGCCGACGATCGCGATGACCAGCAGGACCGCGTCACCCGTGATGCCGCCCTGGATTCCGGGGACGACGAAGTGGTGGGCGGCCTGGCCCCACTTCGGCCCGGAAAGCAGGGTGAGCGGGACGAGCAGCAGGCTGACGGCGATGAGGGCGAACATGGCGCGTTCCCAGCGGCGGAAGGAACCGCTCGCGGTGACGGCGATCAGCAGGAGGGCGGAGAGCGGCACCACCCAGTATGTGGAGGCACCGAGGTACTCGGCGGCCAGCGAGATGCCGATGAACTCGGTGACGATGGTGAGGAAGTTGAGGACGAACAGGTCGCCGACGCTGAACCAGCCCCAGAACCTGCCGAAGCGTTCGTTGATCAGGCGGGCGTGGCCGACGCCGGTGACGGCGCCGAGGCGTACCACCATCTCCTGGTTGACGACCAGGACCGGGACGAGCAGCAGCAGGACCCAGAGCAGGGAGTAGCCGTAGTTCTGGCCGGCCTGGGCGTAGGTGGCGACACCGCCGGCGTCGTTGTCGCCGACCATGACGATGATGCCGGGCCCGAGAACGGCCAGCAGGGTGAGTGTGCGGGTCTTGAGGCTCGGGCGTTCTTCGGTGTGGTCTCGGGGGATCCGGCCGAACGCGCCTTCGATGTCGCCGAGGTGGGCTTCGTCCAGGACCGCGCTGGGCCGTGGTGCATCCGGCTTTCTGGGTACCGGCCTCGCGGGTGCGGGCGCGGAATCGGGTGCTGCCGGTGCCGGTGGCCGTCTGGCCGGTCGGGGCGCGGGAGGGGTGGGTTCTCTCGGCGCGGTGGGGTGCGCGTCCTCGTGCTTCGGCGGGGGTTGGGCGGGGCCCTTCGCGGGGCTCTTCGCGGGGGCGTGTGCGGGGCGGTCGGCACGGTCGTTGTGGTCCGGGGGGTTCTGGGGGTTCTGGGGGTTCTGGGGTGCCGTCATCCGTCGAGGTCCGTGGTGTTCATGGCCTCGCTCGGCTCGTCGTCGCTTCGGCGGGCGGGGTGCGGGGCGGGCTCGCGCCGGCGCCAGTCCTCGGGGATGACGGTTTCCAGGATGTCGTCGACGGTGATGACGCCGAGGATCTGGTCCCGGTGGTCGACGACCGGCACCGTGAGGAGGTTGTAGTCGGTCATCAGCAGGGCGACATCCTCGACGTCGGTGTCCGGGAGCACCCTGACCGGTTCGGTGGTCATGACCTCTTCCAGGCGGGTGTCCGGGTCGGCTTGCACCAGGGCGACCAGGGGCGCGGTGCCGATCAGCCGGTTTCCGTCCCGGACGACGTGGACGCTGGTCAGGGCCTCGGGCTGCAGGTTGCGGGCCGCCCGGACAAGGCCGAGCACCTCGGTGACAGTGGCGTCCGGGCGCGCACTGAGGATGTCGAGGGCCATCAGACCGCCGGCACTGGACGGGTTGAAGCCCATCAGGGTCAGGACCTTCGCGCGCTGGCCGGCCGGCAGGGCGTCGAGTACCGGCTGTCGGCGTCTCTGCGGAAGGTCGTTGATCGCGTCGGCGGCGTCGTCGGCGCGCATCCGGCCCAGCACCTCGGCGATCTCGCGGTCGCTCTTCTCCGCGAGCAGGCGCGTCTGCGAGTCGGGCTCCAACTCCTCGAAGACGTCCGCCTCCAGCTCGGGATCGGCGTGGACGGTCTGCAGGATCTCGTGGGATTCGGTGCGGTTGGCGTCCTCCAGCAGGTCCGCCAGGTCGGCCGGCTTGAGCCGGGCCAAACGCCCGGACGGGCCGCGCACGCGTGCCGACTGAGCGTGGCCGATAAGTGGTTCAAAGGACATCCAGTCCCGCCACCGCGGCCGGCTCCCACCGGCGAGGAACCCGAACGGGCGGGCGCGGCGCGGGTGGGTGTCCAGGCGGTCGACGACCCAGCCGTCCGGCCGCCGGCGCAACTCCAGGTCATGTGCCCGGACGAGTTCGGCCTCGGCGACGTCGATCACCCGGTGCCCGAGGACGTCGGCGCGCAGCAGAACCTCCCCTTCACGCCGTTCGAACGGACGAAGGTCCACAACCTCGCTGGTGAGCCGGATCTGCTCGCCGCCGAAGGCCGCGACCTGCTCGACGGGCAGGAAAACCTCGCGCCGGCCGACCCGCACGACCAGCCCGGCGACCAGGGGGTGATCGCGCCCGCGCAGGCGGACGATCACATCGGACAGGCGGCCCACGGCCGCGCCGCCACGCCCCACCAGCGGGCGGCGCAGCAGTTGGGAGAGAGACACGACGGGGTCCACGCCACGACGCTAACCAGGCGTCGGCGATGGCCCGTGGGACGCACCGGGTGGGGCCGGCACCCGGCCCCAATGGCCCAGCCTGCCGGGGCCAAGGCGGGTCGTGCGGGAGTCAGGGGCACGGCAACCGACCGCGTCGGTGGGCTCGCTCGACGAGCTTCCGGGCCAGGCCGTCGGTGAGGTCGAAGTGCCGTTCGAGCCATACGGCGTCGTGACCGTGGGTGGCGAACACCCACGCGGTGCAGAGACGGTTCATGGACGGCGCGTCGGTCTCCGGCAGGAGCCGGCGAAGCTCCTGTTCGGGGAAGTCCTCCATGGACGGCGCCGCGAACCAGGCCTCCGCCGGGTCGCGGTCGAGCTGCCGGGTGTGGTGGCGGGAACGAGCCCGGCGCACGAGGGCCGACGCCGCCAGAACGCCGAGAACGGCGACCGCGGCTCCGCCGAGCGCCGCAGCGACGACGGGCCGGGCCCCGGCAGGCGACACGCCGATGGCGGCGATGGCCGCCACGGCCACGACGGCGGCGGTGAACGCCGCCATGCCCTCGCCGGTCCGCAGGTGGGGTATCGCCCGCATACGGACCACCTTCCCTCTCCTTCATTGTGACGCGGCCGCCGACCGTGGTGCTGAAGGCGCTGTTACCGGCGACCCGGACCGGCGGCGGGCGGGCCCGCAAGGCGGAGCCCGGAGCCGGGCCCGCCGACGGGATCCCAGGGTTCTGGGATGGGAAGGGGCGCGGCCGGCCAGCAGAATTGGCATAGACCACAGGCTCCGCCCGCAGGAACGCCCGTCCGACCGGAGGCACGAATGCTGCGCAGACTCACCTGGATCCTCGCTCTTCCGGCCCTTGTGCTCACCCTGGTGACGGGCCCGGCGGTCACACCGGCCGGCGCCGCCACCGAGCACGAGTTCCTGCAGGGGTACGGCCAGTTGGTACCGCTGCCGGCTCCCGTGACGCCTCCCCAGCAGTGCACCTCACGACGGCTGTACCTGGACGCCGGAACCTACGCCTGGAGCCTCAACACCCCGGGCGGCAACGCGCCCGCCCTGGACGTCCAGCTGTCGTCCGGCTCGTACATCTGGACCGTCTGCGTGTACCCGCGCGCCAGCGTCTACGGAGCGTTCACCCGGCTCACCCCGGAGGACGGCGGGCCGTACCTCGAACGGAGCACCACGTTCGAGGTCACCTTCACGTACACCTACGTGTGGGAGTCCATGCTCTACCGCTGGCAGGGCGTCCCGCGTCCCCCGCGCACCATGTGACGGCATGACGGCATGACGGCACCGGTACCCCTGGTACTCCAGCAGGACTTTGCCGCGTGACCCGGGGCGATGCGGGCGGGCTGGAGCACAGCCGGGGTGCGGGGCATCGAGGGGCGGCTTCCCGTGGGCCGCCCCTCGGTCGCGTGACAGCGCCTTCGGTCATGACGGCTTCGGGGAAGCCTCCCGATGTGATCACCGAGAGCGCCGCCGGGATGTGGAACCGCGCACCGGACGATCTCCTCCTGGACATCGGGCACCGCTTCCGCCGAGTCGAACCCCGCCGCCGCATGCGCGACCGCATGCGAGGCCTGCCGGCACCGGTGGGCCGCAAGAGCAGCCGGCAACTGGCCGAGCACGCCGGCGCCCAGCGGGACGCGGACGAGATCCGCGACGACCTGCGGTCATTCGTTGCCGTCCGGCGGTTTGGTGGCGGTGTTCGTGCGGCACGGACGGCCGGTGCCGCGACGTCCGGCCTGTCGCACGCGGCCGACCGCACGCTCCAGCGGCACACGGTCGTGCTCGCCCGCGAGGCGGAGATGGTGCTGCCCCAGATGCGCCGCGACGGCGCCGGCCTCGCCTCGAACGGCAAGCCATGGCAAAGGGTTGACATTTGACACGCCTTGATCAAGGATCAATTGCACCGGGAGACGAACCATTCAGGCGGGATAATTCACCTGGGGGGGGCTGGCTTGTCGTGCGACACGGGGGCTGACAATGGCGCTTCCGTCTCCCCGAAGTCACCGGTGTCGCGGCGCCGAAAGGCGCCCGGCCGGCCGTGCCCCGGGACCGGGTGAATTTCCTGGATTCGTTCGAGACAAAGGAGTTCATGTGCCTACTACCCTCATTGCCGAGGAAACCGTGCAGGACCTCGACCTCATGGACCTCGACCTGGACATCCAGACGGCGATCACCGGTGGTGCCGACGCCCCGCTGCGGCCCGAGATGTTCACCTTCATCACCTGTGACACCGGCGGCGCCACGGGCACCTCCTGTGGCTTCACCAACCACTGCAACCCGATGTGCTGCTAGCCGGAACGGCCATGCCCCTTCCCGCGGCTCCACCGCGGGAAGGGGCGGTGACGCCGTTCGAGGTCCACTGCCTCGGATTCCGTTTCGCCGCCGGATCTCCTCTTCGCGGATGCCGGCGGCGGTCGGCCTTCTTCATGGAAGCGAGATTCTTCCGGCATGCCCAGCCAAAGCCATTTCTCGGCCGCCGAACCGATATTCATCAGGTCCGCGGCACTTCCGGCTGACACTTTTGACGGCATGCTCGCCAGGCTCGGTACGGGCGATTCACCGACCGAAGAGATGCTCACGGATTACATCAGCGAGCTGTCGACCCGCGCCGAACTGCGGGAGGCGATCGCGGTGTCGAGCCCCGATCTGACCGCCGAGCTCGACCGGATCGCCGACGGGACCCGGCTCAGCCGCAAGCGGCTGGTCCGCACCGCCGTCTCACTGACCCGCTACGCGCGGCGCATCACCGGCCGCCCGACCCCGTTCGGCCTGTTCGCCGGGGTGTCGACCGTCCCGGCCCGGCCGGCAAACGGATCGGCCGTCAAGTCCGCCCGCCCCGACGCGGGCTGGTTCGACGGGCTGGCCGCGAAGTGGCTCAGGGCGCCGCACGTGCGGCACTCGCTGCGGGTGGTGGTCAACAACCTGTGCTTCGTCCGGGGAGACCGGCTGGTGCTTCCGCACCTGCGGGCCCGCGGGGACGACGCCGCGGACATCACCGGGACACAGCAGGCGACGCAGGAACTGTCCATGCGCTGCACGCCGTTGCTGTCCTGGGTCCGCTCGGCCGCGGCCCGCCCGGTGCCCTACCCGGACCTGCTGGCCGCGGCCGAAACCGCCTTCCCGCGCCTGGGCCGCACGCACCTCGACACGTTCCTGGGAGTGCTGGCGCACCACGAGGTGCTCCTCACCGAGTTCGCCGCGACCTCGCTCGACGACCCCGGCCTGGCCTCGCTGGAGCAGGCCCTGCCCGAATCCTCCGAGGAGAGGGCGCAGTTGAGCGCGGTGCGCTCCGCCCTGGCCGACTACCGCGCCACCGCCCCGGGCGAGGGGACGGACGCGTACCGCCGGCTGGTCCGGGTGTCCGCCCGCGCGCACCCGTCGAAGACGGTCTCTGCGCAGGTCGACCTGCGGATGGACACGGACGCGCGACTGCCCGGGGCGGTGCTGCGGGAGGCGGAACGGTACGGCGCGGTCATGTGGTCGCTGTCGGCGCCGAGCGGGGCCTTCGCCCACATGCGGGGCTACCGGCAGGCCTTCCTGGACACCTACGGGCAGCACGGCGCGGTCCGCCTGGAGGAACTGGTGGATCCTCACCGCGGCCTCGGCTACCCCGCCACCTACCTGCACCCGCGGACCAGTACCGACTTCCCCGCCGGGCAGCGCCCCAAGCAGTCGCCGGCGGAGAGCGCCCGCGTGCGGGCGCTGGCGGACGTGCTCCAGCGGGGGCTGTCCGCCGAGCGGCGGGAGGTCGTACTCACCGACGACGACATCCGCAGGCTCGGCGTCGACACCGAAACGCCGCCGCCGGCCTCCCTCGAACTCTGCTTCCAGCTGGTGGCGCGCAGCCGGGCGGACCTGGCGGCCGGGGACTTCACGCTGGTGACCACGCCGACCACGGGCACCCTCACCGCCGGTGCGATGGCCGGGCGGTTCGCCGACCTCGCCGGCGCGTCCGAGGACCTCGGCCGGCTGCTGGCCGGCGACGGGCAGGCGCTGGCCGCCCAGGTGGACTTCGTCCCGGTGCTGCCCCGCGCTTTGAACGTCATGCAGGTGCCGCGGATGCTCCCCCATTCCATCCCGGTCGGGACCTTCGACGATCCGGCCGGCCCCGGCCGCATCGACTGGCGCGACCTGGTCGTCGCCGCGGACGGGGACCGGCTGCGCCTGTACTGGGAGAGGACCGGGCAGGAGGTGCGCCCGGTGATCCCGCACGTGCTGTCGCTCGGGACCGCCGCGCCCAACCTGGTCCGCTTCCTCGGTGAACTGGCGTACTGCGGGGAGGAGAAGATCTGGCAGGCGTGGAACTGGGGGCCGTTCGAGCACCTTCCGGTGCTGCCCCGGGTACGGCTCGGGCGGGTCGTCGTCTCGCCGCTGAGCTGGCAGCCCGGCCCCGGGCTGCGCGAGCACGCCGAGCACGGCCGGGACTGGCCGCGGGCGGTGGAGACATGGCGGCGCGAGCTGCGGGTCGACGACCGGGTGAGCGTCGGCCACCGCGACCAGGTGTGCGAACTCGACCTGAGCAGCGGGTTCCAGCGGGAGATGCTGCGCCGCGAGGTGCTGCGCGAGGGGGTGACGATCACCGAGAGCCCGCACGCGCAGGCCGACGCGTTCGGCTGGCTCGGCGGGCACGGCAACGAGATCCTCGTGCCCCTGCGCGCCGCGGCGCCCGCCCCCGGCCCCGTACCCGCGCTGGACCCGCAGCGGGTCGCCAACAGCGCCGTGCGGCCCGTGCACCAGCCGGGTGGCGAGTGGGCGTTCGTCGAGCTCCACGCCCTGCCGGAGGCGCACGAGGCACTGATCACCCGTCACATACCCGCGCTGCTGGACCGGTTCGGCGCAGCGGTCGACCGCTGGTTCTTCATGCGCTACCGGCAGTCGGGCGACCACGTCCGGTTCCGGGTGCACGGCCCGGCCGAGCGGATCGCCGCCACCGTCTGGCCGCAACTGCTGAGCGGGTGCGGCGAGTTGAAGGCGTCCTGGCTGATCAGGGACTTCCGCGTCTCCGGCTACGGGCAGGAGACCTCCCGGTACGGCGGCGTCGAAGGCGTCGCACGGGCGGAGGAGTGGTTCTGCGCGGACAGCCTGGCGGCGGTCGGCCTGCTCACCGCCCTCGGCGGCCGCGGCGCGGGGGCCGACAAGGCCGAGGTACTGCTCGCCGGGTACGTCCACCTGCTGGACTCCCTGGGCCCGTGGGACTGGTGCGCGTGGGTGGGCCGCGTGGCGCCCAGGAGCCCGGGTGCCGCACGGCCGCGCGACGAAGTCCGGGCCGCCGAACGGCTCCTGATACCCGGTCGGGCCAGGGAACTGCTGGCGGGGATCCTTCCCGATCCGTACCGTCCGGCTCTTGCCCGGATCGCCGCCGCGGCAGGCCGGTTCGGCGAGCTGGTGCTGCCGGGAATCGGCCGGGAAGGCGGCCGGGGATGGCAGGACGCGGCCGTGGCGAGCCTGCTCCACATGCATCACAACCGGCTGTACGGCATCGACCCGGCCGGGGAACTCGCCGGCCTGGCCCTGCTGGGGCAGGCCGCCCGGGCCCACCGCGGCCGGCTGGCCCACCAGGCCCAGGGCCAGGACCGGCGGCCCGCACACGTCCCGGAAAGGAACCGCACGTGACCACCACCACGGCACCGCCCACGTACCGCGAGCAGGCCCTGGCCCTGGCCGAGGAGCTGGCCGGCCAGCTGCGGGACCCGGCGTCGCTGCCCCAGGCCGATCACGGAACCGGGCCGGACGAGCGGTGGAAGGTCTCGTCGCTGGCCAGCGGCCACGCGGGCATCGCCCTGCTGTTCAGCGAACGGAGCCTGCGCGATCCGGCGGAGCGGCTGACCGCGCACCGGTACGCGTCGCTGGCGGCGGCCAGTCTGGAAACCCAGCCGGCACCGCACCACGGTCTGCTCTACGAGGTCGCGGGCCTCGGCTTCGCCCTCCATCTGGCCAGCCAGGCCGGCGGCGGCTACGGCCGGGCCCTGGCCGCGCTCGACGCCAGGGCCGGTGCGGCCGCCTCCGCGCTGTCCCGGCTGGTGGACACCGTGCCGCTCGGCCCGATGGCCCGCTACGACGTCCTCGACGGCCTGGCCGGTCTGGGCCGCTACCTGCTGCTGCGCGGCCTCGGCGGATCCGCCGACATGGAGCAGCTGCTCACCTCCCTGGTCGGCATGACCGGCCCGGCCGACCACCACGGGCAGCGGGTGCCGCGCTACTGGTCCGTCACCCCGCCCAACTGGCATCCGGCCACCGACCCGGCACTGGTCGACCACGGCCACCTCAACCTCGGCCTCGCCCACGGCATCGCCGGCCCGCTCGCCCTGCTCGCCATCGCCCACCGGCACGGCGCCGTCGTCGACGGCCAGCGCGAGGCCGTCGAGTCGCTGGTGGCGCTCCTCGACCGGTTCCAGGACACCGACGAGTACGGGCCGTTCTGGCCGCCGACGGTCTCCCTGTCCGCCTTCGGCAACGCCGAACCGGGCCGCGCCCGGGGCCGGACCGCCTGGTGCTACGGCGCGCCCGGCATCTCGCGGGCACTGCAGATCGCCGGCCAGGCCATGGGCCGCGCGGACTGGCTGGAGCAGGCCCACGCCTCGATCGCGCCCCTCACCCGCCTGCCGCTGGAGTCGTTCGGGACGGAACACTGGTCGCTGTGCCACGGCTGGTCCGGAGTGCTGCACCTGCTCGGGTACTTCACCGACGGCCCGCACGCGGCACCGGTGCGCGGGCTGCGCGACACCATCGCCGGACGGATCATCGAGGAGTTCGAGGCCGACGGCCCCCCGCGCCTGCAGCTCGGCTACGACGGCCTGGCCGGCGGCAGCCACCCGGCGGGCTTCCTCGAAGGAACGGCCGGCCTGGCCCTCGCCCTCAACCACTACGCCCGCCCGGAGGAGTCACTGCCCTGGGACATCGCCCTGCTGCTGAACTGACCGACCACATGGGGAACCACATGCGCACCCACCCCGGCGCCGGACGACCGGCCCCCGCGCCCGGCGACCACGACGCCCCGCACGACGGCGAGACCATCCGGATCGGCGAAGCCCGGCTGACGGTCCCGCAGTTCCTGCGCGCGGTGGCGGCCCAGCTGGACCACGCCGACACCGCCGCGGACCCCGAGCTGCGGCCCGTCGCCGAGTGCTTCCTCGGCGCCGGGCTGACAGCGCTGCGCGCCGCGGCCGAACCGCGGACCTGGCTCGAATACCGGCTCGTCCCCGGGCCGGACGGCGCGACGCCCGCGCTGTACGAGGGCCTGCTGCACACCGTGCGCGAACTGCTCGCGGCCCGGTGGATCGACGACTTCTTCTTCGTCCACAAGACACCCGGACTGCGCGTCCGTTTCGACACCTGCGCGGCGTACCGCGCGCAGACCCAGGACAGACTCGCCCGGGCGTGGGAGGACTGGCGGGCGGCCGGCCTGCTCACCGAGGTCCGGCCCGCCGTCTACGAGCCGGAGCAGCACCTGTTCGGCGGGCCGCGGTCGATGCGCGGCGTGCACCGGGTCTTCACGGCCGACTCCCTTCTGTGGCTGAGCCACCTGTCGCTGCCGACGCCGCCCGCCCCCGGCTGGGCCCTGTCCCTGGCGGCGACCCGGGTCCTGCTGGAGCGGCTGGGCGTCGCCGACTTCGAGGACCGGGACGTCTGGGACCGGCTGCGCCGACAGCTCGGCCGCAGATTCGAGGCGGAGCCGCCGGCCGACTGGCCCGCCCTGTCGGCCCGGCTGAACCTGCTCTGGCACTCGCCGCAGCAGCTGGCCGCACTGCGCGCCCCGGTGATCGAGCCGGCGTTCGACGCGTTCCAGGAGTCCGTCGCGCGGGCGTGCGACACCTGGCACGAGGAGTACTTCGGCAGTCCCGGCGCACGGGTCGGCCCGCGGGAGGCCGCCGCCCTCCTGACCGTCTTCCACTGGAACCGCGCCCGCATGCCGAAGAACTGGCAGGTGGGCATCACCGAGGCGCTTGCCCAGGGCCCGTCAGAGGAGAGCCAGCCGTGACCACCCGGCCACACGAAACGCCCACGACCGGCGACGCGTTCGGCGCGCTGGTCCGCGACTGCTGGGAGCACGGCGGCGTCCAGGAAGTCCTGGAGCGGGACGACGGCCGGCTCTACCGCTCCCCCGCCTCGATGTACTTCAGCACCGCCGACGCCTGGCCGGACGTCGACCGGGAACTGCTGCGCCGCGTCCGCGGCCCGGTCCTCGACATCGGGTGCGGAGCGGGGCGCACGCTGGCCGAACTCCGGGCCCGCGGCCACGAGGCCCTGGGCGTCGACCCGTCACCGGGCGCGGTCCGGCTCTGCCTCGACCGCGGGCTTCCCGCGGTGCGCGGCACGGCGGCCGACCTCGGCCCCGTCGACGGCCGGTTCGGCACCATCGTGATGACGGGCAACGGGCTGGGGTTCCTGGAGAGCAGGGAGCAGGCCCCCCGGGTTCTCGCGGAACTCGCCAGGGTGGCCGCGGCGGGGGCCTCGCTGCTGGGCACCACCTTCGACCCGGCCCGCCTGACCACGCCCGCGGAGAACCGCTACCGCGAACACAATGCCGCGCGCGGCCGGCTGCCCGGGCAGTGGCGGATCAGGGTCCACCACGCCGGCCTGGCGACGGAATGGTTCGATTACGCCTTCCTCTCCCCCGCCGAGCTGGAGGAACTCGTCACCGGCTCCCCGTGGCGCGTTCATGAGATCCACCACGGCGACTTCCACTATCTGGCGCACCTCGTCCTGCGGTGAACCGCGGGCTCGGCGCCCTCGCCCGCAAGGGTCCCGGTCTCAACTGGTGGAGCCGTGGAGGAGATCAGGCCGCGCGGCGAGGGAGCGGGCGCGGCGGGGCGGGGTGGGACGGCGGGGGCTGTGGGCCAAAGGTCAGCGCACGGTCACGGTGAACACGGGAGAGACGGTGTCACCGCTGACGATGCGCAGCTCGTTCAGGCCCTTGAGTCCGAGCTTCACGCCGAGCGAGTAGGAGCCGTCGCGGGCCGTGGGCGCGGAGGCCGGCAGAGTGACCCACGTGCCGTGCTGCTTCTGCTGCAGGGTCACCTTGCTTCCCGCCGTGAGGCCGGTGGTCGTGCCGGTGACACGGAACAGTTGCCATGCCTGGACGGACGAGACCGACGGCCTGGCGGTGATGCCGGCGTGCGCGGCGGCTCGCTGCGAGGCGGACGCGGGGTGGGCGACCGGGGTGGCTGCCATGGCGGTGCCCGCCAGCCCGAGGGAGAGCACGCTGAGGGTGGTCACGGCGGCCAGGCGCAGGGAGTTCCGCTTGGAGACGATCACAGGTACACCTCTTTCGAAGGGGAGGTGGTTGTTTACCCGAAGGCACGGTCGGTCGGTGCGATCCGGGCTCTGTCATCCGTAGGGACGCTCCGCTCCACGCACAGGTTGCGAGCGGACCGTCACTTCCTTGTAACAGCCTGCGATGCTTCGAGGTCCCCAGCACCCAGCGCGCTTCGGTGCGGGGTGCCTGTTTCCGCCGGCGTGGAGGGCGCGGCGTTCTGTTTCAGAAGTCAGCTGGGTTCGTTGCGGGTGGTGCCGCGGGCGCTGTGGGCGCGTGAGCGGCAGCGCGGGGAGCAGTGAAGGCGGCGCCGGCATCCTGCGCGGGGATTTTCGGGGCCCTGAACCCAGTCTTCGCATGGACCGCCCCCCGGCAGTCGCCGCGGCCGTCCTCTTTCTCGCATGCGACGAGAGCGGCTTCTGTGCCGGCATGGACCTGAGCGTCGACGGCGGCCTGGCTCAGATCCGAGGCCGGAATCCGTCGGCCCGGGGAATCCCGGGTTCGATCGGCCGCTGGACTCGCCGAACGTCCTCTGGCCGGCCCGCCTGCAGGTTCACCGGGGCTTGGGGACTTACCTTCGAGGCGTTCCGCTGCCCGCCGTCGGGGTGAAACGACGGGACCCCGCCAGGGAATTCGTTTCGCTGCACGGAATGCGCTGTCCGCTCACATAAATTAACCCACCGGGTTGCACCCTTTCCAGTATCCCCAATCCCCCGGCGGGTGTAACGGGGTCGTCCATCCGCTTGAGGAGACCGTTTCCGGACCGGTCTTGGACCACACCCGCCCGTGCCGCTGGGGACGCGCAGAAGGAACGATGGTCATGAATGCGAACTCCTCTCCGCCGGTCCGGCGCTCGCGTACGGCGTGCCTGGCCGCCGTCGTCGTCGCCGGAGCACTGGGACTGCTCAGCGCGTGCGGCGGATCGTCACAGCCCGGACCCGCCGGCACGCTGAGTCCCGGGCCCGGCCAGACCCTGCCGGGATTTCCCGGTGCCTCCGGAACGGGCGGCACGGTCAGCGCACCGGCAGTCACGCCCTCGGTCTCACCCACCAGCAGCCAGCCGTCCGTTCCAGCGGCCGCCAACGCGGTGACGATCAAGAACTTTGCGTTCTCCCCGGCCACGCTGACGGTCAAGGCGGGCACGACGGTGACCTGGACCAACACCGACTCCGACGCTCACACCGTCACCAGTAAGCAGGGGTCGGGCGGGCCGCTGCAGTCGGCGGCCCTGGCCACCAACGACACCTACAGCTACACGTTCACCGCACCCGGCACCTACGCCTACTACTGCACCATCCACCCGTTCATGACCGCCACCGTGGAGGTGACGCCATGACCGGGCAGACACCCGACTCCGGCGGTGACGGCGAGCACGGCATGACCCGCCGGCAGCTCATCCGGCACTCCGCCTGGTTCGGTGGGGTCGTGGTCCTGACAGTCACCGCAGGAGAGGTGATCAGTCATATCCCCGGTTCGGCGAGCGTGGCCCCGGCAAGCAGCGCAGACCTGCGTTTCGTGCAGGTCTCCGACAGCCACATCGGCTTCCAGGGCCCGGCCAACACGGACGTCACCGGGACGTTCGCCGCAGCGATCAACCAGGTCAACTCCCTCGGGTTCCGGCCCGACTTCGTCATGCACAGCGGCGACCTGACGCACCTTTCCACCCCCGCCCAGTTCGACCAGGTCAAGCAGATGCTGTCGCAGCTGGACACGGACCGGGTCTTCACCGTGCCGGGCGAACACGACTCGATCGGAGACAACGGACCACTCGCCTACCGACAGACCTTCGGCAAGAACACCCTCGGCGACGGCTGGTACAGCTTCGACACCCACGGTGTGCACTTCATCGCGCTGGTCAACACCCTGCACCTGGAACAGCTCGGCCACTTGGGCAACGACCAGATCGACTTCGTGCGCAAGGACATCGCCGGCCTGTCGTCGGACACCCCCATCGTCGTCTTCAGTCACATCCCGTTGTTCGCGATGTATCCGACGTGGGGCTGGGGCACCGACGACGCGGTGCAGGTGCTGTCGATGCTGCGCCGCTTCTCCTCGGTCACGTGCCTCAACGGGCACGTCCACCAGCTGTTCAGCAAGACCGAGGGAAACATCACCTTCCACTCGGCCCGCCCCACCTGCTACCCGTTCCCCAAACCCGGCCAGGGCCCCGCACCGCTCCCACAGGTGCTGCCCGCCGGACGCCTCAAGGACGCGCTCGGCATCCGCACCGTCAACTACTGGCAGGGCAACCACGCGCTGGCCGTCAAGGACGAGAAACTCGTATGAACACCCGGAGCCTGCCAGCCCTCGCACTGCGCCTGCTGCTCGCCGCCACGCTCGCGGCAAGCGGATACATCCACGCCCAGCTCTACATCGACGGATACCGCTTCGTCCACATCATCGGCTCGCTGTTCCTGCTGCAGGCCAGCACCGCCTTCGCGGTGGCCGCACTCCTGCTGCTGGCGGCACCCCTGCTCCTTCGAATCGCCGCCGCCGCGATCGCCGTCGGCTCGCTCGCCGGGTTCACCGCATCCCGCACCATCGGATTGTTCGGGTTCTCCGAGCAGGGCCTGCGACCCGCCCCGCAGGCCCTGCTCAGCCTCATCGCCGAGACGCTCACCCTGCTGATCGTCGTGGCCTGGCAGGCATCCGGGGTCGCGGCGGCAAAATCGACAGCGGGGGCGGCCGGGCACGCGGAGGGCCCCGCTCACCCCGCCGGCCACCGACGGCTCCACGACATCCTGTGGCTTCTCCTGCCCGTGGCGGTGATGGTCGGCCTCTACTGGTACGGCCGGGTACACACCCCCGACTACGAGACCAGCCTCTTCGGGAACCGCGGCGACGACGCGAGACTGCTGAAAGCCCAACTGGGATCCGCGCTCCTGGGCCTGGCGCTGATCCAGCTCCTTCTCGCCCTGTGGATCTACGGCCGCCTGCCCGCACTGCGAACCGCACCGCACAAGGTCCGCACCACGCACCGCCTCGTCGGCCTGACCGCCTTCCTCCTCTCCCTGCCCATCGCCCGGCACTGCATCACCGCCTACGGCGTCCAACTGACCGACCCCCGCGTGGCACTGCATTCGCTCACCGGCTGCTTCCTCTACGGGGCCTTCGTCGCCAAGGTCATCGTGGTCCGGCACCGCCGCTGGCCCGGCTGGGCACTCCCCCTAGCCGGCGGTACCCTCGTCACCGCGATCGCCCTGATCTGGTACGCCGCCCCCTTCTGGTACCTGAACGACTTCCAGGCACCCGGCCTGTGAGCAGAACGTGAGGCGTCCCTCCCGACGGCCGGCAGCGGGTTCCCGGGCGGCGGGGCCCAGTTCGCCCCGCGCCGGATTCGCCACCGCCGGCACCCCGCCCGAGGAGGCCGAGCCGGCGGCAGCCGCCGAACCCACGGATCGAGGTCACAAGTGCGTCACAGGCACTTTCCCTCACGGTGACCTGCCGAAATGCTTCGCCCGTGACGTTTCCCATCTCCCGTCAGCTGGCCAGGCGGCTGCTCGCCGTACTGCTCACCCCCTTCGTCCTCCTCGCGCTTCGGGCGGGTGATCCCGGCGCCCTGGCCGGGCTCCCGCTCGGCGTCGGGCTCGGCCTGCTGCTCCCCGACGTGTGGTGCCTGCTGTTCGCCCGGGCGGCCGGCGCGCGACTGATGGTCGTCCGCTACGGCCGCGGCCGCCTGCTGGCCTCCACCGCCGTGGCAGGCGTTCCCGTCGAGATCGGCCTGGTACCCGCCGCCGAGCTGACGCTCTCCCTCAACCTCGTGTCCGCCCCGCGGCTGCGCCTGCGGCTGTGGCTGCACTCGGCCGTGCTGCTCGCCGTCCAGCTCGGTCTCGGGGCACTGCTCACGGCGCGCCCGGAGGGCTTCGCCCGGGGGCTGGGGATCGCCCTGCTGGTGACCACCGTCATCAGCAACCTGCGCTACCAGGCCGGTCCGTTGGCCCCGCTGTGGGCCGCGCTCGGCATCACGCTGCGGCGC
This sequence comes from Kitasatospora sp. NPDC088351, assembly GCF_040685575.1. Lineage (NCBI taxonomy): Bacteria > Bacillati > Actinomycetota > Actinomycetes > Kitasatosporales > Streptomycetaceae > Kitasatospora > Kitasatospora sp. NPDC088351. Next base: position 40,798 of record NZ_JBFBIL010000031.1, on the reverse strand, counting down.
GACCTGCTCGAACCGCAGCTGCGCCACCCCGACCTGCTGCGGGCCGAACGGCAACTGGTCCGGGGCCGGATCGGCGCGGCCCGCCGACTGCTCGACCTGGTACCCGAATCGCCCCTGCCGAGCGCCACCGAGGTGGGCGTCCTGCTCGCAGAAGGCCGCTACGATCAGGCCTCCGCCGGTGCCCGGGAACTGCTGCACGCCCACCAGGCACCCTGCCACCCGATCGGCTACCAGCTGCTGGCCGCGGCCGCCGTGGCCGCCGGGGAGGCCGGCGAACTGCCCCCGGAGGAGGTCCGGCACCGAGTCGCCCTGGCGCTCATCGGCCTCGGTGGCGACGGCTCCGAGCCCGACCCGCGCATCATGCACCGGTACGCGCAGACCGCCGCCGACGCCGAACTGCTCGACGGCCGCCCCGAGCAGGCCGCCCGGCTGGCCAAGCGCTGGAGCAGCACCGCCGGTTCGCCCTTCTGGCGCGCCGACGCCTGCTGCACCCTGGCCGCCGCGCTCACCGCCCTCGGCCGCTACGAGCAGGCCCGCACCGCTCTCGCCCGGGCCCGCGCCCAGTGCCCCGAACTGGCCCGCACCGCCCGTCTGGAGACGCGCCTGAAAGCGGCGGAGCGGGCCGCGGTTCCCGCCCGCTGAACGAGCGGGGCCCGGCAGGAATGAACTCATCAGCAATCCTTCAGGGCCGGGCTGGGCGACACCTCGTCCTCGTCCAGCAGGACGGTCCACCGGCCCCCGGTGAGGGCCAGGCAGCGCAGGTCGGGACACTTGAAGACGGCCACGCCCGCGCGGAGTGCCGGCCAAACCCGCTCGATCGACCTGCCGCCCTTGTGCGATCTCGATCGGTGCGTCGTGGTGCCGGGCCTCATCTCCGGAGCCGTCGTCACATTCGTCCCCGGCTGCCACGCCGCGCTCCACCGGCAGTCCCGGCGGTAGCCGCCGCTGACCCCGGGCGGCGCTTCGGTCACAGGTTCGCGAGCAGATTGTGGAGGGGAGCGGGCACCCGGTCGGGGTCGAGGGCCTCGGCCAGGAGGCGGCCGTAGCGGATCTTGCGGCCCTTCTTCGTGCCGAGGAAGCGCCGCATCTGCCGCTGCGGGGGCCGGCCCTGGTGGGCGGGCTGGCGCACGAAGGTCTGCCAGGCCTGGAGGTCGCCCTCGGCCTGGACGATCTCCTCAACCCGTGCCACGCCCAGCGCGCGGATGAGTTCGTCCTCCAGGTCCGCCGCACACACGAAGAACCCCTGACGCGGCGCGCGGGCCTTCTCAAGACCGCGGTCGTAGAAGCGCTGCTCGCCCTCGTCACACAGTCCGGCGAGGCGCAGACCCAGCCCCGGCGGCCCGAGGAGGCCGGCGTAGCGGCCGACGCTCATCGCTCCGCCCATGGGTATGACGCACACCCCTTCGGCGGGCAGGTCCCGGCCGTAGCGCGCGGCCAGCGTCTCGACGGCCGCGAGGTCGCTCGGCCCTTCCAGCAGCACCGCGGTCCGCACGCGCAGTCGTGCGGCCAGCTCACTCGCCGGCCCGCCGGGGCTGCCCGCCGCCCAGCTGGTGACCGCATCCCGGAACGCTCGCATGTCCGCCATGGGGCGATTTTGCTCCTGTTCGGGCAGGCGCGGCACGGATTTTTCGTCGGCCGCGCTCCGGGGGCTTCGCGTGAGGGGGGAGAGCGGCTCCGGCCGTTTTTTCGGGAAGCCTCGTCAGTCGGGCCTGTCGGAGGCAGTGGGGCCGCGGGGATCCGCACGCCCCGCGCTCCCCCGGTCGGCGGACGGCGACGCCGAACGGCCACGCCCGCGGCAGGTCTGCCGCGGGCGTGGCCCGCACGGGGAGGGGCGTCCGGTCAGAACTGGGTGCTGACCGTCACCCCGCTGAAGTCGGTGTTCGCGTAGAGGCTGATGTAGCGGTAGCCGGCCGTCGGGTTGGTGACCGTGATGCTCTGCGTGGTGCCCGGGTTGGTGGACGAGGTGGTGAAGGCGCTCGGCGAGGCCCAGGTGTCCGCGTTGTAGTACAGGTACGCGGTGCCGGTGCCCCCGGAGGTGTCGATCTTCAGGGTGCTGGTGCCGGCCGGCAGGTAGACGTACAGGTAGTCGAGGTGGCCGGCGGTGGCGGAGAGGCCGGAGCGGGAGCAGTTCCGGCCGAGCGCGTCGGTACGCGGGTCGGCGCAGGTCGGCAGGGTGGTGCCGCCGCTGCCGGTGGTGACGGTGACCGGGGCCGGGGTGCTGGCGGTCCTGCCGGTGTCGTCGGTGACGGTCAGGGCAACGGTGTAGGTGCCGGCGCTCGCGTAGGTGTGGGTCGGGTTCTGCTGGTCGGACGAGCCGCCGTCGCCGAAGGTCCAGTGCCAGGCGGTGATCCGGCCGGGGCCGGTCTGGACGGATTTGCCGGTCAGTGTGACGGTGGCGCCGTTGACGGCCTGGTCGAACAGCGCGGTCGGGCCGGCCGCGTAGCAGGCGCCGCCGGCGCAGCTGTCGAGCCAGGCGTCGAAGTCGGCGTCGTAGCCGGTGCCGACGTTGTTGTAGACCGCGTAGCCGCCCTGGTAGTCACCGGTGCGGAAGTGCCCGAGCATGGCGGTGATGTCGGCCGGGTGCTTCTCGAACATGTACCGGACGGCGAGGTAGCCCCACGGGTAGGTGCGCACCGAGTCCGAGTTGCGGTACGTGTTCTGGAAGATGGTGCTGAGCGTGTAGGTGTGCTTGGCCGCCTCCGACATCGCCTGGGTGTCGGTGGTGCCGCGGTAGGCGTAGGACTCGTACTCGGCGACGCCCTCGATCCACCAGATGTCCGGAACGGAGACCTCGGTGGAGAAGTCGCCCTTCATGTCGTAGATGTTGTCCAGGTAGTGCGTGTACTCGTGGTTGAGGTTCCACACGTTGGCGGTGAAGCCGTCGTTCCACGACTTCTGGTACATCACGCACACGGCCTGGTCGTTGGGGTCGGTCGGGTCCATGACGGTCTGGCCGCCGTTGTCGGTGGAGTTCCTGAAGATCGCCCAGGAGTAGGTCAGGTAGTCGGCCTGGTTGGCGAAGACCGCGAGGGTGAGGGTCTTGTCGTACTGGCCGGGGATGGGGCCGTTGTCCTTCACCATGGCGTGGAAGAAGGTGTCCTCGCCGCGCAGGCTCGCGCAGACGGCGGCCAGGTCGGCGGGCGACAGCGCCTCGGTCTGGATGGTGCGGTTGTCGCAGACCAGCTGGTTCGGCAGCACCGCCGCGGTCAGCTTCGCCGGCAGGTCGCAGATGCCGTAGTACGAGCACTGGCCGGGGTCGAACGTGTTGGCCTGGTACGCGGTGTGGACGTACAGCGGGCCGGTCACCCCGGTGATCCGGACGGCGTCGAGCACCGCCTTGACCTGGTCCTTGAGCGCGGCCTCGACCGCGGGGCCGTCACCGGCCATCCGGCCGAGGTCGTTGCCCGCGTTGACGTCGAGGTAGGAGTTCGCGGTGCCGAGCAGGTCCTTGTGGTTGAGCGCGAACGTGCCCAGCGCGGTGCCGATGGCCGGGTCCGCGCTGACCGCTTTGACGAAGTCGGGGTTCCAGTTGCCCCGCCACAGCGGCGCGGACAGTACGGCGTTGACCGACTTGAGCATCTTCGGGAACGCGTTGTAGGAGTTGTCGTAGCTGTTCAGCACCTGCTTGTAGACGCCCAGGTAACTGCCCTGCAGGTTGGCGCTGTCGGTGAGGACCAGCACCTCGTTGAGGACGGTGCCGTTGTTGTCGGTGACATCGGTCCAGTGCCGGCTCGCGAAGAAGGCGTCGAGTCCGGCCCTGGAGGCACTGGTGAGGGCGGCGTCGTACGGGCCGACCGCGTCCGCGTTGTAGGACTGGACGTACCAGCCGGCCCGCATGAAGAGCACGAGCTGCAGGATGCCGGTCGAGTTGTCGCCGGTGTAGCCGGCCGCCAGGTTCTGGAAGGCGTTGGCGACGGTGAGCATCTTCGTTTCCTTGAAGATGCCGCCCGCGTCGGTGCCGGTGACGTTGAACAGCGTGCTGACGCAGTCCGGGGTCGAGCCCTCGACGAAGGAGACCAGGTCGGCCCCGCTGCGGCCGCCGAAGTCGGCCGGGGTGCAGCTCTGCGCGCCGGCGGCGGCCGGACCGGTGGCGGAGCGGCCGGCGGAGCCCGGCCTGGCCGGGGGCGTCTTCCGGTCGGCCGGTCGCGGTGCGGTCTGCACGGTGGTGCCGGCGGGCTGGCCCATCACGACCTGGCCGAGCAGCGCCGGCGGCAGCGGCTTGGCGGCGGGGGCGAGGTCCTCGGAGGGGTCGGCCGTGAGGAAGGCCCCCAGCGGCCCCGGGGCGGCGGAGCCCGCGTCGGCCGCCGGCCGGGCACTGGCCGACGGGTGGGAGGCCGGTCCGGAGGCGGCGAGCGCCGGGACCGGCAACAGGGTGGCGGTGGCGGCACAGCCGGCGACGACGCCGGCCATGAGTGTGGGGAGGGGTATCCGAAGGCGCACTGCTGGGCCCTTCTCCTGTGGGGGAGGTCTCTGGACGACTGCCGAGGCGTGGGGGGATGCGGCATGATCCTGCCATTCGACAGGGCGTCAGAACAATGTCACAGGTCATATGACATCAGGTGGGCCGGTCATAACACGGCCTCGGAACGGCCGTGCCGAACCACCGGCCCGGCGCGTCCGGCCGCCGCCGGCGCGAACAGCGCCCGCCCCGTTACGGCCGGGTCGGCCGGTACGTCCGCGCGGCCCAGGCCCGGAAGGCCGGCGAGGCGGCGATCAGGTCCCGGTACGCCGCGGCCGCCGCGCCGAACAGGGTCTCCACCACCTCCCCGCTCACCCCGCCGGGCCGCCAGGCCAGCAGATGCCGGACCCAGACCGGCGTACCGGCGAGCGGTTTGACCACCACGTCGGCGAGCGGCCGGGTGGTCGCCTGGACGACGGAGATCCCGAGCCCGGCGGCGATCATCTCCTGGAGCTCCAGCCGGCCGCCGGGGAACTCGTGGACCGCGGCCGGGGTGAACCCCGCCGCCGCACAGGCGTCGTAGAAGACGCCGTGCCAGCCGGCTCCGTCGTCGGGGGTGAGGAACCAGTCCTCGTCGGCCAGGTCCACCAGGGCGATCTCGGTACGGTGCCGGAGCCGGTGGCCGGCCGGGAGGGCGACGAAGGAGGGCTCGGTGACGATGCCGCGGTGCGCGACGGACGGCGAGTGGCGCAGCTCCCGGCCCGGGTAGTCCATGGCCACGGCGGCGTCCGCGTCGCCCTGCTCCAGCAGGTCGACGATGTCCGAGGACTGGTGGACGGAGGTCACCGTGAACCGCTGGTCGGGCCGCTGGTGCCGGGCCCTGGTGACCAGTCCGGGCAGGATCGGCGAGATGGTCGCGGCCAGGCGCAGTTCCCGGTGGGCCGGCCCGCCGGGAGCCTCCGGGCGGTGGCCCAGGCAGTCGGCCCGGGCGAGGAGGTCGCGCGCGGCGGTCACCACCTCGACGCCGAAGCAGGTCGGCGCCACGCCTGCGGCCGTGCGCTCGAAGAGCGGCGCGCCCAGGTGGCGTTCGATGCGGCGCAGCTGTGTGCTGGTCGCCGGCTGCGAGGCGCCGAGCAGGGCGGCGGCGCGGCTGACGCTCCCGCTGTCGGCGATGGCGCACAGCACCCGAAGGTGCCGCAGCTCCAGCTCCATGCCCCTCCCCTCCCCTTCACGCGACGGCCGGGCCTTCCCGGCCGTCGGCGTCGGGTGGCTGCCGCCGAGGACAGTGCAACAGCACACATGACATGTCAGCGGCCTACCTTCACCCCCCGCGGATTGCCTCGTCAAGGCCCTTCCGGGGCCGGACGGCGATACCGGCACCACCTTTTACCAGGGCATTGCGTCCGCCTGACCGTCCGCCTGACCGTCCGACGGCTGCCGGGTCGGGGCCGGCCCTTCGCGCGGTGGCCGGCGTCCTCGTGCGGTGCGCGCGCCGGTGTCCCTCCGGCGGGGTCCGGCCGTGCTCGGCCCTGAGGTGGCGCGGGTTCTCGTGGAGGGGCGGTTCTGCCTGTTCGGGCAGGCCGTCGTTGCGTGAACGTACACGTATCTCCGGGATTCTCTGCATTTACCGATAAACGCCTGGATTTTCCGGACTTCCGCGATCAAGCATCGGGATGACGTTCCGTCATCGATCCCGGTTTCCGTGGAGGACACCCAGTGCCGCACCCGTCCCGTACCCCCAAGGCGCTCGGCCTCGCCGTCACCGCCGTGCTGGGCCTGACCCTGGCCGCACCGCCCGCCCTGGCCGGACCGGCCGCCGACCCCGACCCGGTGCCCGCTCTGGTGGCCGGCCGGGACACCGCCGCCCCGCAGCTGGTCACCGGGCTGGCCGAGGCGGCGCCCGGCAGTCCGGGCGAGGCGGCCCGGGCCCACCTGGCCGCCCACCCGGAGCGGTACCGGATCGACCCGGGGCAGCTCACCGAGGTCGGCACCGGGCGTACGGCCGAGGGGCGGCACACCGTCAGGTTCCAGCAGTACCACGGCGGCATACCGGTGCTCGGCGGGCAGTACCTGGTCCGCCTCACCGGTGAGGGCGCCGGCCAGCGGGTGGAGTCGGCCGGCGGCAAGTACTTCACCGGACTGACCGCGCCGACCACCCCCGCCGTCCCGGACCCGGTGCTGCGCGGCCTCGCGCTCGGCTCGCTCACCGACCCGCGTGCCCGGGCCGGCGCCACCGCCGAGGACCGCGGCCTGGTGGTGCTGCCCGGCGGCACCGGCCGGCTGACCCGGCACTTCACCGTGCGCGGCACCGACCGGGCCGGCGGGCAGCCGACCACCCGCGAGGTCTACGTGGACGCCACCGTCGGCGGGATCGCCCTCGCCCACGACGCCCGCGCCCCGTACCAGGCCGGTGCCCGACCGGCGACAGCGGCGGCCGCCGCACCGGCGCTCGAACCCGCCACCGGCACCGCCCCGGACGCCTACGGCCGCACCGTGAAGGTGAACACCGCCCGGCTGCCGGACGGGAGCCACCAGCTCGTCGACCTGACCAGGCCCGCCTCCATCACCACCTACGACGCGGCCGGACGGGACCTGCTGGACTTCATCGACGGCCTGCCCGCCGACCTCCGCCCGGCCGCCTCCCCGACCTCCGACTTCCCGGCCGCCACCGGTGCCGACGGCGCCACCGACGCCCACCTCAACGCGGGCATCGTGTACGACTTCTACCGCGACCGGCTGGGCCGGGAGGGGCTGGACGGCAAGGGCTCCCCGATCGTCTCGCTGGTCGGCGTGACCAACGACGGCGCACCCATCATGAACGCCACCTGGGACGGGACCATGATGTCCTACGGCGGTGGCGGCCCGCAGTACCACTCGTTCGCGGTCGCGCTGGACATAGCCGGACACGAGATGACCCACGGCGTCATCGACCACACCGCCGGCCTGGTCAACGCCGGCCAGACCGGGGCGATGAACGAGGCGCTGGCCGACTACTTCGGCAACGCCGTCGAGGTGACCGCCCGCGGCGTGTCGATGACCGACCCGAAGGCCGCGCTGTTCGGCGAGGCGGTGTGCCGCACCGGCACCCCGGAGGCCTGCGCGGGGCGCCGGCTGGACGACCGCCGCACCACCGTGGACGACTACCTCGGCACCGACCTCAGCCTCGACAGCGGCGGCGTGCACCTCAACTCCACCATCTTCTCCGGGGCGCTGTGGGACATCCGGCGCACCCTCGACCCGCTCACCGCCGACCGGCTGGTCTACCGCGCGCTCGCCGACTACCTCACCCCGCTGGACGACTTCGTCGACGGCCGCAACGCGGTGCTCGCCGCCGGCCGCTCGATGAACCTCAGCCCGACCCAACTCCGTTCGGTGGCAGCCGCGTTCGACGCCCACGGGATCCGCGCCGGCTGGGAGTCCAGGATCGGGACGGACAGCCGCCCGCTGGTGCGCGCCATCCCCACCTCGATGGCCGCCCCGGCCGTCGCAGGCGGCCGCTGGGTGATGGGCAACTCGACCGGCACCGGCGACCCCGCCCTGTACACCGGCTCCACCGCCGCCCCCGGCACGCCCACCCGGCTGAGCCCGGAGGACGGCCGCCGGCACAGCTGGGCCGCCACCGACGGACAGTCCGCCGCCTGGCTGGCCGTCGGCCCAGACGCCGAGGGCAGGTTCGGCATGGAGGTGCTGACCCGCTCGCTGGCCGGCGGCCCGGTCCGCAGCCTGTTCGCCTCCCGGACCGAGCAGCTCGCCGAGGTCCGGATCTCCGGCGGTGACATCGCCTTCCTGGTGGAGGACTGGGAGAGCGGCCGGACCACGGTGCGTCTCTCCCGCGACGGCGCCCCGCCGGTGGAACTCCCGCTGCCCGACGGCCACCGCCCGTCCGGCCTCACGCTCAGGGACGGCGTGCTCGGCTGGAGCGAGCAGTGGACCGCCGGGGAGCGGGAGATGTCCGCGGCCACCGTCCACTCGCTCACCACCGGCCGGGTGACCGCGCGCTACGAGTCGGCCGGCACCGTCAGCTCCACCGTGCTCGCGGGCGGACGGCTGCTCTGGGTGGAGACCCCGGCCGGCCCGACCGCGCGCAGCGCGATCCGCTCCGGCGCCCTGGACGGCTCGGGCGTGGTCGACGTGCTCCCCGCCGACTCCCCGTACGCCCAGGTGACCGCCGCCATCACCGCCTCCGACCAGGCCGTCACCTTCCAGGCCGTCATCTCCCGGGACGAGGGCGGCAAGCCCGCCAGCGGCTGGACCAACGCCGCGCTGCCCAAGCTCTGGCAGCTGCCGCTCACCGGCGGCACCCCCGTACGGGTCTCCTGCAACCGGGGCGGCCAGTACGAGGCGGCCGCCGACCGGGGCACCCGGGTGGTCTGGCTGGACGCCACCCCCGGCCGCACCGACCTGGTGGTCCGCGACCGCCCGGCCGGGTCCTGCTGACCGGGTCCTGCTGATCAGGCCGCCGCTGCGGCGTTCGCCCCGGTGCCGGCGGGTACCGGGGCGATGGTCTCCTCGTCCGTGGCGGGGCCGCACCGTGAGGCATCAGACGAGGGCCGCCGCCAGCAGAGCGGCGGTCCTGGCGACCAGCGGTTCGTCGGCCGGCGCGCCGGCGTCCCGCCGGGTGGACAGGACGGCCAGGACGACGGGCGTCCCGTCCGGGGTCCAGGCGATGCCGACGTCGTTGGTGGTGCCGTAGCCGCCGGTGCCGGTCTTGTCCGCGAGGGTCCAGTCCCCGGGGAGTCCGGCGCGGAGGCGGGCGGCGCCGGTGGTGTTGGCGAGCAGCCACCCGGTCAGCCGCCGCCGGTCCTGCGGGGCGAGCGCGTCCCCGAGCACCAGCCTCAGGTGGCTCCGCCCGATGGCGGCCGGGCTGGTGGTGTCCGTCACACGCCCCGGTTCGGCGGAGTTCAGATCGGGCTCCCACCGGTCGAGCCGTGTCACGTCGTCGCCGATGGACCGGCAGAAGCGGGTGATCGCCGTGGGGCCGCCGAGCTCACGGAGCAGGAGGTTGTCGGCGGCGTTGTCGCTGTAGCCGATGGCGGCGGCGCACAGCTCGGCGACGGTCATGCCGTTCGCGAGGTGTCCGGGCGTGCCCGTGACCGGGGCGTAGCCCGCGTCCGTGACGTCCTTGCCGGTGTAGCGGATCCGCCTGGCGAGGAACCCGCCGTCCCGGTCGAGGTCCCTCAGGACGGCGGCGGCGGTGATCGTCTTGTGCACCGAGCAGATCGGGAAGAGCTCGTCGGCGCGGTACACCACGCTCCTGCCCGTGACCGTGTTCCGCGCGAACACCCCCAGCCGGGCGCCGTGCTCCCGCTCAAGGCCGGCCAGCGCCCGGGTGACCGTGTCCCCACCCGGTGACGCGCCGCCCGCCGGGTGGGCCGGCCCACCCGTGGACACGGCGCCGGCCAGTGCCGTCCCGGCGCCGAAGGCCAGCACCGCACGGCGGCCCGGGCGTCCTGCGAAGATCCCCACGATCGTGTCCTCCTCTGTCCGGCGACCATCCTCCGGAGATCAGGACACCTCGACGGCCCGACCGGTTCGCCCGCTTTCCCCCGTTTCTGCCGCTCGTGCGCCACCGCCGGTGCAGCCGGTCCGGGCCCACGGGCCGCACGACCGGGCCGGGCCCGGCCGGGGGCGGGACGGCTCAGGCGGGGCGCCGGGCTCCGGCCAGGGAACGGATCTGCACGTGGACGGCCGCCGGCTCGGTGCCGGTCACGGCCGCGACCTCGCTCTGCGGCAGGCCGAGGACCAGGTGGAGCAGCAGGACGTCCTGCTGGGGGTCGGTGAGGTGGGCGACGGGGTGGAGCGGGCGGGGGCCGGCCAGGGTGCGGACGTGGCGGCGTACGGCCTGCCAGGCGCAGGCGGCCGGGCTGGCGGCGGCGAGGACGTCGGGCCAGCGTCCGGCGAGTTCGTCGAAGGCGTCGTGCACGGCGCGGCCGGCGTCGGCGGGGGTGAGGAGGAGGGCGGCGTAGCGCAGGTAGTTGTGGAGGTGGAGGTCGTGGAGCGCCCACAGGCCGAGGTGGGGTCCGGGGTGGGCGGTGGTCCGGGTTCGGGGTGATGCGGGCATGGGTGTTCCCGAGGTAGCCGGGTGGGCGGATGGGTGGTCCGCGGGCGGGGCCGTGGTGGGGCCCTGCCCGCGGAGCCTGGTCACACGAGCGCCGGGGTTTCTCCGGTGCCGTCGCGGCCCGCCGGGGCCGGGTGGTGCGCGTCGTCGGCCTTGTCGGCGGCGAGGCTGTTCTTGAGCGTCACCCACAGCTTGAACAGGGTCTCTGTCGGGATGCCGCCGGTGGAGGTTTTGATCGCGCGGGCGAACTCGCGCTGGTAGGTCCTGGCGGTCATCGGCACCGGGGTGCGGGCGTTGTTCGTCCGTTCCCAGGCCGCCGCCCACAGGACGCGGCGGTTCTCCTTGACGCCGCAGACCTCCATGTAGGTGGTGAAGACGGTCTTGTGGAGGGGGGCTTCGCCCTTGAGGACCAGGGCCAGGGTGCTGGAGGGCAGGCGGCCTCCCAGTTTCCGGGCCCGGCGGTCCAGTTCTTCCAGAGAGGGCCAGTCGGCCTTGCGGCGCATCTCGTGCATGGCCCGGCGCAGGTCGGCGAAGGAGTCGGCGTGTTCCGGGTTGAGCCGCTTGGGCACGCGCCGGCGCCGGGTTCCGGAGGAACGGGGTACGTGGGCCCAGTAGTTGGCGTGGGTCCATTTCTTGCGGGCCGTCTTGAGGTCCGCCCCGCATTCGCGGGCGATGGCCTCGACGACCTCCCAGCTCGGCAGGGACCGGCCGTTGGTGGCCCTCTGCAGGGTGGTCGAGTGGTAGTTCGTCCGATCGGCGAGCTGGCGGTAGGTCAGCTTGGCCTCGTCGCGCTGCTCGCGCAGCCACGCGGCCAGTCTGCCCAGTGCCGGTTCGGTCGCCGTGATCGGGTTCTCTCGGCGTCCCATCGCGGGCGGGCACCCTCCGCTAGATCCGCTCCCGCCGCAGCCTCAGCCCCACGAGCCAGCCGCCGCCGGCCAGTTCCAGCGCCGCTCCGGCCGACATGCCCGCCGCGACCAGGACGGCGGCGACGGCGATCACGATGACGATCACGATCGCCTCCGCCCGTCCGGGCAGCCAGGACGGGCGCGGGCGCGGCGGCGTGATGCCTCCGGCGGCGCAGTGGGCGGGGACGGGGGCGGCTTTCTTGCGCTTCCTCGTCATCGACGAGACCCTCCTATAGCACTGATCACTCCAACAGGACGGCACTTCGGTGGTTGGCGTCACGCGAAGCATCCGTTCGGGTAACACTCTGTCAGGCATACAGGCGATTCCCAATCGATTCGGTGAACACCACGCGGATTGATGCGCCACCGTCCAGGCCCGAGCCCGCGTTTTCGACCTGCCCTTACCGCATACCGGCAGGTCAGAAAGGTGAAACTGGAAATTGATGCGCGTTCGCGCAGCATCCCCTTGTCGCCCTCACCGCTGGGTGTGACGATTGCAGCAGCGTCATCCAGACCTACGGGTCGGGAACCCGGGGGCGCTGATTACTCCAACAATTTCGGGAACACCCGGAGCGGGCCGTGTTGGCGCATGGGCCCGCCCGGACAGCAGAGACCGCCCGGCCGCAACGGCCCGAGCGGTCTCTCTGCGTTTCCCGGCCTCACCCACCGCTACGGCGTCCCCGGGGGCCGGCGGGCGAGGTCGATGAACAGGGCGGAGGACCAGCCGAAGCCGGAGGTCGCCCGGGTGGCGCGGGCGCCGGTCAGGGGGTTCCAGTACTCGTAGAGGCCGCCGGCGTCGCGGACCATGGCCAGGGTGCGGTGCTGGAGTTCGTCGGCGGTGGCGGCGAAGCCGGAGCGGCGCAGGCCCTCGATGAGCAGGTAGTTGATGTTGAGCCAGACGGGGCCGCGCCACATCGCCTCGGGGTCGAAGGCGGGATCGTCGAACGCGACGGTCGGGACGGGGTGTTCGCCCCAGTACGCGGTGGAGCGCAGGGTCCTCTCCAGGCGGGCGGCGATCTCGGGGGGTAGGCGTCCGGTGAACAGCGGCATCAGGTCCAGTGCGGTCCGTACGGGCACGTTCTCGCCGTCCGCCACGGTGCGAAAGCGGGTGCCGTCCCAGCGGTTGGCGACCAGCAGGCGGGTGTGGGCGGCGGCGCGCGAGCGCCAGCGGGCGGCGTCCCCCGGCAGGTCCAGGGCGTCGGCGATGTCGGCCAGGCGGTCGGCCTGGTGGATCAGGTAGGAGCTGAGGTCGGGGGGCTCGGCCCGGGGGCCGTAGTCCCAGACGGGGCTGTCGTCGAGGCCGGAGGAGTAGGGGTGCAGGTAGGCGGGCAGGCCGTCGCCGTCCGGGTCGGAGGCGGCGAACCACCAGGCGTGCGCGCGGACGAGCCGGGGGTAGACCGAGGCGAGGAACGGGAGGTCCGGGTCGGCCTGGTGGACCTTCCACACGGCCCACGCGGCCAGCGGCGGTTTGGTGACCGGCACCGGTCCCGGGCTGGGTGCGGTGCCGTTCGCCCGGCCGACGTGTTCGCTCAGGCGGACGTGGTCCGCGCGGGGCAGGTCCGTCGTCTCGGCGAGCACGCCGTGGTCGTGGACGACGTCGGGCAGCCGGCCGTCGGGCAGCTGGTGGTCCAGGAGCAGGAGGATCTGGTCACGGGCGAGCGCCGGTGAGGCGTGGCGCAGTGCCACGGCGTGGAAGAGGGCGTCCCAGTTCCAGACGCCCACGTAGCCGTACTTGGAGGGGACGAGTCCTTCGCGGCCGGCGATCGGCAGCAGGTTGACGGCCAGGGTCCACCAGGCCATCCGGGCGCGCTCCGCCAGGTCCGCCCGTACGGGTGGCATGCGGGCGAACCAGTCGTTCCAGCGGGCTTCGGCCGCGGCGCGCACGGCCGGTTCCGGCCAGTGGCCCGGCGGGCCGGCCAGGACGTGGCAGCCGGTGAGCGCGAGGGTGTGCTCCGTTGCGTCGGGCAGCCGCCAGGAGGCCCGGGCGTGCCGTCCGGCGATCACCAGGGTCGAGGGGTCGGCGAACAGCAGCGACACCCCGCCGGCGAACGCCACCTCGGAGGGCGTCGCCGAGACGACGGGCAGCGGGCGTCCGCCGGGGTCGCGTACGACCAGGGCGGTCAGTTCCGTGGTCTCGGCGAGCGGGGTCTCGTAGGCGGCCCGGGCGACCCGGAGCCCGTCCGGGCCGGCCGTGACCAGCAGCCGTGAGCCGCGTTCGGTGAACGGCCGCTCCACGAGGTCCAGTGTGAGCATCAGCGTCCTCCCAGGCCCGACGAGGCCATGCTGTTGAGGATCTTGCGCTGCCCGACGAGGAAGGCGATGAGCATCGGTACCACGGTCATCGCCGACAGGGCGGCGGTCAGCCCGTAGTCGACGCCGCCCCGTTGGGAGTGGAAGGCGTCGAGCAGCAGGGGGATGGTGAACAGGTCCGGGGTGTTGAGGAACACCAGCGGGAAGAAGTAGCTGTTCCAGCTGGCGAGGAAGACGATGATGCCGAGCGTCCACAGGCCCGGCCGGATGTTGGGCAGGATGATCCGCCAGAAGATGGTCCAGCGGCCCGCCCCGTCGATCCGTGCCGCGTCCTCCAGTTCGACCGGGACGGCCCGGATGAACTGGCGCAGCAGGAACACCGCGAAGGGGTTGGCGACGGCGGGCAGGATCAGCGCCAGGTGCGAGTCGATGAGGTGGAGCCTGGCCAGCATGAGGTAGAGCGGCACGATCGTGACCTGGGCCGGGACCATCTGGGTGGCCAGGAAGAGGCCGAACAGCGGCCCGGAGCCGCGGAACGGTATCCGGGCGAAGGCGTAGGCCGCCATGGCGCTGGTGAGCAGGGTGGCCGCGACGGTGACGGCCGCGATGTACATGCTGTTCCAGTAGGCCCGCCCGAGCGGTACCTCGTCGAGGACGTCCGGGTAGTTCCGCGGGCGCCACGGCCCGGGCAGCCAGGCCAGCGGCTCGTTGATCATCTGGGTGGCGCCCTTGAAGGAGGTCAGCAGCATCCAGATGAACGGGAACAGCATGACCAGGCCGCCGAGGGCGAGGCCGGCGTGCAGCAGGGTCTGTCTCCGGTTGGTCATGCCGGCCTCACGACTCGTAGTGGACGAAGCGCTTCTGCGCCTTGAACTGGACCGCGGTGACGACGAGCGTCAGCAGCAGCAGGAGCAGCGCGGCGGCGCTCGACAGGCCGAAGTGGAACTCGCGGAAGCCCTGTTGGTAGACCTTGTAGACGATGGTCTGGGCGCCTTCGTTGTGGTCGGGGTTGACGAGGACGTAGACCAGGTCGAACGCCTGGAACGAGCTGATCACCGACACCACCACGGTGAAGAAGACGGTGGGTGAGAGCATCGGCAGGGTGACCGAGCGCAGCATCTGCCAGGGTCCCGCGCCGTCGATCCGCGCGGCCTCGGTCAGGCTCGGCGGGATCGTGGCCAGCCCGGCCAGGAAGATGACGACGTTGAGCCCGAGCGACGACCAGATCGTCACGACCGCGATGGCGGGGACGACCCAGGTCGGGTCGGCCAGCCAGTCCGGCGGGGTGATCCCGAACAGGTCCCGCACCGTGCCGTTCAGGATGCCGTCGGTGCCGCCGCCGAGGATCATCTGCCAGATCACCGACACGGCGACCGAGCTGGTCACGACCGGCAGGAAGTAGATCACCCGGTAGGCGGTGCGGCCGCGCACGCCGTGCAGGGCCAGTGCCAGCAGCAGGGCCAGGACGAGCCCGCCCGGGACGGTGATCAGGCCGATCTTGACGGTGTTCCACACCGCGCGGCCGAAGTACGGGTCGGTCAGCTGGGTCCGGAAGTTGTCCAGCCCGACCCAGGTCGCGTCGCCGATGCCGTCCCATTCCATGAAGGACAGGACGACCGCGTAGCCGAGGGGGCCGACGAGGAACACCAGCAGGGCGAGCAGCTGGGGGGCGAGGAAGAGCACGGCCCACCGGCGGTCCCGCCGCCGCCAGAGCGGCTCGCGGGCGGGGCGGGCGGGGCGGGCGGGGCGGGCCCGCCGGGGGGCCGTGGTCCGGGTGGCGGCGCTCAACCCTTTGGGCCCTTCATGCCGTCGACCAGGCTCTGGAGCTGGGTCATCCCCTCGTCGAACCCGACCTTGCCCTCCCAGATCTTCAGGAGGTGGTCGTTGATCGCCTTGGTCAGGCCGGGGACGGCGACCTCGTCGGGGTAGTTGGCGAAGCCCTTGTCGCGCACGTCGAGGAAGGTCTGGGCGTGCGCGGGGTAGTTGCCCTCCGTCACCAGGCTCTCGGCGCCCTTGACCGACGGTACGGCGCTGCCGCCCTTGAGCCGCAGCTGCTGGCCCTCCTTGCTGACGAACTCGCTCAGGAAGGTGAAGGCCTCCTTCATGTGCCTGGTGTCCTTGTTGATGGTCAGGTAGGACGCCGCGACCGCGCCCTGGATCGGCTGTCCGGACTCCGAGGGGAACGGCACGACGTCGTAGTTCTGGCGGTCGCCGCCCTTGTCGATGCCCTCGATGACCCAGCGGCCTCCGGCGTAGAAGCCGGCCTTGTGCTTGACGAACTGGGTGGCCGCGCTGTTGCCCTCGGGCAGCAGGTCGGCGGAGGCGAAGGTCTTGTCCTGGAAGCCGTCGGCGAGGGTCCTGAACGCCTGGCGGGCCTTCGGGTCGGACGGCGCGACGAACCTGCCGTTCTCCCAGACCTTGCCCCCGAAGCCGTTGACGAGGCTGTAGTTGGCGCCGTACCAGTTCCAGAATATGGAGCCGTACTTGCCCGCGGCCTTGAGTCTGGCGTTCATCTCCAGGTAGGTGGCCATGGTCCAGCGGCCGGACTCGTTCAGCGCGGCGGGGTCCTCGGTGATCCCGGCGGCGGCCAGGGCCTTCTTGTCGAACCAGAGGACTTCGGGGTTGGTGTCGTTGGGGACGCCGAAGGTGACGCCGTCCTTCTTCGCGCCGCCGTAGAGGCCTTCGAAGAAGTCCGAGGGCCTGCTCTTGCTCAGGGGCCCGGCGAGCTGCTCGTCGAGCGGGGCGAGCACGCCGTCGGCGACGAGTTTGCCGATGTAGTCGTCGCCGGCGTAGAAGACGTCGGGGGCGGTCCTGGAGGTGAGCTGGGTGAGCAGTTTGGGGTGGTAGTCCTCGTAGGAGGCGACCGGTTCGAGCTTCAGTGTGATGTTCGGGTGCCGCTTGGTGAACTCGTCGGTGAAGGCCTTGAAGACCGCCATGTCCTCGGCCGAGCCCCAGGTCGACCAGCGCAGGGTGACCTTGCCGTCCCTGGAGTCGCCGGCGGGGCCCGCGCCGCCGGTCCCGCTGCACGCGGACACGGACACCGACAGGGCGACGGCCGCGGCGGCGGCCAGGGCTGTTCTTCTCTGGAAAGCGGGCATCGGGTGCCTCCTGGGGGCTCTCGTGGGAGGAGCGGGGTGGGGAGGAGCTGGTGGGGCGGGGTCAGGCGAGGCCGCCGCCGTCGACGACGAGGGCGGAGCCGGTGATGTAGCTGCTCGCGTCGCCGGCGAGGAACAGCACGGCGTTCGCGATCTCCTCCGGCGAGCCCGCGCGGCCCATCGGCCGGTCGGCGGCGTCCTTCTCGAAGGCGGACCACTGTGCCCGCAGCTGGCGCGCCTCGTCGCGGAGCATCGGCGTCATGGTGTCGCCGGGGTTGACCGAGTTGACCCGGATGCCCGCGGCCGCGTGGTCGATGGCCAGGGCGCGCGTCATGTTGACGACCGCGGCCTTGGAGGCGCAGTAGGACAGCGCGTTGCCGCCGCCCTTCAGGCCCCACCCGGAACCGGTGTTGACGATGGAGCCGCCCTCCGTCATCGCCGGGACCGCGAAGCGGCACATCAGGTAGACCGACCTCACGTTGACGGCCATCACCCGGTCCCAGTCGGCGGCGGAGATCTCCAGCGCGGTCTGGCGGCGGATGATCCCGGCGTTGTTGAACAGGACGTGCAGGCCGCCGAACCTCTCGACGGCGGTGTTCACGACCTGCTCGCAGTCCGCCTCGGACGAGACGTCGGCCCGCACCGGCACGGCCCGGCCGCCGCCGGCCTCGATCTCGCGGACGACGCCGGAGGCGTCCGCCACGTCGGCGACGACCACGGCCGCGCCCTCGGCGGCGAACAGCCGCGCGGTGGCCCGGCCGATGCCCGAGGCGCCGCCGGTGACGATGGCGACCTTGTTCCGCAACGTGTTCATAGGTCCTCACTCGCTGACTGGATGCGGTACATCACTGACTCGCGGTACCCGGTGACGACCCGGGCGTGCCCGCCGAACGCGGCGTCGGCCGCGGCGTCCCCGCTGTCCACGAGCAGCGGACGGCCGCCGAGCGCGGCGAGTTTCTGCTGGGTGGCGAGCAGCACGATCCCGGCGAGCCGGTCGAGCACGCGCGGGCTGAACTGCTGGTTGCCGCGGCCGATCACGAAGCCCTGCCCTCCGATGACGGACAACACGCCATGTGTGACCTGTGACATGGCAAGGGTGTGAAGGGTCTGCTCGGTGACGTCCGAGGCGAGCAGGACGCCGTCCCGGACCACGTCCACGCCCAGCGGCGTCAGCTCCAGGCCGAGCTCGCGCCCCACCGCGAGCGTCGTCGCGCCGGGCCCCAGCGCATAGGCCGCACCGGGTGCCATGGACGCCACCACCTGGCGCGCGATCGACTCCGCCGACCCCGGCGGCGCCGCCGACGACCCGCTCTTGCGCCCGCTGAGCCGCGCCCTGGCCGCGGGCACCCGCAGGGTCCCGTACAGCCGCACCCCGACCCGCCCCGACCGGTACGCGTCCTCGTCCAGGTCGACGACCTCCGCGGCGAGCGTCGTCCCGTCGAAGGCGGCGGCCGTGGTGCCGGCCGCGGACGGGCTGACCGCGAAGCACCCGGAGTAGACCTTCACCCCGGCCGGCACGCCGAGCACCGGCCCCCGCGGCCGGGCGTCCAGCACGTCCCGCGCCGTCCCGTCCCCTCCCGCGAACAGCAGCAGGTCCGCCCCGGCGAGCGCCGCCACCGCCGCCCGGGTGTCCGCCGGCCCGTCGGCAGCCGCCCCGGGCCGGGGGCGGTGGGCGATCTCGTACGGGACGCCGGCGGCGACGGCGCTGTCCTCGCCCATGGCGCCCGCGACGGTGCGCACCCGGATGTCCGGGCGGCGGCGGTGGAGCGCCGTCAGCGCGGCGGCCGCGCGGGTGGCCGCGCGGGGAACCGCGCCCAGGGCGAGCGCCCTGGCCTGGATGTCCGGGCCGTCGCTGCCCTTGAGGGCGACGGGACCGCCGAGGCCCGCCACGGGGTTCACGACCAGGCCGACGATCACCGGCGGTGCTTCCGGCAGTAGGCGCGCCAGGTCGGCGACCACTGCGCCGGGTCGTCCAGGCACGCCGGGTCGATCCGGTGGACGCTCTGGTTGTAGGGCGCGTTCCTGACGAACTCCGGGTTCTCGCGGGCTTCGGAGGCCACCTGGGCGAGGATCGCGGCGTACTCGTCCAGGTCCTCGCGGGAGTAGGACTCCGTCGGTTCGAGGGTGAAGGGCTCGGCGACCACGTAGGGGTGGTGGCTGGTCCAGTAGTGCACCCCGAAGTCGGCGGCGCGCACCCCGATCTCCTCCGAGTGGACGCCGGTCTCCTCGGAGAGCTCCTGCCAGGAGTAGCGGACCTGTTCCACCCGCCGCCGGTCCGCCCACGGGACGGACGCGCCGGGGATCCGCAGGATCTTGTGCATCAGGTAGTTGTTGTTGAGGACCGCCGTCTCCGCGACCTCCTTCAGGCCCTCCGCGCCGAGCGCCATCACCCAGGCGTAGGCGCGGACGACGTTGGGCGTGACCCCGAGGAACGGGCGGATCTTCCCGACCGAACGGGCCGGGGAGTTCAGCGTGTACGAGTCGCCGTCGCGGTCGACGACCGGGCCGGGCAGGAACGGGACCAGCGCCTCGGAGACGCCGCACGCGCCCGCCGCCGGGCCGCCGCAGGCGTGCGGCGTCGAGAAGGTCTTGTGCAGGTTGAAGTGGCACAGGTCGAACCCGGCGTCACGGGCGCGGGTGACACCGAGGATGCCGTTGGCGTTGGCCTGGTCGTAGCAGGCCAGCGCGCCCGCTTCGTGGACCAGTTCGACGAACTCGCGGATCCTCGGGTTGAAGATCCCGGTGTCCTCCGGATTGGTGATCATCAGTGCGGCGGTGCGCGGGCCGACGGCCGCGCGCAGCGCCTCGATGCCGGGGCAGCCGTCGGCGTCCGGCATCAGGGTGATGACCTCGTACCCGGCGGTCTTCGCGCACGCCGCGTTCGAGGGGTGCGAGAACATCGTGGTGATGACCTGGTCGCGCCGGCCGCCCTCGCCCCGGGAGGCGTGGTAGGCGCGGATCATGGCGATGTTGGCGTAGATCGCCGCCGAGCCCGCGCCGGGCTGCAGTGAGACCCGCGCCATGCCGGAGAGCTCGTTGAGGATCTGCTCCAGCCGCCAGTAGATCTCCAGCACGCCCTGCACGGAGTCCTCGGGCTGCAGCGGGTGCAGCTCGGCGATCTTCGGGTCGCGCACGAAGGTGTCGTTGACCTTCGGGCTGTACTTCATCGTGCAGGTGCCCTGGCCGACGTCGATGTTCAGGTCGGCGCCGAGGGTCTCCTGCGACAGCCTCAGGTAGTGCCGCACCACCTGGTTCTGCGACAGTTCGGGCAGCGCGGGCGGGGTGCGGCGGCCGACGCCCTCGGGCAGCTCGACCGGCGGCGCGTCCGGGGCCGGGACGCCCACGCCGCGCCGCCCGGGCCGGGAGAGCTCGAAGATGATCTCTTCGTCCCAGCGGGCCTGGTGGAAGCGGCGCAGGACGGGCTTGGGTGCGACCGGCAGCGTCGCGAACGGTTCTCCCTGCGAGCTCACTTGGTGCCTCCGAGGGCTGAGAGGGCGTCCTTGACGGCCGCCGCGAGGGTGTCGATGTCGGCGATCGAGTGCCGCTCGGTGACGCAGACCAGGACCTCCCGGGGGCCCAGCCGCACCCCGCCGAAGATGTCCGCGCGCCGCAGGGCCGCGAGCAGCCCGTCGGCGTCCGGCACCTCGATGGCGAACTCGCGGAAGTGGAAGGCGTCCTGGTGGCGGACCCGGGCGCCGGCGGAGGCGAGGGCCCGCATGGCGTACCTGGTCCGGGCGAGGATCGTCTCGCCGATCTCGCGCATCCCCCGCGGGCCCATGAGCGCGAGGTAGACGCCCGCGGTGATGCCCCACAGGGCGGCCGCGGTGCCGACCCACTCCTTGCCCTCCTCGCGCAGCGCGAAGGAGGTCCGGTCGTAGAAGACGTCGCCGAAGCCGTACTCGCCCGCGACCGCGGTCGGGGCGATGCCGAACAGGCGGGAGGGGAACTCCGCGACGAGGCGTTCCTCGTCGTGGCTGGCGATGAAGCCCGCCTGGCCGCCGCCGTACTGCTGGTGCATGCCGAGCGACTGGATGTCCCCGCACACGAGGTCGGCCCCGAAGGACGCCGGCGGCGCGAGCACGCCGAGCGAGATCGGGTCCGTCCCCACCACCAGGAGCGCGCCGGCGCCGTGCGCCAGGTCGGCCAGCTCGCGTCCGCGGGTCTCGATGACGCCGTAGACGTTGGGCGTCTCCAGGTAGAGGGCGGCGAAGGTGTCGTCCGGGCGGACCTCGCCCGTCTCCCCCGAGGCGGCCACCGGGGCGAGCACCGTCTCGATGTCCGGGGCGAGGTAGTCGCGGATCTTGGCGAGCTTGTCGGGGGCGACCGCGCCGCTGACGAGCACCCGGTGGCGGCCGGTGCGGCGCGCGGCCATCCGCAGGGCCGTCCCCGCCGCCTGGAAGCCGTCGTAGGTGGGCACGTTGACGACGTCCATCTCCAGCAGCTCGCCCATCATCGAGACGTACTCGAAGAGGGCCTGGAACCGGCCGTGGTCCTCGTAGGGCTCGCCCGCGTAGGCGGTCAGGAACTCGCCGCGCCCGTTCACCTCGTCGCAGACCGCCGGAACGTGGTGCGGGTAGCAGCCGTGCCCGAGGAAGCTCAGCACCTGCGTCGTGTCGGTGTTGCGGGCCAGCAGGCCGCGCATGTGCCGCACCAGGCCCTGCTCGTCGGTGAAGGGGGCGGGCAGGTCGAGGGGACGGGCCGGCCGCAGGTCGGCGGGGATGTCGCCGTAGAACTCGGCGACGTCCGGGGCACCGATCTCGGCGAGCATCGCCGCCCGGGTCTCGGCCCCCGCGTTGGGGATGTAGGGATGGGTCACGGGTGCTCCTCAGTGCTTCAGGACCACGGCGTCGCGTGGCGCGATGACCACGCGGCCGGTCAGGAGACGGCCGGTCAGCAGGTCGGTCCCGGGGGCGGGCAGGGGGACGGTGGCCGGTTGGGCCCCGTGGTTGAGCAGGAACAGGAAGTCGCCGCGGCGGCAGGCCTCGACGCCCTCCGGCAGGTCCGTCCCGGTGACGCCGGCGGCGGCGAGGACCTCGTCCAGGACCGGCGTCAGGTCGTCGGGCAGGCAGCCGAGGTAGGTGGCGGTGCCGCGACGGGTGACGGCCGCGCGCCCGTCCAGCGGGCCGCCGCGGTAGCGGGCCACGACCTGCGCGTCGTCGACGTCCAGCCACTCGCTCCAGGTCCGGGCCGTCAGCCGGGTGCCGTCCCGCATGACGACGTCCTGGGTCCGGCCGTCGGGGATCGGCCAGAACTCCTCGGCGCGCACGCCGAGCAGTTCCCGCAGCGGCCCGGGCGCCCCGCCCTCGTGGACCTGGTCGGCGGCGTCCACGACCCCGCTGAACGGGCCGACGACGAGCCGGCCCGGGAAGGAGGCGAGGTTGGCGGCGTGCTCCGCCGTGCACAGGTAGAGGTTCGCGACGATGACGACCTTGTAGGAGGAGAGGTCGCGGCCGGGCGGCGCCAGGTCGACGGCGATGCCGCGGGCGTGGAGCGGGGCGTACCAGGAGAGCAGGAGTGCGTGCAGCCTGAGCCGGTCGGACGGCAGGGACTCGGGCGCCTCCAGCCCCCACCAGCTCTCCCAGTCCAGTACGAGGGCGACGTCGGCCGCTGTCGTGGCCCCGGCGACCTCGGCCAGCCGTCGCACGTCCGCGCCCAGCGCGAGCGTCTCCCGCCACTGGCGCGAGTCCGTCCCCGCGTGCGGAAGCATCGCCGAGTGGAACTTCTCCGGGCCGTACCTGGCCTGGCGCCACTGGAAGAACATCACGCCGTCCGAGCCGTGGGCCAGCGCCTGCAGGCTGTGCAGGCGCATGACGCCCGGCTCCTTCGGGACGTTCACCCGGCGCCAGCTCACCGCGCCCGGCGCCGATTCCAGGAGCAGCCACGGCTGCCGCTTCAGGGACCGCATCAGGTCGTAGCTGAGCGCGGCCTTCACGTGGGCCCTGGGGTCGGCGGGGTCGGGGTAGGCGTCGTCGCTGACGAGGTCCTCGGCGGCGGCCCATTTCCAGTAGTCGAGGTGGTGCAGGATGCTCATGAAGTTCGTGGTCACCGGGATGTCCGGGGTGACCTCCTTGAGCACTTCGCGCTCGGCCCCGAAGCAGGCGAGCAGCGCGTCGCTGGAGAACCGGCGCCAGTCCAGGAGCTGGGCGGGGTTGACCGGGCCGGGGGCCTTCCGGGGCGGGTTGACCTGCGTCCAGCCGGTGTAGTGCTGGCCCCAGCAGGACGTTCCCCAGGCGGAGTTGAGGCCTTCCAGGGTCCCGTAGCGGGCCTGGAGCCAGCGGCGGAAGTGCCGGGCCGACTCCTCGCAGAAGCATTCGACCGTATGGTCGGCGTACTCGTTGCCGATGTGCCACATGGCCAGCGCGGGGTGGTCCCGGTAGCGCTCGGCCATGGCGCGCGCCAGCCGGACGGTGCCGTCCCGGAACACCGGGGAGGAGGGGCAGTAGCCCTGGCGCGAGCCGAACTCCAGGACGGTCCCGCCCGCGTCGACGGGCCGCACCTCCGGGTGGCGCCGTACGAGCCAGGGCGGCGGTGTCGCCGTCGCCGTCGCGAGGTCCGCGGCGATCCCGTGCGCGTGGAGCAGGTCCAGGACCCGGTCCAGCCA
The DNA here is from genome assembly GCF_040685575.1 of Kitasatospora sp. NPDC088351. Classification (NCBI taxonomy): domain Bacteria; kingdom Bacillati; phylum Actinomycetota; class Actinomycetes; order Kitasatosporales; family Streptomycetaceae; genus Kitasatospora; species Kitasatospora sp. NPDC088351. The sequence goes on along the minus strand of NZ_JBFBIL010000031.1, from coordinate 17,490 downwards.
GCCGAAGTCGTGGACGCCGGGCGCGGATTCGAGCCGGGACCAGGAGAAGACCGCGACGGTCGCGATGTTCACACCCGCCTCGGCCATCAGCCGCATGTCCTGTTCCCACACCTCCTCGGGCCACTGCTCGGGGTTGTAGTCGCCCCCGAACAGCAGCCCCGGCACCCGTGTCAGGCCCATGGTCCGTCTCCCGTCCACCCCACCCGCATTTTGTATTCAGAATGCATAGTGCAGTACTCTGCACCCGGTCAAGGGCCAGGCCGGAACCGGAGATTGGGGACCCGATGGCGATCAAGCGCCGACCGCTGCGCGAGCAGATCCGCGACGAGCTGATGGAGCGGCTCACCCGCGGCGAGTTCGCCCCGGGCACCGACGTCAACGAGGCCGTCCTGGCGGCCGAACTGGGCGTCAGCCGCACCCCGCTGCGCGAGGCGCTGATCACGCTGGCGGGCGAAGGGGTGCTGGAGAGCAGCCAGGGCCGCGGCTTCCGCTTCGCGCCCGTCAGCCGCAAGGAGTTCCGCGAACTGGTCGCGATCGTCGCCGCGCTGGAGTCCCTCGCGCTGGAGTCGTCCGACCCGGCGCACCTGCGGAAGATCGCCCCGGAACTGCTGGGAATGGCCCAGGAGTTCCCCGACCCGGTGGCCGACCACGCCACGGTCGACCGGCGCGACGACGAATGGCACGGCCTGCTGCTCAGCGGCTGCCCCAACCAGCGCCTGCTGGACCTGCTCGCCGGCGTCAAGGCCGGGATGCGGCGCTACGAGAACCTCGTCGTCGCCGAGGACGAGCCGGTGGCCCGCGAATCCGAGGAGCACTGCGAGATCGCCCGCAGGCTCCTCGAGGACGACCTCCCCGGCGCCGTCCGGGCACTCAGGGCCAACTGGGTGGGCGGCATGGAGCGCATGCTCGCCCACATCCCGTGATGCCAGGGCTTGTCAGGCTAGAACGCCGCGTGGGCCAGCCAGTGGTCCAGCAGCGCGCGGTCGCCCGTCACCGTCACCCGGCCGTCCAGCGGCGGGACGCGGCGGGAGAACACCAGCATGAGGTCCGCCACCGCCCCCGACACCACCACGTCGGCCTCGACCGGTCCGCGCTCCCACCGCGGCGCCCCGGGCGTCCTGGTGACCACCCAGCCCTCCGCGGCCCCCGGCCGGAACCCGATCCGCTCGCCCCGGCCGCGCAGCCCGGCGACCGCCGGCCTGACCGCCGCGAAGGCCGGTGTGGACAGCAGGTCCAGGTTCTCGCCGATCACGTCGGCCGCGAGGTCGTCGGCGATCGTGAACGCGGTGTCCGTCGCCAGCGCCGCGTCGTAGTGGTGGACGCAGGTGTCGCTCAGCATCCTGCGCAGCCAGAAGGCGGCCGGCCGCGGCCCGGTGAACGTGCGCGTCCCGGTGCCCGCGCCGGTCTCCCGGATCGCGCGGATCAGCTCCTCCGCGCCCTCGCGCAGCCACCGGGCCCACCCGTCCGGGGCGCCGGGATCGGCCTGCCACGGGTCGGGGACGGGCAACTGCTCTCCCCCGCGCACGAGTTCGGCCGCCCACCGGTGTTCCTGGCCGACGTGCCCGACGAGGGTGCGCAGCGGCCATTGCGGGCAGGTGGGCACCCGGGTGTCCGGGTCCCTTCCGGCGACCGCGCGGACGAACCCCCCGGTCTGCTCCCGCAGGCCCTCCACGAGCCGTGCGGTGTCCAGCGTCGACGTCATCACGAAAGCTCCTCTCACAAGGTGACGCAGGTACGGTAGAAGCTCCAGTCCGGTGGAGGTTCAAGTGCCTTTGCTCGATGAGACGTTCGGGATCGGCGAGCTGGCCCGGCTGACCGGCGTGCCGGTGCGGACCATCCGCTTCTACTGTGACGAGGGCATCGTCGACTCGGTGCGCAGCACGGGCGGGCACCGCAGGTTCGACCGGGCGGCCGTGGAGCGGCTCGGCCTGGTCAGGCGGTTGCGCGGGCTCGGGCTCGGGCTGTCCTCCGTCCGGCAGGTGCTGACCGGCGAACGTTCCGTGGCCGAGGTCGTCGCGGCCGAGCGGGCCGCGCTCGATGTGCGGCTCGCGGACCTGGCCTGGCGGCGGGCCTCGCTGCGGGCGGTCGAGGAGGCGGGACCGGCCGAGCGGGCCGCGCGGCTGGAGCTGCTGGCGGCGGTGCGGGACGGGGGTGCCGCCCGCGACGCGCTGGCCGGTTTCTGGCGGCGCGCGCTGGTCGCCCCGGTGTCCGGGGCGATGCTCGCCGCGTTCGTGGCGATGGCCGTGCCCGAGCCGCCCGCCGATCCGACGCCGTCGCAGGTGGTCGCGTTCGCCGAGCTGTTCGCGCTGGCAGGTGACCGGGAGCTGACCCGCCGCCTGCTGGCCATGGCGCGGGCCAATGCCGAACTGGTCGCCGACGAGGCCGAGTTGCTGCACGGGATCGGCGAGGCGTGCGCGCTGGCCCGGCCCCTGGTGCGGGCGGGTGAGCCGCCCCGCGCTGGCCCCGAGCTCGACCGGTTCGTCGCGGCACACGTCGCGGTGCGCGGCGGCGGCGACACCCCGCGGTTCCGGGGCCGGCTGCTGGCCCACGTGGCCGCCGACCGCGATCCGCGGATGCGCCGCTACTGGCGGCTCGTGGCCGAGGCCGGCGGCGACCCGGCGACGCCCGGCGCGTCCCACCTGTGGCTGACCGACGCCCTCGAACGCTCCGTGAGTCCCGGTGGGGCTGTTCCCGGTGGTGCCGCTCCCGGTGGCTGACGCCCGGCGCGGTCGGCGGGCTGCCCGGTGTCCTGGCCGGTGTCCTGGCCGGAGCGTGCCCGCTTCGCGTTCCCGGGATCCGTTCGGTACGGCGATGACCGGTTTCACGGAACCGGTGCCGTCCTTCTTCGCCGGCGATTCGCCGGGTCGGCGGACACGGGCGAACAAGCCCTTCGCCCGTCGGGGCGGAGGACGAGGGCTCCGGTGGTGCCCCGAAACAGCATCCGAACGGGTGATTTCATGCCGGTTGCCTCCCCCACGGGCGCGCGGGCACACCACCCTGGGAGCCGACGGTGTATCAGTACCCGTACTGAGCAAGTCAGTTGTCGACAAGAGGAGAAGGCATGCCCACGTACGAGACCGAGATCCACACGGGTGGCGGAGGCTGGCAGCCGGACCAGCCGCTCAGCCTCTCCATCGCCAACCGCTCGAATGTCGTTCCCGAGGACGGTGCTCCCGCGACCGGCACCAGTGTCACCTGGTCCGGCGACGCGGGAAACGGCAACGTCACCTTCTTCGACAACGGCGCCTCGTTCCAGGGCACCGCCCAGTTCCCGGGCGAGGGGCCGGTCGGCTACCGGGGGAACCGGGTTGACTGACCGCTGACGCGCGGACGTGGTGCGGGCCCTGCCGGCCGGTTCACGGCAGGGCCCGCACCACGTCCGCACCACGGCACGAACCCGCCCGGTCCGGCCCGGCGCGTTCGGTCACCGGACCGCACAGGCCGTCCTGGACGCCTTCCAGGGCGCGGGCGGAGGCTCCCGGCCGGCGGGTACGGTACCGGCATGACGGGCAGTCCGGACACGGTGCTGGTGGTGGTGCGCGGGCCGAGCGGCGCGGGCAAGTCCACCATCGCCGCACGGCTGCGCGCCGCCTACGGACGGGGCATCGCCGTCGTCGCCCAGGACGTGCTGCGCCGAACCGTCCTGCGCGAGCACGACGTCGCCGGCGGCGCGAACATCACCCTGATCGACCTGGTCGCCCGGCACGCCCTCGACCACGGTTTCCACGTCGTCGTCGAAGGCATCCTCGCCGCCGAGCGCTACGGCCCGATGCTCGCCCGGCTCGCCGCCGACCACCGCGGCCGCACCTTCCTGTACTACCTCGACGTGGACTTCGACGAGACCGTGCGACGGCATTCCACCCGCCCGCAGGCCGCCGAGTTCTCCCCCGAGGACATGGCCGGCTGGTACCGGCCCCACGACCTCGTCCCGGGCGCCCGCGAACACGTCATCGGCCGGCACAGCACCCTGAACGCCACGGTCGAGCGGATCCTCGCCGACACCGCCCTCACCCCGGCCGGCTGGACACCCCGCCCCTGAGCCGCCGCTGGCGACCCGCCTCGCCGGTGCCGGGGCGCCGCGAGGTCTTCGGGGGCGCCCGGTGCGAAGCCCTGGCTCTCCCGGGCGGTCCCGATCGCACGGACCGCGGTGTCCGTGCACAGCGAGCCGCGTAACTGTCCTTCCCTACGCGGCGAGTAGGCCGTTGCGCTTCAGGAGCGGCAGCACCTGGTCCCTGACCGCCGGAGCGAGTCGGACGTCCGGCTCGGTTCCGGTGATCCACCGCATGTCCGCCAGTTCGGCCGCGGGCCGGGGGATCCGGCTGATCCCGGCAGTGAAGACCGTCATCCGCATGGGCACGTTCTCCAGCGCGGCCAGGGCCTCGACGTCGGCCAGGAACCGCGGTTCCAGAGGACGGACTCCGAGTTCCTCGTCGAGTTCCCGGACCAGTGCTTCGGCCGGCGCTTCACCCGGATCCGGCTTCCCGCCCGGCAGATAGAACACCTCGGGTGCCGCCTTCTTGCTGACAACGAGCAGCTTCCCCTGCTCGACGACCGCGGCAGCCACGACGATCAACGGCGCGGCTTCGTCATGGTTCCCGGGCGCGACCGCCCCATCGTGTTGTGTCATGTGGATCATTCTCCCAGGCGCTGCGGTGGCACCGGTCGACGGCATCGCCGCCCGCTTCGTGGAGAACGGGGCCTGCCGGCGGATCACCGTACAGACGGCCGGTTTCCCGGCAGAATCGAGCCATGACCTCCTCCTCGTCGGGCGTTGTCCCGGACCCCTTGCCGCCCGGACCGGCCGTCGGCGGTGGCCTCGCGGACCGCCTGCGCCGCACAGCCGCGGAGCTCGGCCTCGACCTGCCCGCGCCGGAGAAGGAGTGGGAGCGCAGCGCCGAGTTCAAGGACGCCGACGGCCGCCGGGTGTGCATAAACACCCCCAACAGGAGGCGCCGCCACGATGTGCGCTTCCGGAAGCAGGGCGCCTGGCTCGCCACCGGGCGGACCGCGGACCTGGCCGCCGTGGTCAGGGCCACGGTGGCCTGGATGAGCGGTGCGGACCTCGAACAGACCCGGGCGGTGGCCCCGTTCATCCGGTTCGGGGACTGGGCCGTCGCCCACGAGCGCGAGCCGTTCGACCCGGTCGAGCTGGCCTGGTGGCACAAGCTCGACCGGTACCACCTGCCCCCGTGGGACCGCCGTCCCCACAGCCGTGCGCTGACGGAAGCGGCTCACGCCCAGCCGGCCCTTCGTCGGCTGATGCCGGTCAACAGCCACTACCTGCTCCGGTTCTCCACCCGCGTCAACTTCCCGTACGCGTCGGTCGGGTACTCGGTCGACCCGCACCACGACGGGCTGTACGTCGTACGGGACGAGAAGGGGGAGGTCGTCGCCCGCACCGAGACCCCCGAGGAGGCCGTCGCCCTCGTGGTGGCCGCTCTGCCGGAGGACGCCGGCCCGGCGCGCTGACCCTGCCGGCCGCCCGCGCGGGGCGCTCGGCCGGGCCCGGTTGGCCGGCGCGTGCCGGGCGTCAGAAGTGCCCGTTGTCCGTCCACGCGTACCAGTGGCCCGACAGCCGGGTGTAGCTGTTGCCGTCGCGCTCGGCCGGCGGGCCGTCCGGGAGGTAGGCGTGGCCGGTGAGCTCGAAGACGCCGCTGCCGGGGACGGTGAAGCGCAGGCCGGTGCCGGGCGCGACAGGCCGTGGCGGGTACCGGGGCCGACTTGTGCGTTCCATTCGGCGTTCCGGGCCCGGTGTTCCGGGGTTCCGGCTTTGGGCCGGAGCGCCGGAACAGTGAAAAGAATATGACGCCCAGTCATCGGAAAGTCACGCGTTTCCGTGATTGGGTGCGCACCGGATGGGATCCCGGCCCTATTTCCACGGCCGGGTCGCGGTAGCCGGTTCATCACGCATTGCTTTCGCGCCGTCCGGCCATTGTCTCGCGGCGCACGGCCCGCCGGGATTTCCCCGGGCGGGCGGCCCCCCGGCGGTGGCCTAGACGTCCAGCCCGGTCTCGATGCGCTTGAGGCCGTGCCGGGCGAGCGCCAGGTTGGCGCGCGAGCGGTCCAGGGCCAGGTAGAGGAAGAGCGAGCCGCGGCTGCGGGCCAGCGGGCGGATCAGGTGGTACTGGGTGCCGAGCGTGATCAGGATGTCCTCGATGACATCGTCGACCGACAGCGCGGCCAGGGCGCGTATCTTCGCGCGGACGACCTCGGTGTTGCCGGCCGCCGCGATCTCCAGGTCGAGCTGCTGGCTCCCGCCGAGAAACCCGAGTGACATACCGCTCTCGTAGTCGACCAGGGCCACCCCGATGGCGCCCTCGATGCCCATCGCGTCCTTGAGTGCGTTGTCAATGTTCATGAGCTGTTCGTCCTTTGCGTGACTTCCGGGCGGAACCCCCGTGTGCAGGGGACAAAGTAGCAAGAAGTCGTCAGCTGTGGTCACCGCGCGGAAAGGGTGGAATAAAGTACGCTGCGCAGGCAGTTCAGAAAAGTGAAGGGGTACCGGTGCGCGCACTCGAGGCTTCCCTCTCCGATGTGCTCGGCTCCCCCGGAGTCGTCGGTGCCGCCCTCGTCGACGCCGTCACGGGCCTCGGCTACCGGTCCGCCGGGGAGCACCGGCTGCTCGGGACCGGAGCGGAGCTCGCCGAGCTGACGAACCTGATCGGCGACCGGCTGCACGAGGCCGGGGCGGAGGGCGAGTTGGAGAGCCTGGTGGTCACCAGCACCCGCCATCACCAGGTCGTCCGGGTGGTGCCCCGGCAGGGCGACCCGCTGCTGCTGGCCACCGTGCTGGACCGGGAGCGGACCAACCTGGCGCTGGCGCTGCGTCAGACGGCCGACCGGGCCGGGGACCTGCTGGCATGACCCTCCGTTCCCATGACTCCGCCCGGCCCGTGCCGCCCGCCGCGCGCAACGTGCCGGCGCTGCTGCTGGCGCTGCGCCGGGCGGGATTCACCGGCTCGGTCACCGTCTCCAGTGCGCCGGGCGGCACGATCCACCTGGAACAGGGGCTGGTCACCGCGATCGAGACCCCCGGAGCCCCCACCGCCGAGACCCTGCTGCTGAAGTCGCGGCGCGTCGGCGAGGCGGACTGGGCGGCCGCCGAGACGGCCGCCGCGGCCGCCCGCGCGGGCGACGCCCCGGGGCCGTGGGGCGGCGGCCTCGGTGCGGCTCTGGTGGCCCAGGGGTCGATCGGCGCCACCGAGCTCGAAACCGTCTGCGCGGCCGCCGTCTTCGACGGCGCCTTCGCCCTGGTGCTGAGTCCGCCCGGCAGCTGGCAGGTGGCCGAGGCGGCCGCGCCCGCCGGGATCGCGCTGCGCCCCGGGATCGAGCCGCAGCGGCTGTTCGAGGAGACCGCCCAGCGCGTGGCCCTGCTGACCCGCCTCTGGGGCCCGCCCGGCGAGCTGGCCCGTACCCGGATCCGCCCCGCCGCGCAGGCCGAGTCCAGGGCCCTGCGGATCCCGGACCGCTACCGGGAGATCCTGATCGCCGCCACCGGCCGGCGCACCGCGCGCGACATCGGATTCGCCCTTGGGCGCGGGCTGTTCGCGGTGCTGCTCGACCTGGCCCGGATGGACGCCCGGCACCTGCTCCACCGGGAGCCGGCGCGCCCGGCCACCGGAGTGCCGGGCGTCGCCCCGCGCACCCCGCCCAGCGGCCCGCCGCCGGCCGGGACCGGGCCGCTGCCGCGCCGGACCCCCGGCGTGCGCGGCCCGGGCGGTCAGAGCGGCCCGGGCGGCCCCGCCCGGCCCGGGGGCCCGGCGGCCGTTTCCGACGAGCCACCGAACGGACACCGCGCCGAGCGGACCGAGACGACCGAGAACACCGAGAAGAGCGCACCATGAGCAGCCAGACATCGCCCGCAGCACTCGTCGACGAGCTGAAGTCCCTCCGTGACCGGGTCATGGGCATCTCCGAGAGTGTCATCTCGACCGCCGATGGCCTGCTGGTGGCCGCCGACACGGCCGCCGTGCACCCCGAGTCGGCCGCCGCCCTGTCGGCCGCCATGCTCGGCCTCGGCCGGCGCACCGCGGCCGAGTTCGGCCTGGGCGGCCTGCGCGACGTGGTCACCCGCTGCAACGGCGGCTACGTCGTGGTGCTGTCGATCGGGGAGCAGGCGCTGCTGATGATCCTGGGTGACGAGGGCCTGGACATCGCCGGCCTGCACCGCGAGTCGCCCGCCTCGGTCCGTCGGCTGGGCGGGCTGCTCGGGATGGCCCCCGCCGCGCTCTAGCCGTACCGGCCCGTGAGGCCCGGGGACGCGGCCGGCGGGGGTGAGGGCGGGTCGTCAGGTGCCGGTGCCGCCCTGGTCCGGGGTGGGGCGCCCGGCGGCGGGACGGCCGGCCTCGGGCTCGTCGAGCAGCAGTTCCAGCAGTGGGACGGCGGCCTCCAGTTCCCGGCACTGCTGCGGAGTGAGCCGCCCGCTGCGGTGGGCCAGCAGCGCGGAGCGCTCCTGGCGGATCCGGGTGATCGCCGCCAGGCCGGCCGGGGTGAGTTCGAGCAGCTGTGACCGGCCGTCCAGCGGGTCGGGGGTCCTGGCGATCAGCCCGTCGGCGGTCAGGGGGGCGATCGTGCGGACCATGGACGGGACGGCGACCCGTTCCCGTGCGGCGAGTTCGCCGAGCCGCAGCGGGCCGTGCTGCTCGACCCGGGCCAGCGCGGAGAGCTGGGCGGAGGTGAGGTCCTTGCCGCTGGAGGCCTGGGCCATCTGCCGGTGGAGCCGGGCGATGACCAGGCGGAGCCGGACGACGGCCTCCGCGGAGAGGCCACCGCCGCCGGCCCCGCTCGCGGCCCCGGCCCCGGCCCCGGTCATGACCGGCCGGCCCCTCCGGCCGGCCCGCGCCGGCCCGCGCCGGGGCGTCCACCGGCCTCTCCCCCGCCCGGCCGCGGGCCGCCGGGCCGGGTACGCCCGCGCACCAGCGAGGCCGCGGCGGCGACCAGCGACATCGCGATCGCCAGCCAGAACACCACGACCAGGCCGTCGTGGAAGGGCCCCGAGATCAGCTGCGGGAAGAACTGCCGGCCGGTCAGCGTATGCGCGTTGGCCTCCGGGAGCTGTCCGAGCACGTGCGGGCCCAGCAGCTGCCGGATCGGGTTGTACCCGAGGAACGCGGCGAAGAGCGTGCCGACCGGCGGCAGCGAGGCGATGGTCTGCGCGTCGCCGGCGGGTACCCCCTGCGCGGTCAGCCCGGAGCTGAGCGTGTGCGGCAGCGACCCGGCCAGCCCGGCCACCATCAGTGAGAAGAAGACGCCGATCGACAGGACCATGCCGGCGTTCTGGAAGGTGGCACGCATGCCTGAGGCGGCGCCGCGGGCCTCGGCCGGCACGCTCGACATGATCAGCGAGGTGTTGGGGGCCGCGAACAGGCCGCCGCCCAGGCCGTTGAGGAACACCAGGCACGCGAACCACGGATACCCGAAGTCGGTCGGCAGCACCAGCAGTCCGGCGAAGGAGACGGCCATCGCCACCAGCCCGCCGGAGGCGAACAGCCGGGCCCCGGCACGGTCCGAGAGATATCCCGAGACCGGCCCGGCGGCGAGGAAGCCGAAGGTCAGGGGGACCAGGTAGATCCCGGCCCAGAGCGGGGTGTCCGCGTAGTCGTAGCCGTGCAGTGGCAGCCAGATGCCCTGCAACCAGATGATCAGCATGAACTGGAGGCCGCCGCGGGCGATCGAGCCCAGCAGGGTGGCCGCGTTCCCGCCGGCGAAGACCGGGTCGCGGAAGAGGGCCAGCGGGAACATCGGCTCGGCGACCCTGGACTCGATCAGGCAGAAGGCGACCAGCAGCGCCGCCCCGCCGGTCAGCCCGCCCAGCACCCAGGGGCTGGTCCAGCCCATGGTGTGGCCGCCGTAGGGCTGGATACCGTACGTGATCGCGGCCAGCAGGGCGGTCAGGCCGACGGCGAAGGTGAGGTTGCCCCACCAGTCGATCCGGGCGGGCCGCCGTACCCCGGTGTCGCGCAGCGACCGGTAGGCCCAGACCGTGCCGAGGACGCCGATCGGCACGTTGACCCAGAAGATCGACCGCCAGTTCCACTCGGCCAGCAGCCCGCCCAGCACCAGACCGATGAACGAGCCGGCGATGCCCGCGACGACGTTCACCCCGAGCGCCGTGCCGCGCCGGTCGGCCGGGAACGCGTCGGTGATGATCGCCGCCGAGTTGGCCATCAGCATCGAGCCGCCGACCGCCTGGACCACCCGCCAGCCGATCAGCCACAGCGCGCCGGGGCCGCCGTGCAGCGGGTCGAGCGAGAGGGCCACCGAGGTGACGGTGAAGATCAGGAAGCCGGCGTTGTAGATCCGCACCCGGCCGTGGATGTCGCCCAGCCTGCCGAGGGTGACCACGAGGACCGCGGTGACCAGCAGGTAGCCCATCAGCATCCACAACAGGTAGCCGACGTTGCCGGGTTGCAGCGGGTCCAGGCCGATGCCGTTGAAGATCGCGGGAAGTGAGATGAGGACGATCGAGGCGTTGACGGTGGCGATCAGGGTGCCGAGGGTGGTGTTGGAGAGCGCGACCCACTTGTCGTGCGGACGGCCGGGACCGGCGGTCCTGCGGGAGCGGCCCGTACGGCCGGTTCTGTCACCGCTCGCTGCTCTGGTCGCCACCGCTGCCTCCTGGAGAGCGATCGGCTGTGGCTGCCGTGCGGAGAGCATGTCGATAGCTCTCGTCAGCTAACGATAGTCCGGTCATCGCCCTGCGGACAGGCGCACCGGGTACGGGGACCCGGTGCGTCCCGGGCTGCCGCGCGGATCCGCGGCGGCCGTCCGGTCCGTGTTCATGTGATCTTGTGTGCGAGCCCTTAGCCTTGTGCGCGGACGATCCGCGTCCGCGTCGCCGGTGATCGGTCCCTGGAAAGGACGGATCGGCTCAGTCCGGACAGTACTTCCTTCCGTCGAGGTAACACTCCGTCAGCAGTCCTTGCGCCCGGGGGGAGACCGCAGAGCCGGGTGCCCATCGTTCAGCGGGGAGGCTCCACCATGAGTCGAACAGGCATATGTCCAAGAGTTCTCGTCGTCGGGGCGGGCCTGGCCGGCACCGCCACGGCGATCCGGCTGCTCCGCTTCGCGCGCAGGCCGCTCGAGATCGTCCTGCTGGAGCGGCGTTGCGACTACCGGTCCGCCGGCGTCGCGTACCACCGCGACGGCAACCCCTGGGACCATGTGTTCAACATCCAGGCGGGTCGGATGTCGGTGTTCCGGGAGGACGTCCATGACTTCGTCCGCTGGGCCAACTCCGAGGCCGACCGCCGGGATTGGCCGGAGCCCTGGGCCGGGCTCGAGTTCGTCGAGCAGGGCCCGGCGCCCCGGCGGATCTTCCAGGACTACCTGATCGACCGGCTGGCCGAGGCCAGGCGGGAGGCCTGTCCCGGTGTCGTGCTCGTCGAGGCGGACGGCGAGGCGGTCGACCTGGACGTACGGCCCGCAGGGGTCGAGGTGACGGTGCGCCGGCCGTCCGCGGGCGGTACCGGGGCCGGGCCGGGCCCGGAAGAGACCGTGCTGTTCGCCGATCACGTCGTTCTCGCGACCGGCCTCGAACTCAGGGAACCGCCCTTCGCCGCCGGGGTGTTCGCGCACGAGTCCTTCGTGCGGAACCCGTACTCAGCGGCCGGCGTCCGAAAGCTCGCGGCGCTGCCGCCCGGGGCGACCGTCGCGATCGTCGGGTCCGTGCTGAGCGCGTACGACTCGGCGGGCCTTCTGCTGCGCCGGGGCCACACCGGGAGGATCCATCTGATCTCCAAGACCGGGACGATGTTCCGGACGTACCCCGGCGGACACGAGCACGGAGTGGTGCAACTTCCCTGCCCGGCAACGCTGCTGGAGCCGTACCGCAATCGTGAGGAGTTCCTCGCCCGGGTCCGGGCCGAGTGGGAGGCGGCGTGCTCGGCGGTCGTCCGGGACCATCCCGGGGTCGACCCGGTGGTGGTCGCGGAGCGGGTGGCCAAGGCGTGGGAGCCGCATCTGCCCAAGGCCCTCCAGCGGATTCCCTCCGATGAACTGCGGCGCCTGCTGGACGAGTTCGGTACCGCGATAGCCGCTTTCCGGGTCGGCGCGGTGGAGTACACGATGGAGGTCATCGAGCGCGCGATGCACCCGGCGGACGGGTCGGTGAAGCTGGTCGTCGGCAACGTGGAGGGGATCACGCCGGCGCGGTCGGGGCGGCTGGTCGTCTCGGTCGTGGCCCCGGAGGAGAAACACGCCATCGAGGCCGACCTGGTGGTGTCCAACTTCGGCCGGGAGTCGGACTACAGCAGGGTCGGCCAGCCGCTCTGGAGGAATCTCCTGCGCAGGGGGATCGCGGTCCCCCATGAGCGCACCGGGCGCGGCCTGGAGGTCGACGGGCAGGGGGTGCTGCTGGGCCCCGGCGGGGAGCCGGCCGGCCCGGTCTCCGCGGTCGGCGTGCTGAGAGAGGGCGACGAGATCGTGCGGAACGGCCGGACCGGTGCCTTCACCTTCAATCTCGCCGCCATCAAGAACCATTCAATCGCGGTCGCCGCACACGCGATCGAACAACTGGAACTGCGCGAAGACGGGTTGGCCGGGAACATGGCTCAATACCGTGGCCATGTCGGCAATACAGAGGAAGCGGCCGGGGCCGGATTCGAGGAGGCTGTGGTCATGGAGGTGAGGAGGATGGCCACCCGTGCCCGAAGTGAACGGGAACTGCTCGATTCCCGGCTGGACGCCTGTATCCGGTCCATCGGCGCACTTCCGACCCTTCCGGTGGAGGCTTCCCGGCACAACCGCCTGACCAGGGCGTTCGTCACCCGGGCCGCCGTCGAACGACTCACCGACGTCTCCGTGACACCACGGCAGCTGCGTCGACAACTGGGGATAGCGAACGCCGAAGATCTGGGGGATTAATTGAACGGGCGGCGGATTCAGGGATTCCTTTTGACCGGTGGTACACAGAGTGTGTTGCGAGGTACTTGTAACCGCACCAGAAGTCCACTCGAGGGATCCATCCTCGTCGCCCCTTCCCTCGAAGCGGGTCTGTACGACGCGATCGTGGCGGCGCGTGCGATCGTCTGCGGTTCGGGTGGGCTGACCGGCCACATGCAGTCCATCTGCCGCGGCCGGGGAATACCCGTGCTCCGCGTCGACCAGGCGGACCTCGCCGACCTGGTCGGCGAGGTGACGCTGCACCTGGAGAGCCAGTCGGTCGTCATCGGGTCCGACGCGGGTGTCGGGGCCCCGGGCCCGGGGGCCGGGAGTCCGTCGGTGGACCATCTCGGCTCCGCGTGCGCGGTCATCGCGGACCTGCAGGACATCCGCACGATCAACTCGTGCGGGCCGAACGCGAAGCGGGTCGACTCCTTCTTCATCCGGGAGGAGTTCCTCTGCCTGGCGGCGGGCCTGCGTCCGCTCGACGCCCTGGACGGCGGCCCCGCCGACATCGCGGTCTACGGGCAGGCCGTCGCGGACCGGCTGTGCACCTTCGTCGAGGCGCTCCTGCCCGGCCAGCGGCTGGTCCTGAGGCTTCTCGACCTCCGCTCCGACCACGCCGCCGGCGTCACCGAGCTGGCCCCGGTCGCGGTCGAGCCGAACCCCGAGCTGGGCCTGCACGGCGCGCGCTGGCTGCTGGGTTCGACCGCCTACCGGGACGCGCTGCACACCGTGCTCGCGTCCTTGCGCAAGCGGCTCGGCGACGACGCGGACCGCGTGCACCTCTCGGTTCCGTTCCTCAACGACGCGGAGGAGTTCGCCCAGCTCAGGGCGCACCTCGAACTGCCGGCCGACGTGCCCGTGTCCGCGTTCATCGAGACGCCCGCGGCGGTGCACGCCACCACGGAGATCTGCGCCGCGGGCGCCAGCGAGCTGTTCGTCGGCACCAAGGACCTGGTGCAGTTCTACCTGGCCGCGGACCGGACCAACCACCTGGTGGCCGAGTCCTACCAGACCCGGCACCCGGCCGTCCTGGACGGGGTGCGCAGGGTGGTGGAGTCCGCGCGCGCCGCGGGTACCCCGGTGAGGGTGTTCTCGCTGGGCGCGGACCTCACCCACTACCTGGAGCGCCTGCCGACCCCGGACGGTTACATGATGTGCACCGCCGAACTCCGGCAGGTGGTCCTTCAGCCGCAGCCCTGACGCCGCCACCGCGCGGAGCACGAAGCCCGGCCGCCGCCGGGGTGACCGGGGCGACCGGGCTTCGTCGGGCTCACGGGCGGCGACCGGCCGCCGATCAGGCCTCCTTGACCACCACGGTCTTGGCCGCCTTGTCGTGGAAGCACTGCTGCAGCGGCTTGTCCCAGAGCAGCGACAGCACGTTCACCAGGGAGAACAACGAGCCGATGCAGTAGACCGCCTGGGGCAGGCCGTAGACCGCGCTGCGGGTCCAGAGCTCGTTGTCGGAGGGACGGCCGCCGTGCGCCGCCGAGACCACCCGCAGCTTCATCACCTTCTTGCCGACGGACTGCTGGAGCTGGGTGAGCATCATCACCGCCTCGTAGCCGAAGACGACCACGGCGCCGATGACGCCGGCCAGGATCGAGCCGGCCGCGGACGCGACGGTGAGCTGGATCACGAGCAACGGGATCAGCAGCACGAGGCAGTCGATCAGGCGGGCCAGGAAGCGGTCACCGGGGCCGGCCAGGGTGCGGCCCGGGCCCAGCCACGGCGGGATCTGGCCGCCGCCCTGCGGGTAACCGGGCGGGGGCGGGTAGCCGGAGCCGGGCGGCGGGTAGCCGGGACCGGGCGGCGGGGGCGGGGGCGGGTAGCCGGGGCCGGACTGCGGGTCGTACGGGCCCTGCGGGGCACCGTGGCCCGGCTGCGCCGGAGGCTGCTTGCCGTAGGGGTTCTGCTCTGACGGGTAGCCGTAGCCGGGAGGTGGGTTCGTCATCGTCCTGCTCGTCTCGTGGTGGTGTCCCCTAGGGTCTAGCGGCTGGGTGATCCTTTAGGAAGACCGCGGGGTCAACCGTTACGTGAACACCACGGATTCGCGATCTCGTCACGGCCGCTCCAGGCCCCGGCGTCGAGGCCGCCATCACGGTAGGCGTTCTGGTGAAAGGTCACGTGTGATCTCGTCTCTCTGTGCGGTGATGAATTTCCTCGAACACGGCGCTGCTGCGCGCTGTGGCACACGGGAGACTTGACCTTCCGCGCCGGCTCGACCTGGCCAGCCTCCGTCAAGGGTGGCGTAGATGGCGGTTGAGCAGGCAGGATCGACGCATGAGGCTTCTGGTGATGGGTGGCACTTGGTTTCTCGGCAGAGCGGTGGTGGACGGCGCGCTGGCGCGTGGGTGGTCAGTGACGACGTTCAGCCGCGGCCGGTCCGGTTCACCGGCGCCCGGGGCTGATCACGTACTGGGAGACAGGACGGTGGAGGAAGATCTGCGCCGTCTTGCCGGTCATGGTCCGTGGGACGCGGTGATCGACACGTCCTCGACCGAGTTGGCCCCGAGGGGCGTACTCCTGGGTGCCTCGGTGTTGCGTTCCCAGGTTCGCCATTGGGTGCATGTCTCGACGGTCTCTGTGTATCGGGGGTGGCCCCACGCGGTACTGACCGAACAGGACGCCATGCTTGACTGCCCGCCTGACGCCGACGAGACCTTCGGATACACGGGTGTGGACGGGTCCCCGACTGTCTACGGGTTCCAGAAGGCCGGCGGTGAACGGGCGGTCACCACCATGTTCGGGAACGACGTGACATTCCTACGCCCGGGGGTAATCCTCGGCCCTAAAGAGTATGTCGGGAGGCTTCCGTGGTGGCTCGGCCGGGCAGCTCGTGGCGGCAGCATTCTCGCGCCCGCACCGGCCGATCGACTCATCCAGCCAGTTGACGTCAGAGACGTTGCCGGTTTCGCGCTGGACCGGGCGGCCGTAGCCGAGGGCGCCATTTTCAACGTCACACACCCGATCGGAATTACCTTCGGTGACTTTGTTGAGGCCTGCTTGCGCGTCACGGGCGGGGTCGGCCGACCTGTGTGGGCCCAGAGCGACGCGCTGGCCAGGCATGGTGTGACGGAGTGGACCGAACTGCCGCTGTGGCGGACGCACCAGGGTGTCTGGAGCGTCTGCTCTCAGAAGGCAGTGTCCGCCGGGGCACGGTTCCGGCCGATCGAGCAGACGATCAACGAAACGTGGGCGTGGCTCCAAGAGGGTGGCGAACTAATTGACCACCCGAGGCGCCACGCCCACGGCATCAGCGAGGACAAGGAAGCCCTCGTGCTGGCCAGCGTCCGCTGACTGACGGATCAGCCTATGGCCAGCGTGCCGCCGAGTTGGGAGTGCGCGCCGACGGCCACATACTCCTCGATCCGCTCAGCGAGTTCCACCCGTACAGGACCCGGTCCGCTGATCTCCGGAGACGCGAGAGCGCGCCGAAGACCCCCAGCACGGGATGTGATGCCGGCTACCCGCCGCTCCTTGGGGATCTCGAAAACGGGCGCTACCGCCTCCACGGCTCCATCGAATTCGCCGGCCAGTAGCCTGGCGTGGCTCAGGTCGATGGCTGCCTGCGCCAGATCCGTTGCTTCCTGAGGGGTCGACAGGCCAGAATCGTGGACCTTCCGCATCAGGGCAATCGATTCCATTGCCGACTGCTCGGCGGCCGGACCGTCCTTGACGAGAAGGAACGTCGTGGCGTTGCTCATGAGCGCGCGGCGGCGCGAGAAGCTGAACTCACCGCCGACGTCATCGTGCAGGCCGTCTCGCTTCCCATCGCCGGGTTCCAGAGCGGCAGTCGCGGCCAGGCGAGCGGAGTTGGCATCACCAAGGTGGCCATAGGCCCTCGCTTCGATCACCGCCAGGCGCTGGCGGGCCGTGTCGCCGAGTCCAGGGAAACTCTGCGCCTTCTCTACCTGTCGGATGGCCTCTGCGGGCCGCTGATCCCAGTAGGCCAGAATCCCAAGAGTTCCGTGAGCGAAAGCCCTGAGAGGGCCATGGTCGACGACCTCCCCGTACATGGCGGCTGTCCGTGCGAAGCTCGTAGCAGCAGTGATCGACCCCAGGTCGAACACCGCAGTCGCCAAGACTGCCGAAGCCTGGCCGGCCGCGAGGTAGAGACGTTCCCGCTGCCTGACGATCTGGGTGCGGTCAAGCATCGCCGTGACCGTGGCGAGCAACTCGTTTCCCATCCCGTACACGGCGAACGGCGGATGGGTGTGATAGGCCCGAGCCAGCGCGAGGGCATCGTCCTCAACCTGGTCGAGCGTCATGTCCGGCAGGTTGCCGGCCGCGGCATCGCTCGCGTGCTCGGCGGCTCGTCGTGCATTCATTACAAGATCGCTTTCATCGATCACGGACCCGACGGCTGGCGGCATTGAGCTGCCGCCCGCCGGGGCGAACAGGTCCTTGGCGGTGAGCCTGGGGAACATCCGCTCCAGAACCGCCGGTGCAGGAAAGCGGGGCAACCCCTTCACACCGCCGTTCCTCCAGCGGGAGACGGTCATGACTGAGAGGGCGGTTCGAGAGTTGATGTCCGTTTCGAGTTGAGGTTGGGGAGAGGGCTGCTGGCTGCGGGGGTTCGGTCGGCTACTGCTTCTTGGTGAA
>NZ_JBFBIL010000030.1:33940-94631 GCF_040685575.1 Kitasatospora sp. NPDC088351 | reverse complement strand
TTACATTCCGAACCCGGAAGCTAAGCCTCACAGCGCCGATGGTACTGCAGGGGGGACCCTGTGGGAGAGTAGGACGCCGCCGAACAATCATTCCAAAAAGACCCCCTCCCATTTGGGAGGGGGTCTTTTTGCGTTAACGTCTCCCCAGCAAACCAGCTCGGTGGAGAGGCGCGATCCGTTGCAGAACCTGACCCTTACCTGGCAGTCCGCCGGGGGCGCCGCGGTCGCTCTCTACGGGGGGGCGTACGCGGCTTCCCGGGTTCGGCGGGCCCCGCTTTCGGCGCTGCTGCGGGAAGCCGGCACGTTGCTGGCGCTGTTCGCTCTCTGGCAGTTGGTCGGGCATCTCTCCGTGATGAGCGCCGACCACGCGCTGGACCGGGCGAGCTGGATCCACCGGACGGAGTTGGCGGTCGGCCTGCCGGACGAGGCCTCCTGGCAGGCTGCCGTCACGCCGTACCCGGTGCTGGTGAAGACGGCCAACTACTACTACGCCGCCATGCACTTCGCGGTGATGCTCGGGGTGCTGCTCTGGGTCTTCGTCCGGCATCGCGCGCGCTATACGTGGGTCCGCAACACCGTGGTGATCACGACGGCGATCTGCCTCGCCGTTCAGTTCATCCCGGTGGCGCCGCCCCGGATGCTCCCGCAGAACGGGTTCGTCGACGTGGCCGCGGAGTACGGACAGTCGGTGTACGGGGGCGCGGTGGGCGGGGTCGTGGTGGCCGCCCAGCTTTCGGCGATGCCCTCGGTGCACGTGGCGTGGTGCGTGCTGGCAGCGGTGGCGGTGATCAAGGTGTCAAGGAGTCCGCTTCGCTGGCTGATGGTGCTGCACCCGGTGCTGACCGTCGCGGTCGTGGTGGTCACGGCCAATCACTTCTGGGCGGACGGCCTGGTCGCCGTCGCGATCCTGCTGTTCGCGTACGCGGCCCAGGCCGGCGTGGCGCGCTGGTGGACCCGGCGTGCGGCGGTCAGGACGGCGGAGGGCGCCGCAGACGTGGTGGCGGGCACCCGGGCGGGCGAGCGGGCAGACGAGCAGGCAGACGAGCGGGCCTCGGCCGGAAGCTAGGCCCCGCGTCCAACGACGGCGCCCAGCGGGCGCGCGCGGGCCGGTGGGGCCGGACCTCCTGACAAGGGAGGTCCGGCCCCACCGGCGTTCAGGCCGTTACTTGACCGGGAGCGCGGCCCGGCCCCATCCGCTGTTGGTCAGCGAGGCGGTGGCCCAGTACCAGGCGGCGAGCCCGGAGGCCGCGGCGACCCAGCCGGCGAACTTGGCGAGACCACCGGAGGTGCTGAAGGTGGCGATCGCGGAGAGCACCAGCGAGACCGTCAGCAGACCGTAGACGAGCCGGCTGAACAGGCCGGACTGCCAGGAGGCGGCGGTCAGGGTGAGGGCCAGCAGGGCCCACAGCAGCAGGAACAGGCCCGCCGCGTTCTTTCCGGCACCACCGGCCGCGGACCAGGTGGCCCAGAAGGCGCCGAGGCTGGTGAAGGCCGTCCCGGTGAAGCCCTCACCGGCCCGGAGCTGCCAGATACCGGCGATGAACAGGGTGAGACCGCCGACGAGGTGGGCGAGAGAGGCTGCGTCCTTGACTCCGGTGCCACTGAAGATGCCGGTGGACAGCAGGCCGTAGGCGAGCAGTGTCAGGCCGAGCGCGAGGTAGCCGAGGTTACCCGCGTCAGCTCCGGTGGAACGGGCGTTCTGTGCCCCGGTAGCTTCATTGCTCACCGGAGGCTCCTTTCACTCTGGGCGCGCGCATGCGCAGTCAGTGCGATGAGGTGCGATGAGGCGTGTCGTGACGGGACGCGTGCCAGGACGCGTGACGATTCGCGCGGAACGCCGTGCCGAAGGCGCACGACGGGAGCGTGCGGGCGGCGGCGGTCAGGTGATGGGCCGACAGAAGGGCTGTCGGCGGAGGTCCCCTCCGGGAAGTTCCCCGGTGAGATCGGTGTACCCGGCCCCGCTCGCTTGTACCCTTGTGAATCGCACAATTTGTGGCGCTGTCAGCTGTGGAACGCTCACGATCGGCCGTCGGTCGGACCGGCTCGCTCAGCCCACCCGCTGGTTCGGCACCCGCAGGGTGAGGATCGCCATGTCGTCGGACGGCGGCTCCGGAGCGAAGCGCTCGACGGCCCGCTGCACCCGGAGGGCCACCGCTCCGGCGGTCAGCCCGGTGCAGCCGGTGAGCACCTCGGCCAGGCCGTCGTCGCCCAGCATCCGCCGCCCCTCGCGCCGTTCGGTGACCCCGTCGGTGACGCAGAGCAGGACCTCGCCGGGGGCGAGCACCAAGTGTTCGGCGGTGAGCTCGAGTTCGTCCATGACGCCGAGCAACGGCTGCGGGGTGGCGGCCCGGTCGACCCGGCCGTCGGTACGCAGACGCAGCGGCAGCGGGTGGCCGGCGCAGACCAGTGAGAGCTCGGTGCTGCCGTCCGGTCGGGGCGTCAGTTCCCCGTACAGCAGGGTGAGGAAGCGGCTGCGCGAACCCTCGTCCAGGATGGCCGCGTTGAGGCGGCTGAGGACCTGCGGGGCATCCAGGCCCTCGCGGGCGAGCAGCCGCAGCGAGTGCCGGGCGAGGCCGGTGACGGAGGCCGCCTCGGGGCCGGTGCCGCAGACATCGCCGATGGCGAAACCGTAGGTGCCCTCGCGGATGGTGAAGAGGTCGTAGAAGTCGCCGCCGACCTCGTTGCCCTCGCCGGCGGCCTGGTAGTAGACGTCGACCTCGACGCCGGGGATCTCGGGGAGCTCCGGTGGCAGCAGGCTGCGCTGCAGGGCCTGGCTGGTGGCGGTCCGCTCGGAGTACAGCCGGGAGTTGTCGAGCGCGAGGGCGGCCCGGCGGGAGAGGTCCTCGGCGAGTTCGAGGATCTCCTGGCGGAACCGGACTCCGGCCGGGGTGCCGAGGGCGAGCAGCCCGATGACCCGGTTGCGGGCGGTGAGCGGCAGGACCACCGTTTCGCCGAGCAGGCCGGAGAGTTCGGGGTGGTCGGTGAGCCCGCTGGCGCGCGCGGTCTCGACCGGGGCGGGCCAGAAGCGGACGCCGTGGGTGGGGCCGGAGTCCGGGGCGGGGGTCTTGTCGAGGAGAGCGCGCAGCGGGTCGATGCGGTCCTCGTCCTCGTGCAGCACGAAGGCGAGCGAGGCCGGTGCGCCGTGGTCGCCGTTGGTGTAGACGGCGCACCAGGCGGCGAGGGTGGGGACGGCCATCTGGGCCATCAGCGCGAGGGTCTGCTCGTGCTCCAGGGTGCCGGCCAGCAGGTCGGAGGCCTCGACGAGGAAGGAGAGCGAGCCGCGGCGCAGCCGTTCGAGCTCGGTCAGCCGGGTGCTCTCGACGGCGAGGGCGACCCGGTCGGCGGCGAACTGCAGACGCAGCGCGTCCTCGTTGTCGTACCGGCCGGGCGCGGTGGTCGCGATGCCGAGGGAGCCGATCAACCGGCCCTCGACCTTGAGCGGGACGGTGAGCAGTGAGCGCATGCCGCTGCCGGCGAGGACCGGCAGCGCGGTGGGCCGGGTGCTGAGGTCCTCGTGGACGGAGGGCAGGCGGGCGGAGTCGTAACGGGTGCCGCTCTCGACCGGGAAGCGGATGGGGCGGCGGTGGCCGATGGTGAGGCCGGCGGCGGCGCGGACCTCGAACTCGGTCTCGTCGTCGCTGGTGAGCAGCAGGTAGGCGGCATCGGCGTCGAGCAGGTCCCGGGCGCGTTCGACGGTGCGCTGGAGCAGGGTGTCGAGGTCCTCGGCGACGACGGGACCGGCGAGCAGGTCGAGCCGGCCGCCGGTGGGGTCGTTCTTGTCGCCGGGCAGTGCGCGGGCGGGGGAGCGGAGTACCGCGCGGTCGGGTTCGAGGACGAGCAGACAGAGGGTGGAGGGGACGCCCTCGGTGTCGCGGACGCGGACCTGGAGGCCGTAGACGTCGACGATCCGGTCGTCCGGGCAGCGCAGGCCGAAGCTGCCCTCCCAGCGGGCCAGGCGGAGCGTCTCGGCGAGGCCCAGCCCGATGCCGGGGGACTGCGGCCAGGCGGCGAGATCGGCCCAGGGACGGCCGAGCACGGTGTCGGCGGGGTGCTCGAAGAGGGCCTCGGCGTCCGGGTTCCAGGCCAGGACGCAGCCGTCGTCGTCGAGCTGCACGACGGCGACGTGCACCGGGCCCGGGCTGCTGGGCAGCTCGCTGCCGGGGGTCGCGGGTACCGCGTAGCGGGTGCCGGCCACCTGGTCGGGCAGGGCGAGGCGGAACCAGACGGTCTTGCAGCCGGCCGCGTACTCGACGCCCCAGCGCTCGGCGAGGGCGGAGCACATCAGCAGGCCGCGGCCGCCCTCGCCGTCGGGGTCGGCGTAGCGGTCGGAGGCGGTGACGGGGACGTCGGCGAAGGACGGCAGGCCGCGTTCGGGGTGGTGGTCGGTGACCTCGATCCGGACGCTCGCGTCCTCCCTGAGACAGCAGACCTCGGCGGCGGTGCCGGCGTGCACGACGGCGTTGGTGACGAGTTCGCTGACCAGCACCACCGCGTCGTCCACGACTTCGGGCAGTCCCCAGCCCAGTAGCGCGTCCCGCACGAAGCCGCGGGCGGCGCCGGCCGAGCGGCCGACGGGTTCGAAGGTGGCGGCTGCGCGCGCGGTGACCACGTTGCCACTTCTCCTCTGCTCTGGCCTGGGCTGTCCGGGTGCGGCGCCGACTCCCCGTGCGCGCCGGCGGGTGAGCGGCGGCGCTGGGTCGGGTCGTGGTCCGGTGCAGCGCCCCACCCTACTTTCCGGTTGGTTCCCCGTGGGGGCGGGGCGTCGAAACAGGCACCTGAGGGTGATTCTGACCACCTGTTTCGGCCGGTGCGGTACCAACAGAGCGCAACCAGCCGTATACCCGCCGCCAGTGCTGCCAGACTGGGGGGTCCGCGACGGCCGGTCGGAGCAGTACGGTCGGTGTGGATGCCGGTGGGCCGTGAGCGGTCGCCGGGACGCTGTTGCGCCGGGCCGGTGCCCGGAGCCGGGCCCTGGAGCGGGCGCGGACGGTCACCGGACAGTTCACGATGTGGGAGGGGCCCGTTGAGTTCGGCCACCAAGGACGCAACCGGTACGACGCCGCCCGCCCCGCGCGGCGGGCGGTCCGGGACCGCGCCGCGGAGCGCGGTCGGCCGGCGAGCGAGCCACAACCGGGGAGCCGAGCCGGCCGAGTTGCGCAAGCTGCTGGCCGCGCTCACCGCGATGCGGGACGGCAACTTCAGGCGCCGGCTGATGGTGCCGGGGGACGGGCCGCTGGCGGAGATCGCCGCGGTGTTCAACGAGGTCGCCGAGCGCAACCAGCACCTGACCGGTGAGCTGGCCCGGGTCCGGCGTGCGGTGGGCCGGGAGGGCCGGCTGAACGAGCGGCTGGAGACCGGCGCGGGCGAGGGTGCCTGGATGGCGGCGGTCGACAACTGCAACGCGCTGATCGACGATCTGGCCCGGCCGATGGCCGAGGTGGGCCGGGTGCTGGCCTCGATCGCCGAGGGCGACCTGGACCAGAAGATGGAGCTGCGCTCGCTGCACAGCAACGGGGTGAGCCACCCGCTGCGCGGCGAGTACCTGAAGATCGGCCGGACCGTCAACGGGCTGGTGGACCAGCTGTCGGAGTTCACCGACGAGGTGACCCGGGTGGCGATCGAGGTCGGCACCGAGGGCAAGCTGGGCGGCCAGGCCAAGGTGCGCAGCGTCTCGGGCAGTTGGAAGGACCTCGCCGATTCGGTCAACACCATGGCCGGTCGGCTGACCGCGCAGGTGCGCAACATCGCCCAGGTGACGACCGCGGTGGCCAAGGGCGATCTGTCGCGCAAGGTCACGGTCGAGGTGGCCGGCGAGATGCTGGAGCTGAAGAACACCGTCAACACGATGGTCGACCAGCTCAACTCCTTTGCCGCGCAGGTGACCACGGTGGCCCGGGACGTGGGGACCGAGGGCCGGCTGGGTGGCCAGGCGCGGGTGCCGGGCGTCGCCGGGGTCTGGCGGGACCTGACCGACTCGGTGAACTTCATGGCCGACAACCTGACCGGTCAGGTGCGCAATATCGCCCAGGTGACCACGGCGGTGGCGCGCGGCGATCTGTCGCAGAAGATCCAGGTGGACGCCAGGGGCGAGATCCTGGAGCTGAAGAACACCATCAACACGATGGTGGACCAGCTCTCCGGGTTCGCCGAACAGGTGACCAGGGTGGCCCGCCAGGTGGGTACCGAGGGGCGGCTGGGCGGCCAGGCACAGGTGCCCGGCGCGGCCGGGGTCTGGCGGGACCTGACCGACAACGTCAACTTCATGGCGAACAACCTCACCGATCAGGTGCGGAACATCGCGCAGGTGACGACCGCGGTCGCCAAGGGCGATCTGTCGCAGAAGATCCAGGTGGACGCCAGGGGCGAGATCCTGGAGCTGAAGAACACCATCAACACGATGGTGGACCAGCTGGGGGCCTTCGCGGACGAGGTGACCAGGGTCGCCCGGGACGTCGGTACCGAGGGCATCCTCGGCGGCCAGGCGAATGTGCCGGGGGTGTCCGGCACCTGGAAGGACCTGACGAACAGCGTCAACCTGATGGCCAACAACCTGACCAGCCAGGTCCGCAACATCGCCGAGGTGACCACCGCGGTGGCCCGCGGGGACGTGTCGAAGAAGATCACCGTCGATGCCCGCGGCGAGATCCTGGAGCTGGTCACCACCGTGAACACGATGGTCGACCAGCTCTCGGCGTTCGCCGACGAGGTCACCCGGGTGGCCCGCGAGGTGGGCACCGAGGGGATCCTGGGCGGTCAGGCCAGGGTGCGCGGGGTGTCGGGCATCTGGAAGGACCTGACCGACAACGTCAACTTCATGGCGTCCAATCTGACCAGCCAGGTGCGGAACATCGCCGAGGTCGCCACCGCGGTGGCCCGCGGTGACCTCTCCAAGAAGATCACCATCGACGCGCAGGGCGAGGTCGCGGCGCTCGCCGGCACCCTGAACACCATGGTCGACCAGCTCTCCGCGTTCGCGGTGGAGGTGACCCGGGTCGCCCGCGAGGTGGGGACCGACGGCACCCTGGGCGGTCAGGCGGGGGTGCCGGGCGTGGCCGGTATCTGGAAGGACCTGACCGACAACGTCAACCTGATGGCCAACAACCTGACCGGTCAGGTCCGCAACATCGCGCTGGTGATCACGGCGGTCGCCCGGGGCGATCTCTCGCAGAAGATCGACGTCGACGCGCGGGGCGAGATCCTGGAGCTGAAGACCAGCATCAACACCATGGTCGACCAGCTCGGCTCGTTCGCCGACGAGGTCACCCGGGTGGCCCGCGAGGTGGGCACCGACGGGCGGCTCGGCGGCCAGGCCAGGGTGCCCGGGGTGGACGGCACCTGGCAGGACCTCACCGAGTCGGTGAACGAGCTGGCCAACAACCTGACCCGGCAGGTACGCGCGATCGCGCAGGTCGCCACGGCCGTGACCAGGGGCGACCTCAGCCTGCGGATCGACGTGGACGCCGCCGGAGAGCTCGACGAGCTCAAGGACAACATCAACCAGATGATCGCCAACCTGCGCGAGACCACCCGCACCAACCAGGAGCAGGACTGGCTGAAGACCAACCTGGCCCGGATCTCCGGCCTGCTGCAGGGCCGCCGGGACCTGGAGGCGGTCGCCTCGCTGATCATGACCGAGCTGACCCCGGTGGTCTCCGCCCAGCACGGCGCGTTCTTCCTCGCCCAGCCGGCCGGCCGGACCGCCGAACTGATCACCGAGGACGACGACGAGAACGACACCGTGATGCGTCTGATCGGCAGCTACGGCTACCAGCGGCGGGCGATGCCCACGACGTTCCGGCCCGGTGAGTCGCTGATCGGCCAGGCGGCGGTGGAGAAGCGGCCGATCATCCTCAAGGAGGCGCCTCCCGGGTATCTCAAGATCGCCTCGGGCCTCGGCGAGGCCTCACCGGCCCACATCGTGGTGCTGCCGGTGCTGTTCGAGGGCCGGCTGCTGGGCGTGATCGAGCTGGCCACCTTCAGCTCCTTCACCACCGTCGCGCTGGACTTCCTCAACCAGATCGCCGACCTGATCGGCGTCACCGTCAACACCATCAGCGTCAACACCAAGACCGAGGGCCTGCTGCTGGAGTCCCAGCGGCTGACCGCCGAACTCTCGATGAGGTCCGCCGAGTTGGAGGCGCGTCAGGAGGAGCTGGAGCGCACCAACGAGGAGTTGCAGGAGAAGGCCGAGCAACTCGCCCAGCAGAACCGTGACATCGAGATCAAGAACAGCGAGATCGAGGAAGCCCGGCAGGTCCTGGAGGAGCGCGCCGAGCAGCTCGCCCTGGCCTCCCGTTACAAGAGCGAGTTCCTCGCCAACATGTCGCACGAGCTGCGCACCCCGCTCAACTCGCTGCTGATCCTCGCCAAGCTGCTCTCCGACAACAACGAGGGCAACCTCTCGCCCAAGCAGGTCGAGTTCGCCGACACCATCCACGGCGCCGGATCCGACCTGCTCCAACTGATCAACGACATCCTGGACCTCTCCAAGGTCGAGGCGGGCAAGATGGACGTCCGCCCGGCCAGGATCGCCCTGGTCCAGCTGGTCGACTACGTGGAGGCCACCTTCCAGCCGGTCGCGCTGGACAAGAACCTCGACTTCGCGGTCCGGGTCTCGCCCGCCCTGCCGGTCACCCTGCACACCGACGAGCAGCGGCTCCAGCAGGTGCTGCGCAACCTGATCTCCAACGCGGTCAAGTTCACCGACAGCGGCGCCGTCGACTTCTCGATCAGCCCGGCCGGCCCCGACGTCCCGCAGCACGTCCGCGAGCGACTGCTGGAGGCCGGCGCGATCGCCGGCCCGGACGACGAGCTGATCGCCTTCTCGGTCTCCGACACCGGCATCGGCATCCCCGACAACAAGCTGCGGGAGATCTTCGAGGCGTTCAAGCAGGCCGACGGCACCACCAGTCGCAAGTACGGCGGCACCGGCCTCGGGCTCTCCATCAGCCGGGAGATCGCCCGGCTGCTCGGCGGCGAGATCCACGCCGAGAGCGAGCTCGGCAAGGGGTCCACCTTCACGCTGTACCTGCCCCTGCGCACCGAGGCCCCGGGCACCGCCGCCCCGCAGCAGGCGGTGCCGAACGCCCCGGCGGTCCGCGCCTCGGTCGCCGTGACGCCGGCCGGCATGCCCGTGCCGGTCGGCGAGAACCCGGCCGACCACTGGGCCCAGGAGGTCCGCGAACTCGCGGAGGAACGCCGCCGCGGCGCCGTCGAACGCCGCCGGGCCGCGGCCCTGGAGCCGCCCGCCGACGGCCGCCTGCCGGAGCCCGGCCCGGCGCCCCGCCACGGCGGCCGGTCGGACACCCGTTTCGACGGCGAGCAGGTGCTGATCGTGGACGACGACGTCCGCAACGTCTTCGCCCTCACCAGCGTGCTGGAGCAGCACGGCCTGACCGTGCTCTACGCCGAGAACGGCCGTGAGGGCATCGAGATGCTGGAGCAGCACGAGAACGTGGCGCTGGTCCTGATGGACATCATGATGCCGGAGATGGACGGCTACGCGACCACCGAGGCGATCCGCCGGATGCCCCAGTTCGCCGGTCTGCCGATCATCGCGCTGACCGCCAAGGCGATGAAGGGCGACCGCGAGAAGTCGTTGGAGGCCGGCGCCACCGACCACATCACCAAGCCGGTCGAGACCGACCACCTGCTCGCGGTGATGCACCAGCGCCTGCACCGCGACTGACCGCGGTCCCACCCGGGGGCGTGAACCCCGGAGCGGGCTCCGGTCTTCGCGCCAGCCCGGGGGCCGGGTTGCTGGCGGGGAGGGGCGGGAACCCGGTAGGGTCACCGATCGTTGCGAACAGTGACCACATGGCGACTCGCTGCTGAGCGTGCGCCGGTGCACTGGGTGCGCGCCGCTCCGGATCATTCTGCGACGGAGCGATGTGCCGGGCGAGGGGGTGCGGCTAGCATGACCGGGGTAGTGGTGGGCAATACGCGGGTGCCTTCCCCAGGCAGGCAGGCGACAGGAGGGCGGGTCGTAATGCAGAAGGCGAAGATCCTCCTGGTCGACGACCGGCCGGAGAACCTGCTGGCGCTGGAGGCGATCCTCTCGGCGCTGGACCAGACGCTGGTGCGCGCGGCGTCGGGGGAGGAGGCGCTCAAGGCGCTGCTCACCGACGATTTCGCGGTGATCCTGCTGGACGTCCAGATGCCCGGGATGGACGGCTTCGAGACGGCCGCGCACATCAAGCGGCGCGAGCGTACCCGGGACATCCCGATCATCTTCCTGACCGCGATCAACCACGGGCCGCACCACACCTTCCGCGGCTACGCGGCCGGTGCGGTGGACTACATCTCCAAGCCGTTCGACCCGTGGGTGCTGCGCGCCAAGGTCTCCGTCTTCGTCGACCTCTACATGAAGAACTGCCAGCTGAAGGAGCAGGCCGCGCTGTTGCGCCTGCAACTGGAGGCGGGTGGCCAGTCGACCCTCGGCGGCGCGCTGCTGGGCGAGCTGTCGGCGCGGCTGGCCTCGGTCGAGGAGCAGGCCGAGGCGCTCGGCAAGCAGCTGGACACCACCGAGGACGCGGGCGTGGCAGCCACCGCGGCACACCTGGAGCGCAAGCTGGCCGGCCTGCGGCGTGCGCTGGAGGCGATGCGCCCCGGCGCCGAGTAGCCGCCGGACTGCTTTCACTCTTTCGGGTGAAAGTGGATCAGGGTGACGGTGTGTCTGCGACACGTCCGGCACCCCGGCTCGGACACATGTGCACAGGTGGCCGACCCCGGTAGGCTGCTGAACCATGGCCACACGTACGCCCGGAAGCGCGGCACGCAACTCGAGTCCGGGACCGTCCAAGAAGGCCGCGGCGAAGGCTCCGGCCAAGCCGCCCGCGAAGAAGACGGCCGCCAGGAAGCCCGCTCCGGCGAAGAAGGCGGCGGCCAAACCCGCCCCCGCACCGCCCCCGCAGCAGCCCTTCCTCTTCCGCGCCGTCCGGTTCGTCTGGCTCGGCCTGGCGAACGGGCTCGGCGCGATCTTCCGCGGTTTCGGCGACGGCGCCAAGAACCTGCACCCGGAGCACCGCAGGGACGGACTGGCCCTGCTGCTCTTCGCGCTCGCGCTGGTCACCGCCGCCGGCACCTGGTTCAGCCCGCAGGGCTGGCTCGGTGAGGCGGCCACCAACGTGGTGTCCGGGCTCTTCGGCCGGCTGGACGTGCTGGTGCCGTTCCTGCTGGCGGCGGTCGCGATCCGGTTGATGCGCCACCCGGAACTGCCGGAGGCCAACGGGCGGATCATGATCGGCCTGAGCGCGCTGGTGGTCGGCGTGCTCGGCCTGGTCCACATCGGCTGCGGCGCGCCCATGATGGGCAGCGGCGCGACCCGGATAAGGACGGCCGGCGGCATCGTCGGCTGGGCCGTCTCCACCCCGATGATGGCGGCCGCCGGGCCGCCGCTGGCGGTACCGCTGCTCCTGCTGCTGGCCTTCTTCGGCCTGCTGGTCACCACCGCGACCCCGGTCAAGCGCATCCCCGAGCGGCTGCGCGGCGTCGGCGTGCGGCTCGGCGTGGTCGAGCCCGGGCCGCAGGACGAACTGGGCGAGGGGCGTACGCCGGAGCGTGAGCTGTCCACCGAGCCGCCCGAGGACGCGGACCCCTCGGCGCTGCCCTTCACCGTGGACACCGACGGTGACAGCCCGGGGGACGAGGTCGCCGCCCGCCGGCGCCGCCGACGGCGGAAGCAGCCGGACGAGCAGGAGGCCGCCGCCGTCCCCGACATGTTCGCGAAGGACCTGGACGACCCGTACGCGACCCGGAATCTCGCCGCCGGCGCGGCCGCCGACCTGGACGGCGCGCTGGTCTACGGCGTGCCCGCCTCCTCGGCGGTGGCGGACATGATGCACCAGGTCCAGGACCGCACCGCCCCGCCGGAGGAGGCCGCCGTCCCGGCCGCCCGCAGCGGCGCCCAGCCGGCGCCCGAGGAGCACGGCCCGGCGCCGGTGCGGATGGAACAGCTCCAGCTCGCCGGCGACGTCACCTACGCGCTGCCCTCGCTGGACCTGCTGGAGCGCGGCGGCCCGGCCAAGGCCCGCAGCGCCCTCAACGACGAGGTGGTGGCCCAGCTCACCGGGGTCTTCGCCGAGTTCAAGGTGGACGCCAAGGTCACCGGTTTCACCCGGGGTCCGACGGTCACCCGGTACGAGGTCGAGCTCGGCCCCGCCGTCAAGGTGGAGCGGATCACCGCGCTCGGCAAGAACATCGCGTACGCGGTGGCCAGCCCGGACGTGCGGATCATCAGCCCGATCCCCGGCAAGTCCGCGGTCGGCATCGAGATCCCCAACCGGGACCGCGAGATGGTCAACCTCGGCGACCTGCTGCGCTCGCGCACGGCCGCCGAGGACACCCATCCGATGGTCGTCGGCATGGGCAAGGACGTCGAGGGCCACACGGTGATGGCCAACCTCGCCAAGATGCCGCACATCCTGGTCGCCGGTGCGACCGGCGCGGGCAAGTCGTCCTGCATCAACTGCCTGATCACCTCGGTGCTCGTCCGGTCCACCCCGGACGAGGTCCGGATGGTGCTGGTCGACCCCAAGCGGGTCGAGCTCACCGCGTACGAGGGCATCCCGCACCTGATCACGCCGATCATCACCAATCCCAAGAAGGCCGCCGAGGCCCTCCAGTGGGTGGTGCGCGAGATGGACCTGCGCTACGACGACCTCGCCGCGTACGGCTTCCGGCACGTCGACGACTTCAACGCGGCGGTCAAGGCCGGCAAGGTCACCCCGCCGCTCGGCAGCGAGCGGGAGCTGAAGCCGTACCCGTACCTGCTGGTGATCGTCGACGAGCTGGCCGACCTGATGATGGTCGCCCCGCGTGACGTCGAGGACTCGGTGGTCCGCATCACCCAGCTCGCCCGCGCCGCCGGCATCCACCTGGTGCTGGCCACCCAGCGGCCCTCGGTGGACGTGGTCACCGGCCTGATCAAGGCCAACGTGCCGTCCCGGCTGGCCTTCGCGACCTCCGCGATGGCCGACTCCCGGGTCATCCTGGACCAGCCCGGCGCGGAGAAGCTGATCGGCAAGGGCGACGCGCTCTTCCTGCCGATGGGCGCCAGCAAGCCGATCCGCATGCAGGGCGCGTTCGTCACCGAGGCGGAGATCGCCGCGATCGTCCAGCACTGCAAGGACCAGCTGACGGCCGTCTACCGGGACGACGTGACGGTCGGCTCCGGGCCGAAGAAGGAGATCGACGAGGAGATCGGCGACGATCTGGACCTGCTGATCCAGGCCGCCGAGCTGGTGGTCTCCACCCAGTTCGGCTCCACCTCGATGCTCCAGCGCAAGCTCCGGGTCGGCTTCGCCAAGGCCGGCCGGCTGATGGACCTGATGGAGTCGCGCGGCATCGTCGGCCCGAGCGAGGGCTCCAAGGCCCGCGACGTGCTGGTCAAACCGGAGGAGCTCGACGGCGTCATCCTCACCATCCGGGGCTGATTCCGGACCGGGGACGGTGGCGACCGCCGAGGGGTGTTCACTCGTTCGGAGGAGGGTAGGCGCGGTGTGCGGGAACCGCTCGGACGCACACCGCGTCACAGGCCGGAAGCGGGCTTCCGGGAACGGCGGCCCTCGTGCTGACGGCCGGTCAGCGACCGGCCGGGCCCGGGCCGGGAAGGCCGCGCGCATTCGGGCCTGTTCCGCTTGAGAAACGAACCGTCCACGCCCCTAGACTGTTCTCCAGCAGGTGGCCATCCGCTCGAAAGGCGTGCCCCGTGACCATCGGCAAGTCCCCCGACCGCGAGAACGCCCCGACGCCCGTCCAGCCGTCCGACGGCGCGGAACCGACGGCCGATGCCGTGAGCATCGGCCGGGTGCTGTCCACCGCACGGATCGACGCCGGCCTCACGGTGGATCAGGTGAGCACCGCCACCCGGGTCCGGGTGCCGATCGTCCACGCCATCGAGGCGGACGACTTCGCCCGCTGCGGTGGTGACTTCTACGCGCGCGGTCACATCCGCCTGATCGCCCGGGCCGTCGGCGTGGACGGGGACGGGCTGGTGGCGCGGTACGACGCCGCGCACGGCGGCGCCCCCGCCGCGAAGCGGCCGACCCAGCTGATCGACAGCGGGCCGATCAAGGTGCCCGGCCGCAGCCGGCCGAACTGGACGGCGGCCATGGTCGCCGCGATCTTCGCGGTGGTCGCCCTGATCGGCTTCAACCTGGTCAGCGGCAAGACCGGCGGCTCCACCACCGGCTCCGCCAGCGCGCCGCTGCCCAGCGGTTCCGGCACCGGCTCGGTCGCCCCGGCCGCCTCGCCGAGCGTGCAGCCGCCGGCCCCGGCGCCGAGCGCCGCGGCGATCGCCGCCGTCCCGGCCGACAAGGTCACCGTGAAGCTGGTCGCCGAGAAGGACACCAGCTGGGTCTCCGCGCTGGACGGCAACGGGAAGTCGCTGTTCCAGAACAACATCGCGGAGGGCCAGGACCAGACCTTCACCGACCCCAAGCAGATCAAGCTGGTGATCGGCAACGCCGGTGCCGTGCACGTGTACGTCAACGGCAAGGATCTCGGTCCGGCGGGCAAGGACGGCCAGGTGGTGCACGTCACGTACACCCCCGGCGACCCGCAGGCGGGCTGACGGCGCGGGCCCGGTGGCCCGGTGAAGATCTGGTAATCCGAGGCGCGTGGCCTCCGGGGCGAACGGCACCGGGGGCCGCGCGTTAATCTTGGCCCTATGCCTGAACGCCGTACTGTCGCCCTTGTCACGCTCGGATGCGCCCGCAACGAGGTGGACTCCGAGGAACTCGCCGGGCGACTGGAGGCCGATGGCTGGTTGCTCGTCGACGACGCCGCCGAAGCCGACGTCGCCGTCGTCAACACCTGCGGCTTCGTCGAGGCCGCCAAGAAGGACTCCGTCGACGCCCTGCTGGAGGCCAACGACCTCAAGGGGCACGGCCGCACCCAGGCGGTCGTCGCGGTCGGCTGTATGGCCGAGCGGTACGGCAAGGAGC
The DNA here is from genome assembly GCF_040685575.1 of Kitasatospora sp. NPDC088351. Classification (NCBI taxonomy): domain Bacteria; kingdom Bacillati; phylum Actinomycetota; class Actinomycetes; order Kitasatosporales; family Streptomycetaceae; genus Kitasatospora; species Kitasatospora sp. NPDC088351. The sequence goes on along the minus strand of NZ_JBFBIL010000030.1, from coordinate 79,686 downwards.
TGGCCGACGCGCTGCCCGAGGCGGACGGCGTGCTCGGCTTCGACGACTACTCGGACATCTCCGACCGCCTGCAGACCATCCTCTCCGGCGGCCACCACGCCCCGCACATCCCGCGCGACCGCCGCAAGCTGCTGCCGCTGAGCCCGGTCGAGCGCCAGGCCGCCGCCGCCGAGATCGCGCTGCCCGGCCACGGCGCCGCCGAGACCATCGCCGACCTTCCGGAGGGCGTCGCGCCCGCCTCCGGCCCGCGCACCCTGCGCAAGCGGCTGGACGACAACCCGGTCGCCTCGGTCAAGCTCGCCTCCGGCTGCGACCGGCGCTGCTCCTTCTGCGCCATCCCGGCCTTCCGCGGCTCGTTCATCTCCCGCCGCCCCTCCGACGTGCTGCACGAGGCCCAGTGGCTGGCCGAGCAGGGCGTCCGCGAGGTCGTGCTGGTCAGCGAGAACAACACCTCGTACGGCAAGGACCTCGGCGACATCCGCCTGCTGGAGACCCTGCTCGGCGAGATCTCCGCGCTCGACGGCATCGAGCGGGTCCGGGTCTCCTACCTGCAGCCCGCCGAGATGCGCCCCGGGCTGATCGACGCGATGACCGGCACCGCCGACGTGCTGCCCTACTTCGACCTGTCCTTCCAGCACTCGGCGCCGGCGGTGCTGCGCCGGATGCGCCGGTTCGGCAGCACCGACCAGTTCCTGGAGCTGCTCGGCACCATCCGCGGCAAGGCCCCGCAGGCCGGTGCCCGCTCCAACTTCATCGTCGGCTTCCCGGGTGAGACCGAGGAGGACTTCGCCGAGCTGGAGCGCTTCATCACCCACGCCGGCCTGGACGCGATCGGGGTCTTCGGCTACTCGGACGAGGACGGCACCGAGGCCGCGACCTACGACGGCAAGCTGTCCGAGGACGTGGTGGCGGACCGGCTGAACCGGCTGACCAGGCTCGCCGAGGAGATGACCGCCCAGCGGGCCGAGCAGCGGATCGGCAGCGAGGTCGAGGTGCTGATCGAGTCCGTGGAGGGCGATCTGGTCGAGGGCCGGGCCGCCCACCAGGCGCCCGAGACCGACGGCCTCACCACGCTCACCGGCGTCGAGGACCCCGAGGTCGGCCAGTTCTACCGGGCCCGGGTGGTCGCCAGCGAGGGCGTCGACCTGGTCGCCGAGGCGCTGGAGCAGACACGGGTCCGCCAGGCCGCGGGAGCCGGGGAATGACCAACGGGCCCGGCGCCCCGGCCGCGGCCCACCCGGACAGACCGGAGGCCGCGATGCCCCCGTTGCCGGGGATCTGGAACATCGCGAACATGCTCACGATGCTCCGGTTGCTGCTGGTGCCGGTCTTCGTGGCGCTGCTCTTCGCCGACGGGGGACACGACCCCAAGTGGCGCGCGGTGGCCTGGGCCTCGTTCGCCGTCGCGATGATCACCGATCTGTTCGACGGGGAGCTGGCCCGGCGCAAGGGCCTGGTCACCGACTTCGGCAAGATCGCCGACCCGATCGCCGACAAGGCGATCATGGGCGCGGCGCTGATCGGCCTCTCCGTGCTGGGCGACCTGCCGTGGTGGGTCACGGTGGTGATCCTGGCCCGCGAGCTCGGCATCACGCTGATGCGGTTCTGGGTGATCCGGTACGGGGTCATCCCGGCCAGCCGGGGCGGCAAGCTGAAGACGCTCACCCAGGGCATCGCCGTCGGCATGTACGTGCTGGAGCTGACCGGCTGGCTGGCCACCGCGCGGGCCGTCCTGATGGCGCTGGCGGTGCTGCTGACCATCGGCACCGCGCTGGACTACGTCGGGCAGGCGCTTCGGATGCGCCGCGAGGGGCTGGCCGCGGAGCGCGCGGGCCGGTGACGGGGGAGACCGGGGTGGACTACGAGCTGGCGGTGCGGGCGCACACCGCGCTGCGCGGGGAGGGCAGCACGGTGGCGGTCGCCGAGTCGCTGACCGGCGGGCTGCTGGCGGCCGCGCTGGTGGACGTCCCCGGGGCGTCCGCGACCTTCCGGGGCTCGGTCACCGCGTACGCGACCGAGCTGAAGGCCTCGGTGCTCGGCGTCGACGAGGGCCTGCTGGCCGTGTACGGGCCGGTCCACCCCGTGGTGGCCCGGCAGATGGCCGAGGGCGTACGACGGCTGCTGGGCGCCACGTACGGGCTCGCGACGACCGGGGTGGCCGGTCCGGAGCCGCAGGACGGGCAGCCGGTGGGCACGGTGCACCTCGCCGTCGCCGGTCCGGGGGGAACTCTGGTCAGTTCGCCACGGCTGTCGGGGGAGCGTGCCACAATCCGTCACAGGGCGGTCACCGCCGCCCTGGAGCTGCTCGTCGGGCGGCTGCCGTCCGGCCCGGCCGTGCACTGAACCCGTCGAGAGCTCCATCGAACCGAGATCTGCCGAACTGGCGTACGGGTATGGCGCAGCTGGAGGATCGTGTTACATCCAAGGGCCTGGTTGGGCAGAAACCAGGTGGCGAACGAGTTGCGCGGCGGTGGCCGGGTGCCGCAGGACGGGTCCGACGAGGGGTCCGCAGGCCCGGGAGCGACACCGAAACAGGGGAGGGGACAGCCTTGCAGCCCAGAGTGAACACGACCATGGTCCCCGCACGCGAAGCGGGCAAGGCGGTACGGTGGGGACGTGACATCTCGATCCGCAGTCCGAGGAGGGAGGCACCGATGATCCTGCTCCGTCGCCTACTGGGCGATGTACTGCGTCGGCAGCGCCAGCGCCAGGGCCGCACACTTCGCGAGGTGTCGGCAGCTGCCAGGGTTTCGCTCGGTTACCTCTCCGAGGTCGAGCGGGGGCAGAAGGAGGCCTCTTCGGAGCTGCTCTCCGCGATCTGCGACGCACTCGACGTCCGCATGTCCGAGGTCATGCGCGAGGTCAGTGACGAGCTGTCGCTCGCCGAACTTGCGTCGATGGCCACCCTCTCCGAAGGTGAACTGCTGAGGCCGGTGCTCGAACCGGTACCGCTGCCCGCCCCCGGCACCGACCGGGCGAACCTCTCGCCCAAGGCTGCCGCGATGGACGTGGTCGCCGCCTGACCTGGCCTCGACGCCCGGGCGCCTGGTGCCCGGGGCGAGCGAAGGAGGCGGTCGTGCGGAGAGCTTCGACGGCGTGCACCGAGGCCCGAATACGGCTGGGGCGAACGATTCCCCGGCCGCTTCGATGGCGCCTGGTGGTCCTGGTGGGAGGACTCTGCTGGTGGCTGTCGGCCGTCCAGGGGGAACTGGCCGACGGGGCCGTGCTGGGACTGCTCGTGGCCGGCGGCTGGGGGCTCGGTCTGATTCCGGTCCACGCGGACTGGAGTGCCACCGGACCATCCCGGCACCGAACGGGTGAGGCCGTGGCCCGGGTGGAGGCGGAACCTCCGATCGGGTGACATCAGCGACTGATTGCTTGACGAAGGCCGCGGGGTTGGCAACGACCCCGCGGCCTTCGCCGTGGCATACGGGCTCTTTACCGGTGCGGGGCCGGTGTGATTGGTGCGGCCGGTGTGGTCGGTGAGGCCTACGGTCGCAGCCGCAGGCCCCGGGGGGTGGCGTGGAAGCCGGCCTCCTCCAGGACGGCGCCCAGGGCCGAGCCCAGGGCGGGCTCGCCGTTGGCGCGCTCGACGGTGACACTGCCGAGCGCGCCCTGGCGGACCGCCGCGGCCAGGGCGGACGCCGCCGCCGCGCGGGTGGCCTCGTCCTCCGGCCAGGCCAGCAGGGACTTGCCACCGCGCTCGACGTAGAGGGCCAGCTCGCCGTCGACCAGCACCACCAGGGCGCCCGCCTTGCGGCCGGGCCGGTGCGCCCTCGCCTCCGTGGCCCCCGCAGCGGTGGGCGGCTCGGGCCAGGGCAGGGCGGCGCCGTAGGCGTTCGCCGGGTCGGCGGCGGCCAGCACCAGCAGCTGCGGCGGCTCGGCGGCGGGGCGGGCCGGCCACTCGGTGGCCCGGGCGCGCTCCAGCCGGCCGCTGACGGACCGCAGCCGGTCCGCGGCGCCCTCCATGGCGAACTGGGCGCCGCCCAGCCCCTCCACGAAGTAGCCCCGGCGGGCCCGGCCGCGCTCCTCCATCGCGGACAGCACCCGGTACACCCCGGCGAAGCCGCCCGGCACCCGCTCGGCCGCCACCGCGCCCCGGGTGAGCAGGCCGTGCCGGTCCAGCAGGCTCTGCGCCCGGGCGGTGGCCCGGACGGTCGGGTCGGCGGCGAAGGCGGGCAGCAGCGACCAGCGCCCGGCCACCGTCGGCGGGCCGCTGCGCAGGGCGCCGCCGGTGCGGCCGAAGGGGCGGCCCGCGCCGCCGTAGCGGCCGCGCGGGGTGGCCCGCGGGGCACGGTGGGCGGTGGCCCCGGCCGTCCGGGCGGAGCCGAGCAGGGCGCGCAGCGGGGCGAGGGTGTCATTGCTGACGTACCCGGCCCAGACCAGGTCCCAGAGGGCCTCGACGATCTCGGGCTCGGGGGTCTCGGTCAGGCCCTCGGCGCGCAGCCGTTCCACCAGTTGGCGGAAGAACAGGCCGTAGCCGCCGGTCAGGGCCGCCGTCACGGCGGTGTGCACGGGGGTGACGGCGGGCGGGACGGGCTCGGGGCGCAGCAGGTGGGCGTTCTCGGCGAGGTGCAGGCTGATCCAGCCGTCCGTGCCGGGCAGGGCGCCGGCACCGGACCAGCCGATCTCGCCGGCCGCCATCAGCTCGTCCAGCAGACCGGGGGAGTAGTCGGCGAGCCGGGCCGGGAGGATCAGCTTCTCCAGGGCGGAGGCGGGCAGGGCGGTGCCCTGGAGCTGTTCGACCACCCGGACCAGGCCGTCGGGGCCGCGCAGCCGGTGGCCGGCCAGGTGCTGCCACTGCGGGAGGAACGCGGCCAGCGCGCGGGGCGGTACGGGTTCGACCTCCTGGCGCAGGGCGGCCAGCGAACGGCGGCGCAGCCGGCGCAGGACCTCGGCGTCGCACCATTCGACGGTGGCGGTGTGGCCCTCGACCGGGCGGAACTCGCCCTGGACGAGGCGGCCGGTGGCGGTGAGCCGGTGCAGGGTGCCGGTGACGACGGCGGTGCCGAGACCGAAGCGGGCGGCGGCCTCGGCGGCGGTGAACGGGCCGTGGGTGCGGGCGTGCCGGGCGAGCAGGTCGCCCATCGGGTCCTTGACCGGCTCGGTGAAGGCCTCGGGGACGCCGACCGGCAGGGGGGTGCCGAGGGCGTCGCGGAGCCGTCCGGCGTCCTCGACGGCGGCCCAGCGCCGCTCTCCGGCGATCCGGACCTGGATCAGCCGCCGGGCCGCTTCGAGTTCGAGCGCCCAGAGCGGATCGGCGCCGCGGGCGGTCAGTTCGGCCTCGGTGAGCGGGCCGAGCAGGCGCAGTGCGTCGGCGACGCCCTCGGCGTCCTTGATCCGGCGCTCGGGGGTGAGGCGTTGGAGCTCGGCCTCCAGCTCGGCGAGGACCTGCGGGTCGAGCAGCTCCCGCAGCTCGGCCTGGCCGAGGAGTTCGGAGAGCAGCCGGGAGTCGAGGGCGAGGGCGGCGGCGCGGCGCTCGGCGAGCGGGGAGTCCCCCTCGTAGAGGAACTGGGCGACGTAGCCGAAGAGCAGGGAACGGGCGAACGGGGAGGGCTCGGGGGTGGTGACCTCGACCACGCGGACCGCGCGGGATTCGAGGTCCGCCATCAGCTCGACCAGACCGGGGACGTCGAAGACGTCCTGGAGGCACTCCCGGACGGCCTCCAGCACGATCGGGAAGGATCCGTACTCGGAGGCCACCTCGAGGAGTTGGGCGGCGCGCTGGCGCTGCTGCCAGAGCGGGGTGCGCTTGCCGGGGCTGCGCCGGGGGAGCAGCAGGGCGCGGCCGGCGCACTCACGGAAGCGGGAGGCGAACAGGGCGGAGCCGCCGACCTGGTCGGTGACGAGCTGCTCGATCTCGCCGGGGTCGAACAGCGCGGCGTCGGCGCCGACCGGGGCGTCGTCCGGTGAACTCGCCCGCTCCGGCGGCTCCATGGGGAAGTCGAGCAGGTCGGCGTCGGGGAGGCGGAGCACGATGCCGTCGTCGGCGTGCATGACCTGCGGGTCGAGGCCGTGCTTCTCGCGCAGCCGGGCGGCGAGGGCGAGCGCCCAGGGGGCGTGCACCTGCGCGCCGAAGGGGGAGTGGATGACGATCCGCCAGTCGCCGAGTTCGTCGCGGAAGCGCTCGACCACGATGGTGCGGTCGTCCGGGAGGTGGCCGCAGGCGGTGCGCTGTTCGGCGAGGTAGGCGAGCAGATTGGCGGCGGCCCAGTCGTCCAGACCGGCCTGCTGGAGCCGGGCGGTGGCGGCCTCGGGCGGGAGGGCGCCGAGTTCGCGGGTGAACGCGCCCAGGGCGCGGCCGAGTTCGAGCGGGCGGCCGAGGGTGTCGCCCTTCCAGAACGGGAGCCGGCCGGGGATCCCGGGGGCGGGGGTGACCAGCACCTTGTCGTGGGTGATCTCCTCGATCCGCCAGGAGGTGGTGCCGAGGGTGAAGACGTCCCCGACGCGGGACTCGTAGACCATCTCCTCGTCGAGCTCTCCGACCCGGCCGCCGCCCTTCCTGCCCGCTTTCGCCTCGGATGCGGCGGAGCCGGCGATGAAGACGCCGAACAGGCCGCGGTCGGGGATGGTGCCGCCGGAGGTGACGGCGAGCCGCTGGGCGCCGGGGCGGCCGGTGACGGTGCCCGCCACGCGGTCCCAGACCAGGCGGGGGCGGAGTTCGGCGAAGGCGTCCGACGGGTAGCGGCCGGCCAGCATGTCGAGGACGGCGTCGAAGGCGGACTGCGGGAGGGTGGCGAACGGCGCGGCCCGGCGGACCAGGGCGAGCAGGTCGTCCACCGGCCAGGTGTCCAGGGCCGTCATGGCGACCAGCTGCTGGGCGAGCACGTCCAGTGGGTTGCGCGGGATGCGCAGCGCCTCGATCCGCCCGGCCCGCATCCGTTCGGTGACCACCGCGGACTGCACCAGATCGCCCCGGTACTTGGGGAAGAAGACGCCGGTGGAGACGGCGCCGACCTGGTGGCCGGCCCGGCCGACCCGTTGGAGGCCGGAGGCGACCGAGGGCGGGGACTCCACCTGGACGACCAGCTCGACCGCGCCCATGTCGATGCCGAGTTCCAGGCTGGAGGTGGCGACCACGGCGGGCAGCCGGCCGGCCTTCAGCTCCTCCTCGACGAGCGCGCGCTGCTCCTTGGAGACCGAGCCGTGGTGCGCCCGGGCGAGGAGGGGCGGGGCGCCCTTGGCGGTGCCGGATTCGGCCATCAGCTGGGCGGGGGCGTGGGATTCGGGCAGGGGCTCGCCGACGGCGCGCTCGTAGGCGATCTCGTTGAGCCGGTTGCAGAGGCGCTCGGCGAGCCGGCGGGAGTTGGCGAAGACGATGGTGGAGCGGTGGGCCTGGACGAGGTCGACGATCCGCTCCTCGACATGCGGCCAGATGGAGGCCTGCCGGGCCGGGTCGGTGTCGGTGGGGGCACCTCCCGGCCGCGAGGCCGGGGGACCGCCGCCGGTGGCGGGGGCGGTGGGCAGGTCGTCCAGGTCGGGGACGGGGACGACCACCGAGAGGTCGAACTCCTTGGCGGCGGCGGGCTGGACGACGGTGGCGCCGCGCCGGGGGCTGAGGAAGCGGGCCACCTCCTCGACCGGGCGGACGGTGGCGGACAGGCCGATCCGGCGGGCCGGGCGCTCCAGCAGCTCGTCCAGCCGCTCCAGGCTGAGGGCGAGGTGGGCGCCGCGCTTGGTGCCGACGACGGCGTGCACCTCGTCGAGGATCACCGTGTCGATGCCGCGCAGGGCCTCCCGGGAGGCGCTGGTGAGCAGGAGGAAGAGCGACTCGGGGGTGGTGATCAGGATGTCCGGCGGGTGGGTGGTGAAGCGGCGGCGGTCGGCGGCGGGGGTGTCGCCGGAGCGGATGCCGACCTGGACCTCGGGCTCGGGCAGGCCGAGCCGGACGGCGGCCTGGCGCAGGCCGGTCAGCGGTGCGCGCAGGTTCCGCTCGACGTCGACGGCGAGGGCCTTGAGCGGGGAGATGTAGAGGACCCGGCAGCGGCGCTTGGGTTCGGCCGGGGGCGGGGTGGTGCTGAGCCGGTCCAGGGCGGAGAGGAACGCGGCGAGGGTCTTGCCGGAGCCGGTGGGGGCGACCACCAGGACGTCGGTCTCCTGCCGGATGGCGTGCCAGGCCTCGGCCTGGGCGGTGGTGGGCGCGGTGAAGGCCCCCGTGAACCAGGCCCGGGTGGCCGGGGCGAATCCGGCCAGCGGATCGGCCGGGGGGCCGGCGGGCGACGGGGTCCGGGTCTGGGGTGCCATGCCCCCATGGTGCCCGGTGGCACTGACAAGGGAGCCGTGGTGGGGCGGTCGCGGCTGTGCCGTCCGGAAGAGCCAAAAAGGCAAAACAGACAATCCGCTCCTATGGTGATTATTCAGACCCGTGATCCTCCCGTGACCACCGGGACCGACGAGCGGAGACCGTGCGATGGCGCAGGTGCACCCGTCCGGCCGCGGTCCCGCCTGCGCCGTCCCGCGCCGCGCCAAGGCGTCGGTCCGCGCCCTGCTCGCGATGCTGCTCACCGCGCTGGTCGTCGTCGGTGCCGTCCCGTACGTGGCCGGGCCGGGGCGGGCCTACCTCAGCTACCTGGTGCTGGCCGAGCAGGAGGACGCCGCCGGGGCCGCCCGGGCCGGGGCCGAGGCGCGTGCCGCGGGCGGGCAGGTCGTCCAGGAGTACCCGCAGATCGGGGCCGTGCTCGCGTACGCGACCGGTGGCTTCGCCGACAAGGTCCGGGGCCGGCCCGGGGTGGCCGCCGTCGGTGCCACCCGGACCGCACCGGTGCCGGGCCCGCCCCGGCCGCTGGCCGGCGCCGGGGACTTCGGTGCCGGTGCCGGCGACAGCGCGGACCGGGCGGACGTCGATGCGGACGGCGGACGGCCGGGTGGCGGCAGCGCGGACGGCGGGGACGACGCCTCCGTCACCGTGCCGGACCCGGGCGAACACGATGCCTGGAATCTCGCCCTGCTCGGCGCGGCCGGCGCCTCGCCCACCCTGCTGCGCGGTCCGGCCGCCGACCCCGGCAGGCCCTCCGCCGACGCGCTGCGCCGGGTGCTGGTCGCGGTGCTCGACTCAGGCGTCGACGACACCCACCCCGACCTGCGCGCCGCGGTCGACCCGAAGAGCTCGGCCTCCTGCGCGGACGGCCGCCCCGACGGGCGGACCGGCGTCTGGCGGCCCGACCCGGGGATCGGCGAGAGCGGCCACGGCACCCACGTCGCCGGGATCGTCGGGGCCGCCCGCGACGGCCGCGGGGTCGCCGGGGTCGCCCCCGGCGTCCGGATCGCGGCGGTCCGGCTGCTCGGCCCGCTCGGCCAGTACTACGCGGAGAACATCGTCTGCGGCATGCTCTGGGCCGCCGACCACGGCGCCAAGGCGATCAACAACAGCTACTTCGCGGACCCGTGGAAGTACAACTGCCCCGAGGACCGGGACCAGGCCGCGCTGATCACCGCCGTGGCCCGGGCCTCCGGGTACGCCCAGCGCCGGGGCGCGGTGGTGGTGGCCTCGGCCGGGAACGACAGCCAGGACCTCGGGGCCGCCAGGACCGACGACCGCAGTCCCAACGACCGCACCTCAGGACCGGCGCAGTCCCGGTACGTCGGCACCGAGTGCGTTCGGCTGCCCGGTGAACTGCCCGGCGTGGTCACGGTCACCGCCGTGAACCGGGACGGCCAGCCGTCCGCCTACTCCAACTACGGGCGTGGAAAGGTCTCGCTGGCCGCCCCGGGGGGAGACCCGGACGGCGGCCCGCAGGGGGCGATCGTCTCCGACTGGCCCGGCGGCCGGTACGCCGCGCTGGCCGGCACCTCGATGGCGGCGGCGCACGTCACCGGCGCGGTCGCGGTGGCCGCGGCGCTGCACCCGGACTGGGGCTCGGACCGGCTCGCCGCGCTGCTGGCCGGCGCCGCGGCGGCCGCCTGTCCGCCCGGCCCGCGGGCCTGCGGCGACCGGCAGTACTACGGCGCGGGGACGCTGGCGCTGCCGCACTGAGCCGCCCCTGCCGGGCGACCGCGAACGCCCGGCAGGGGGGCGGAAAACCCGGTGACAGGTGGGGCACGATCGGCGACGATCGGGGGCATGACCGTCTTCCTGACCACCGAGCGGCTGGTGCTGCGCCGCTTCACCGGGGCCGACGTGGACCACCTGGTGGAGCTGGACGGCGACCCCGAGGTGATGCGGTACCTCACCGGCGGCCGGGCCACCCCGCGCGAGGTGGTCGAGCGCGAGGTGCTGCCGCGCTTTCTCGACCACTACGAGCGGTACGGCACGCTCGGCTGGTGGGCCGCCGAGGAGCGGGTGGGCGGTGCCTTTCTCGGCTGGTTCGAGTTCCGGCCGACCGGCACGGAGGACCGGGGCGAGGTCGAACTCGGCTATCGGCTGCGCCGGTCGGCCTGGGGGCGGGGCTACGCCACGGAAGGCGCGCGGGCGCTGGTCCGCCGGGGCTTCGAGGAGCTCGGTGTGCGCCGGGTGGTCGCGTACACGATGACGGTCAACAGTGGTTCGCGGCGGGTGATGGCGAAGGCCGGGCTCTCCTGTGTGCGGACCTTCCACGAGGACCACCCCGAGCCGATTCCCGGCAGCGAGCTGGGCGAGGTCGAGTACGCGCTGGAGGCGGCGGGCTGGAGGCCCTGAGGCCGCCTCGGCCGCGGCGCCCCGGCCCGGGTCCGGGATACTGGTGGCCATGAGGCTGACGGAGTTCTGGCGACGGATGTACGCGCACTTCGGTGAGGCGTACGCGGAGTCCTTCGCCTCTGATCATGTGATGAGCGAGCTGGGCGGGCGGACGATCCGGCAGGCGCTGGACGCGGGCTGGGAGGCCAAGGACGTCTGGCGTGTGGTCTGTGACACCCAGGGAGTCTCGTCGCTGCTGCGCTGAGCCGGTGCCCGGTGCTCGGGCGGGCGACGGCGATGGGCCAGACTGTTCGAGTGACAAGCAGTGCAGAACAGCAGAATTCGGACAGGTTGACGCAGGTCGTCGACGAGGCCCCGGGCCCGCAGCCCGCACCGCCGCAGCCCGAGCCGTTGCAGCCCGCGCCGCCGCTGTCCCCGGACGCGGGCGGCGGGCTCTGGGGCGCCGGGATGCCGCGCTGGCTGCCCCGGGCGATGGTGCTGGCGCTGGTCCTGGTCGGGCTGTTCCAGCTCGCCGACTGGGCCTTCCACCAGCTGATCGACCTCTTCGTGATGCTGCTGGTCTCCTTCTTCCTCTCGCTGGCGCTGGAGCCGGCCGTGGACCGGATGGCGGCCCGGGGTGTGCGGCGCGGCATCGGCACCTTCCTGGTCTTCGTCGCGGTCGTGGTCGCCGTGGCCGGATTCCTGACCGCGCTCGGGACCCTGCTGGTCGATCAGGTGGCGAAGATCGCCGGGGACCTGCCGCATCTGCTCGACAATCTGATCAACTGGATCAACAAGACCTTCCATCAGGACCTGTCGCTGGACGAGCTGCAGAAGAAGCTGCTCAAGGACTCCGGCGCCATCGAGAGCTACGCCCAGCAGGCCGCCGACAACGTCTGGGGCGTCTCCTCCACCCTGATCGGCGGGCTGTTCCAGGCCTTCACGGTCGGCCTCTTCACCTTCTACTTCACCGCCGAGGGCCCCAGGGTGCGCCGGACGGTCTGCTCGATGCTGCCGCCCGCCAAGCAGGGCGAGGTGCTGCGGGCCTGGGAGATCGCGCTGGCCAAGACCGGCGGCTACCTGTACTCGCGCGCGCTGCTCGCGGTCGCGTCGGCGCTGGCGCACTGGGTGATGTTCGCGCTGCTGGACCTGCCGTACTCGGTCGCGCTGGCGATCTGGGTCGGCGTCATGTCCCAGTTCGTGCCCACCATCGGCACCTATCTGGCCGGTGCGCTGCCGGTGCTGGTCGCGCTCACCGTGGAGCCGGTGGACGCGCTCTGGGTGCTGGCGTTCGTGGTGGTCTACCAGCAGATCGAGAACTACCTGCTGCACCCGAGGATCACCGCGAAGACGGTGGACGTGCACCCGGCCGTGGCGTTCGGCGCGGTGATCGCGGGCGCGGCGCTGCTCGGTGCCGTCGGCGCGCTGATCGCCATTCCGGCGGCGGCCACCCTGCAGGGCTTCGTCGGCACCTATGTGCGCCGGTACGAGGTCGCCACCGACCCGCGGATCGACCGGGGGGAGCAGCGACGCGCCCGGCGGGAGCTGCGCCGGAAGGCGGCGAGCCGGTTGCGGCGGATGGTCGGGGCGGGCGAGCAGCAGAACGGAACCGCAGGTCGGGGGCGGGGCGACGAAGGCGAGGAGGGGTAGCGGGGGGCGGCCGGGCGGCTTGTGCGAACGAATCCCGCTTGAATCGAACAGATGTTCTTTGTACTCTCCGGCGAAGAGTTTTCCACAGGCGGAGCCCGGTCTGGGCCGATTGTCGGTGGGACGCGCTAGCGTCGAGAACGATGAAGCGCACAGCACAGAACCCGAGGGTGGAAGCCATGGCAGGTACGGACCGCGAGAAGGCTCTTGAGACCGCGCTCGCCCAGATCGAGCGGCAGTTCGGCAAGGGCTCGGTGATGCGCCTGGGCGAGAAGGCCAACGAGCCGATCGACGTGATCCCCACCGGGTCCACCGCCCTGGACGTCGCCCTCGGGGTCGGCGGCATCCCGCGCGGCCGGGTGGTCGAGATCTACGGCCCCGAGTCCTCCGGCAAGACCACGCTGACCCTGCACCTGGCGGCCAACGCCCAGCGGGCCGGCGGCACGGTCGCGTTCGTGGACGCGGAGCACGCGCTCGACCCGGAGTACGCGAAGAAGCTCGGTGTGGACACCGACGCCCTGCTGGTCAGCCAGCCGGACACGGGTGAGCAGGCCCTGGAGATCACCGACATGCTGATCCGCTCCGGCGCGATCGACCTGGTGATCATCGACTCCGTCGCGGCGCTCGTCCCGCGTGCGGAGATCGAGGGCGAGATGGGTGACTCGCACGTCGGTCTGCAGGCCCGACTGATGAGCCAGGCGCTGCGCAAGATCGCCGGTGCGCTGAACCAGTCGAACACCACCGCGGTGTTCATCAACCAGCTCCGCGAGAAGATCGGCGTCATGTTCGGCTCGCCGGAGACCACGACCGGTGGCCGGGCGCTGAAGTTCTACGCCTCCGTCCGCCTGGACATCCGCCGGATCGAGACCCTCAAGGACGGCACCGAGGCGGTCGGTAACCGCACGCGCGTCAAGGTCGTCAAGAACAAGGTCGCCGCGCCGTTCAAGCAGGCCGAGTTCGACATCCTCTACGGCGTGGGCATCAGCCGCGAGGGCGGTCTGATCGACATGGGCGTCGAGCACGGCTTCATCCGCAAGTCGGGTGCCTGGTACACCTACGAGGGCGACCAGCTCGGCCAGGGCAAGGAGAACGCCCGTAACTTCCTGCGGGACAATCCCCAGCTCGCCGACGAGATCGAGAAGAAGATCAAGAGCAAGCTCGGTATCGGCCCGAAGACGGAGGAGCCGGCCGAGGGCGAGGCGCCGGCCGCCGCCGAGAGCGGGGCCAAGCCGATCACCGCGACCGTCACCAAGACGGCCGCGGCGAAGAAGACGGCGGCGGCCGCCAAGGCCTGAACCGTTGACACAGCACAACACGGTGACGGGCGACGGCCCGGCGGGCCCGGACGACGACTACGGGCCGCCGGACTGGTTCGCCGCGGTGGCCGAGCCGGAGCCGGACCCAGGGAGGGAACCGGAGCCGGAGCGGGCCTCCCGGCGGGCGCCGTCGCGGCGGGCCGGCCGGGCGCCGGGCCAGGCGGCACGTGGCCCGGAGACGGGCCCTGGGCCGATGGACGCCGTGGGGGGCGGGCTCGGGCTGGTGTCCGCGTCGGACCTGCCCACGGGCCGGCGCCGACGCCGTTCGGCGCTGGAGGAGGAGGCAGCCCCCGGTCGCCGGGCCGGGGGAGAGGCGGCCGGTCACGGGGGTGCGGCCGCCTCCTCCTCCGACACCGGGCCGCGCGCGCGTCGGGCCCGCACCCGGGCGGAACGCGATGAGCGCGACGGCCGCGACGAACGTACCGGTCTCGACGATCGTGACGGCCGCGATGACGCCCCGGAGCCCGGGGCGGCCCGGCGGACGAAGCCGGCCAAGCGGTCCGGACAGCCCGGGAGGTCCGGGGCGGAGGAGACGGCCGACCCCGAGGCCCGGGCCCGGGACATCTGCCTGCGGCTGCTCACCGGTGCGGCCAAGACCCGCAAGCAGCTCGCCGACGCCCTGCGCAAGCGGGAGATCCCGGACGAGGTCGCCGACGGGGTGCTGACCCGGCTGGAAGAGGTCGGGCTGATCGACGACGCGGTCTTCGCCCAGGCCTGGGTGGAGTCCCGGCACGCCGTCCGCGGTCTCTCCCGGCGCGCGCTGGCCCAGGAGCTGCGGACCAAGGGGGTGGCCGGCGACCTGGTCGAGCAGGCCGTCGCGCAGCTCGACCAGGACGACGAGGAGGACGCGGCCCGGGCCCTGGTCGAACGCAGACTGCGGGTGACCAGAGGCCTGGAGCGGCAGGCCCGGATGCGCCGACTGGTCGGCATGCTGGCCCGGCGCGGCTACTCCGAGGGGCTTGCCTACCGGGTGGTCCGGGAGGTGCTGGACGAGGAGGAGTCCGGCGAGGACGGCATGGACGGTCCGTCCGGCGAGGAGTGGGAGTGATCACGCCGTTGTGCCGGAGTTGGCCAACTCCCAGGCCAGTATTGACCGTTTCGTAACCCGCGCTTAGCCTCGCACTCAGTGTGGGAGCACCCCGATCACACCTCGGCCACGCCTCGGGCAGGCCTGTCCGAGGCCCGGTCGCGGGCGGTTCCGGGCGGCGTGCCGCGCAGGGACGGGGAGTGGGCAGGATGAGGATCGCGGTGAGCACCGGATCGGTAGCCTCCCTGCTGCTGGCGGGCGTCCTGATCGTCGTCGTGGTGTCGGCCTGGCTGATGGTCCGGCGCCTCCAGGCCGTACAGCGGCGCTCCACCGCCGAGACGGAGCGGACCCGGCGCTGGGCCGAGGAGCAGGCCGCCCGGCAGCGGGCCGAACTCGACCGCCGGGAAGAGCGGTTGACCGAGGAGCTGGGCCGGCTTCGCGTACAGGAGGGCGAACTCGCCCAGCGGTCCGTCGACTTGGAGCGCGCCCGGAGCGAGGCCATCGAACTGGTGGCACATCGGGCGAGGGCGCTGGAACGGGCGGCCGGGCTGTCGGCCGAGCAGGCCCGGGCCGAACTCGTCCGGGAGGCCGAGACCGAGGCGCGGCGGGAGGCGGCCGTCACCGTCCGGGAGATCGAGCGCGCGGCCAAGGAGGAGGGCGAGCGACTGGCCCGGGGGATCGTCGCCGGGGCGATCCAGCGGCTGGCCGGCGAGCAGACCGCCGAGACGGCGGTGTCGGTGTTCCGGCTGCCGAACGAGGAGATGAAGGGCCGGATCATCGGCCGCGAAGGCCGCAACATCCGGGCCTTCGAATCCGTCACCGGCGTCAATCTGATCGTCGATGACACCCCGGCCTCGGTACAGCTCTCCTGCTTCGACCCCGTCCGCCGGGAGACCGCCAGGCTCACCCTGGAACAGCTGGTCGAGGATGGCCGGATCCATCCGCTGCGGATCGAGCACGTCCACGAGCGCAGCCGTGAGGAGGTGGCGCGGCGTTGTGTGCGGGCCGGTGAGGACGCCCTCCTGGCCGTGCGGATCGACGGCATGCACCCGGAGCTGGTCCGGACCCTCGGCACGCTGCGCTACCGGGCCTCGTACGGCCAGAACGTGCTCGGGCACCTGGTCGAGTCCGCGCACCTGGCCGGGATGATGGCCGCCGAACTCGGGGTGGCCCCGGAGCCGGTGCGGCGCTCGGCGCTGCTGCACGACATCGGCAAGGCCCTGACGCACGAGGTCGAGGGCAGCCATGCGGCGGTCGGGGCGGAGTTCGCCCGTCGGCACGGGGAGTCGGCGGAGGTGGTGCACGCGATCGCGGCGCACCACGGAGAGGTGGAGCCGCGGACGGTGGAGGCGGTGCTGACCCAGGCCGCCGACGCCTGTTCGGGCGGTCGGCCGGGGGCGCGCAAGGAGTCGGCGGAGGTCTATGTGCGCCGGCTGGAGCGGCTGGAGGAGATCGCCCGGGCACACGAGGGGGTGGCCGCGGTGTACGCGATGCAGGCCGGCCGCGAGGTGCGGGTGATGGTGCGGCCGGAGGTGGTGGACGACCTCGGGGCACAGGTGATCGCCCGCGAGGTCGCCAAGCAGGTGGCGGAGGAGCTGACCTACCCGGGACAGATCCGGGTGACGGTGGTCCGGGAGAGCCGGGTCACCGAAGTGGCCCGCTGAGGCCGGACCGGTCGGGTCGGACGCCGGGCCCCGCGGAGGTGGCCCGGCTACGCGAGTCCGCCCGGGCGCCGGACGGACCGGACGGCACCGTGCGGGGTGGGCTGCGGGGTGGGCTGGGGCGAAGCCTGCGGGGCGGACCGAGGCCCGGGCCCAGGGGCCTGCTCCGGGCCCGGCTCCGGGTCGGGGGCGCCGGGGAGCGGCGCCGGGCCGCCCCGGGCCCGGTCGGCCAGCGCCTGGAGGTCCTCGGCCGCCGCGCCCTGGGTGATCCCGACCAGGTGGCCGTCCGGCCGGATCAGCAGCACGGTGTGCGGGCCCGCGCCCGGGTACTCCTCGGTGACCAGTACCTCGGCCGGCACCGGCAGCGCCGCGGCGACCTCGGCGAGCCGGGGCATCAGCCCGGCGCCCAGCCAGTGTTCGGCGGACCAGACGGCGGTGCCGGGGGCGACGAGCAGCAGCAGGAAGGTCGCGCCGAGCCGGGCGTGCAGCTGGTCGGGGGTGCCGTCGGTGGAGAGCACCGGCAGGTCAGGGACGAGCACGCCGGGCGCGGTGGTGGGCAGCAGCTCGCTGAGTGAGGTCGTCCCGCGCGTGCCGCGCTGCACCGGCACCCGGGCGGGGACACCGGAGGGGGCCGCCGGGTAGGCGGGGGCGCCGCCGAAGCGGCCGGTGCCCAGCTGGCCGTCGGCGAGCAGCGGCGCGTGCTTGCGGAACGATCCGGTGAGCAGCGACCGCCGGGTCTGCTGCCAGCCGCGCAGCGGGCGCAGCATCGGCATGGCCTGGTCGACTGCGCGCAGCCGGGCACCGACCGCGCCGCGCCGCTCGGCCTCGTACCCGTCGAGCAGTGAGCCGCCGGGCTGGGGGCCGCCGGAGTGGAGGTGCCAGGCGAGGGCGAGCCGCCAGGCGAGGTTGTCGGCGTCGCGCAGCCCGTCGGCGAGGTTCTGCATGCCGAGGGCGCCGTGCAGGTGGGCGGCGTCGCCGGCGAGGAAACAGCGGCCGCTGCGGAAGCGGGCGGCGAGGCGCTGCTGGGCGGTGTGGTCGGCGGCGGCGAGCAGCTCGTACCGGGGCAGTTCGCCGCACCAGCCGGTGAGGGTGGAGGTCACCCGGGTGAGCAGGGTGTCCCCGGTGACGATGCCGGGCCAGGTGGCGTGCGGGTCCACCGGTTCGGTGGCGGCGGGCCGGCCGGGGGGCAGCCGCCAGTCGAGGCGCCAGACGCCGTCCGGCAGCGGGCGGGCGGAGGCCTCGCGGTCGCCGCGCCACGGGGGTTCGCGGTGCAGCCGGGCCTCGTTGAAGGGGAGGTCCACGCGGACGGTGGCGATGGCGTTGCGGTCGACGGCCGGGCGTCCGGGGAAGCGGATCCTCAGCAGCTTGCGGACCGCGGAGCGGGCGCCGTCGCAGCCGACCAGGTGGCTGCCGCGCCACCAGGTCTCGGTGCCGTTCTGCGGGTTGCGGGTGCGGACGCTGACACCGTCGCGGTCCTGTTCGAGTTCGGTCACCCGGTTCAGCGGGACGAGGCGGACCAGCGGGGTGCCGGTCAGGGCGTCGCGCAGGCCGCGCTGGAGGCGGTGCTGCGGCAGGTGCAGGACGGGGGTGCCGGCGAGGTCGATCCGGAGTACCTCCTGGCGGCGGCGCCAGATGGTGAAGGCGTCCCACTGGGCGGCGTCGGAGACGGCCCTCGGGTAACCGATCCGGGTCAGGAAGGCGGCGGTGTCGGCGCCGAGGACGACGCTGCGCGGACCCTCGGGACAGAGCCCCGAACCCTCGTCCAGGACTATCGTCGGCACCTCGTGCCGGGCGAGCGCGAGGGCCAGGGCCAGACCGACCGGTCCGGCCCCGACCACGATCACCGGGTCCATGCCGGGACCTCCGGGCGGGGGCGGGCCGGCGGGGCGGCGTCATACGCGGTGACCCGCCCGTTCGCGGCCGGGCGTCCGGAACCGGCGGGGCGCTCGGGACCCGACACGCACACTCCTCGCTCTGGCGCTCCTGCGTCGTCTGTCGCTCGTCGCTTTCCGCGTCGGCGCGCCCTCTGGCGCAGAGCGAGGATGGTCCCGGATGGTGTCACGAAGAGCAATGCAACAGTTCACCTGCGTGTCCGTCAAGCAGCAGCCGATGTGCGCCGGTTCGCGCCGCGGCGGCCGCGCGCTTCGATCCACCGGGCGAGCGCGGTGAGCAGCAGGCACATCGCGATGTAGATCGGCCCGATCACCAGGACGACGGGGATGTAGGGGAAGCCCGCGGCGTTGATCGGCTGACTGGCGATCGCCTTACCGACGAACAGCAGCTCGTGGTAGGTGATGATGAAGCCGAGCGAGGTGTCCTTCAGGGTGACGACCAGCTGCCCGATCATCGACGGCAGCATCGAGCGCACCGCCTGCGGCACCAGGATGGTGGTCATCACCTGGGTCTTGCGCAGGCCGAGCGCGTACGCGGCCTCGCCCTGGCCGCGCGGGACGGCGTTGACGCCGGTACGGATGATCTCGGCCTGCACGGAGCCGTTGTAGAGGGTGAGCCCGAGGACCAGGGCCCACATCGGCTCCTTGGCGAAGAAGGCGTAGTAGAGCGCGACGATCAGGATCAGCAGCGGCATCGCCCGGAAGAACTGGACGAAGGTGGTGGCCGCCCAGCGCACCGGCCGGTGGTCGGAGAGCCGGCCGGCCGCCAGGAGCGCGCCCAGCGCGAGCGAGAGCACCGCCGCCAGGGCGAAGGCCTCCAGGGTGGCCAGCAGTCCGTCGACGATCCGCTGCTGGACGGTGCTGTACTCGAACGCCTCCCAGAGCTGGGAGTCGAACTGGCCGTTCCCGGCGAGGCTCGCGATCACGTACCAGAGCAGGGCGGCGATGCCGGCCAGCGACAGCGCGCCGAACAGCCGGTACCGGGCGCGGGCCCGGGGGCCGGGGGCGTCGTAGAGGACGCCGGCCGTGGCGGAGCGGGTGAAGAGGGAGCTCATCGGGCCACCGCCAGTCGGTCTTCCAGGAAGCGGAACAGCAGGGCGACGGTGGCGCTGATCACCAGATAGGCGCAGGCCACCCAGAAGAAGATCGCGAAGATCGAGTAGCCGCGCTCGGAGAGCGTCTGCTGCACGCTGTACAGCTCGCTCACGCTGAACGCGCCGGCGATCGCGGAGTTTCTCGGCAGGGCGATGAAGACGCTGCTCATCGGCGCCAGTACGGTCCGGGCGGCCTGCGGCAGGACGATCAGGGTGAGGGTCTGGCCGAAGGTCATGCCGAGGCTGCGGGCGGCCTCCGCCTGGCCGAGCGGCACGGTGTTGATGCCCGAGCGCAGCACCTCGCAGACGAAGGACGCGGTGTAGCCGCCCAGTGCCAGCACCGCGAAGGTGAGGTGGCTGAAGTGCACGCCGAGCGGTGGAAGCCCGAACTCGACGGCGAAGAACAGCAGGGTCAGCGGGGTGTTGCGGAAGAGCGTCACCCAGGCGGTGCCGAAGCCGCGCAGCGCCGGGACGGGGGAGACCCGGAAGGCCGCCAGCAGGGTGCCCAGCAGCAGGGCGAGCAGGGCGCTGAGCGCGCTCAGCTCGATCGTCTGCAGGAAACCGTCGCGGAACAGCGCGAAGTTGTCGTCCTCGAACAGTATGCCCATGTGGCGGCCCTCCTCTCAGGAGCGGTCAGGAACGGTCGGAAGCGACGGAGGGATCAGTACCGCTCCAGGGCCGGCGGCTGCGGGGCGGCCGAGCCGGAGAGGCCGAGGGTGGCGTCGTACGCCTTCTTCCAGTCGCCGTTGTCCTGGTGGGCCTTGAGGGCGTCGCTGATGGCCGCGCGCAGCACCGCGTCGTCCTTGTTCAGGCCGACGCCGTAGTTCTCCTTGGTGAACGGCTGGCCGACCACCTTGAGCTTGGGCGCGTACTTGGAGGCGTAGCCCTTGAGGATGGCGTCGTCGGTGGTGACGGCGTCGACCTCGCCGGACAGCAGCTTCTCCACGCAGGCGGAGTAGGTGTCGAACTGGGTGATCTTCGCGTTGTACGGCTGGATGTTCTTGATCGAGGTGGAGCCGGTGGCCGTGCAGACGTTCTTGCCGTTGACCGAGTCCGGGCCGGTGATGGCGGTGTTGTCCGCCTTCACCAGCAGGTCCTGCCCGGCGATGTAGTACGGGCCGGCGAAGGAGACCAGCTTCTTGCGCTCGTCGTTGATGCTGTAGGTGCCGACGTAGAAGTCGATCTGGTTCTTGGCGATGGCCGGCTCGCGCTGCGAGGAGACCAGCGTCTGCCACTTGATCTGCTGCGGGGTGAAGCCGAGGTCGGCGGCGACCATCTTGGCGATCTCGATGTCGAAGCCGCTGCGGTCACCGCTGGCGATGTCCTCGAAGCCGAGGAACGGCTGGTCGGACTTGGCGCCGATGATCAGCTGGCCGCGCTTCTTGGCCTCGGCGAAGACCGGCGAGCCGTCCAGCTTGGCGTCGGTCTTGACGGTGTAGGTGGGCAGCTTCGGGGCGTTGCTCGCGGTCGCGGCGGCGTCGCCGGGCGAGCCGTCCTTGCCGCAGGCGGTGGCGGTGAGCGCGATGGCACAGAGCGCGACGGCGAAGGTGCGACGAGTCCTCATGAGGGTGGATCTCCTCGGGCTGGGCCACGGTTCTACCGGGCGCTGGCGTCTGGACGGTGCATGCGACGGCGCGGGCGGGCGGCGCGCTTGCCGCCGCTGACCGCGCGTCAACTCGGAGCGGTCATCGGAACGGTCAGTGGTGCAGGATCTTCGAGAGGAAGTCCTTGGCGCGTTCGCTGCGGGGTGCGGTGAAGAAGGCCTCGGGGGTGTTCTGCTCGACGATCCGGCCGTCCGCCATGAAGAGCACGCGGTTGGCGGCGGACCGGGCGAAGCCCATCTCGTGGGTGACGACGACCATCGTCATGCCGTCCGCGGCCAGTTGGCGCATGACCTCCAGCACCTCGTTGATCATCTCCGGGTCGAGTGCCGAGGTGGGCTCGTCGAAGAGCATCACCTTGGGGTTCATCGCCAGCGCCCGGGCGATCGCCACGCGTTGCTGCTGGCCGCCGGAGAGCTGGGCCGGGTACTTGTCCGCCTGCGCGCCGACGCCGACCCGCTCCAGCAGGTCCCGGGCGGTCCGCACCGCCTGTTCGCGGGCGATCCCGCGGACCTTGACCTGGCCGAGCACCACGTTCTCCAGCACGGTCTTGTGCGCGAACAGGTTGAAGCTCTGGAAGACCATGCCGACCTCGGCCCGGAGCCTGGCCAGCTCCCGGCCCTCGGCGGGCAGCGGGCGGCCGTCGATGGTGATCGTGCCGGAGTCGATCGTCTCCAGCCGGTTGATCGTCCGGCAGAGGGTCGACTTGCCCGAGCCGGAGGGTCCGATCAGGACCACCACCTCGCCCTCGGTGATCTCCAGGTCGATGTCCTGGAGCACGTGCAGGGCGCCGAAGTGCTTGTTCACCCCGCTCAGCACCACCAGCGGAGCGGGCGTGGCGCTGGCGTCCTCGGTGGGGCCCTCGGTCATCGCGCCTGCTCCCTCGTGTCGGCCCGGAGAGCTGAACTCCCTTGGGCGGCAGTGGTGGTACGAAATCCGGGGGCCGCAGCCGGCGGAGCCGCGGCCCCCGGTGGGGTGACCATAGGAGCCCTGACGATGTCACGTCAGCCGATCTGAGCGGAACTTGAGGATCACGATCCGGCCACACGCCGGGCGGGCACTGTTCACGCGCGTCCGGTACGGGCACGGTGACAGCGGGCACCCGCCCCGCCGCGCGCCGTCCCGCGCGGTTCCGGACCGTGGCCGAGCCTGGCGCCGGACGGCCCGCTGGCCCATACTGCGCAGAACCGGGACCTGCCCGGTGGGGCCCGTGAACACCGCACGACACCCCTGGGAACACCGCACGACACCCCTGGAAACGTCGGAGGAAGGAGGAACGATGCGACTACTGCTCGTAGAGGACGACGAACGCGTGGCCGCCGCGCTGGTCGCGGTCCTGGGCCGGCACGGCTTCCAGGTCAGGCACGCCCGCAGCGGGCACGAGGCGCTCGACGCGCTGGTGCCGGACGGCCACGACCCGTACCGGGTGGTCCTGCTCGACCTCGGGCTGCCCGACCGCGACGGCTTCGAGGTGTGCAGCCGGATCCGGGCCGGCAGCGGCGTGCCGGTGATCATGGTGACCGCGCGAGCCGACATCCGCTCCCGGATCCACGGGCTCAACCTCGGCGCCGACGACTACGTCACCAAGCCGTACGACATGGGCGAACTGCTCGCCCGCATCCACGCCGTGGCCCGGCGCGGCGCCGCGCCCACCGCCGCCGCGGCCCCCGCGCCCGACACGGTGCCGCAGCAGCGCGGGCCGCTGGAGTCCCGCGGCATCCGGATCGACCGCGAGCGCCGCCGGGTCAGCGTGGACGGCCGCGACGTGCCGCTCACCCGCAAGGAGTTCGACCTGCTGGCGCTGCTCGCCCAGAGCCCCGGCGTGGTCTACCGGCGCGAGCAGATCTTCAGCGAGGTCTGGCGCAGCGGCTGGGAGGGCAACGGCCGCACCCTGGAGGTGCACATCGGCTCGCTGCGCACCAAGCTCGCCCTGCCCGGCCTGGTCGAGGCCGTCCGGGGCGTCGGCTACCGGCTGATCGCCGAGTCCCCGGCCTCCGCCGGGCAGCCGCCCCCGGCCCGCGCGGAGCGCTGACCGCACGTGCGCAACCGCCTGCTCGGCATCCTGCTCGCGCTGATGCTCTGCGTGCTGGCCGCCCTCGGGCTGCCGCTGGCCGCGGCGTTCGCCGCCGCCGAGCAGAGCCGGGTGCTGGTCGACCGGATCGACGACGCCGCCCGGTTCGCCCAGGACCTGCCCACCGCGGGCCCCTCGGCCCCGGAGACGGCCGTCAAGGGCGAGCCCGGGCCGGCGCCGGGCGAGCTCGGCCGGCGGCACGCGCTGGACGCCGAGGTGGCCCGCTACCACGAGCTGTACGGGGTGAGGCTGGGCATCTTCCAGCGTGACGGCGTCCCCATCGCCGCCGCCCCGGCGGACTGGCGGGTGCCCGCCGGCGGCTGGGGCGAGCAGGCCTTCCAGGAGGCGCTGGACGGGCGGCGCAGCCACAACCCGCGGCAGGTCTGGCCGTGGACCACCGACGGGACGCTGACCATCGCCGCCCCGGTGGTCCGGGACGGCGACGTGGTGGCGGTGGTGCTCAGCGAGTCCCCGACCGGCCCGATGCGCGCCCGGGTGCTGCACAGCTGGCTGGTGATCGGGGCCGGCGAGGCGGCCGCGATGATCGTCGCGGTGCTGCTGGCCGTACGCCTCACCGAGTGGGTGCTGCGCCCCGTCCGCACCCTCGACCGGGCCACCCACTCCATCGCCACCGGCCGGATGGCCGCCCGGGTGGCACCCGGCGGCGGACCGCCCGAGCTCCAGCGTCTCGCCCGGTCGTTCAACGAGATGGCCGACCATGTGGTGCTCGCCCTGGACCAGCAGAAGGCCTTCGTCGCGGACGCCTCGCACCAGCTGCGCAACCCGTTGGCGGCGCTGATGCTGCGGGTCGAGCTGCTGGGCATGGAGCTGCCCGAGGGACACGAGGAGGAGCTCGGCGGGGTCCGGGAGGAGGGCACCCGGCTCGCCCGGGTGCTGGACGACCTGCTCGGGCTGGCCACCGCCGAGCACGCCCGCCCCGAGCCCGAGCCGACCGATCTGGCCGCGCTCACCCTGGCCCGGGTGGACGCCTGGCGGCCGGTGGCGGTGCGGCGCGGGATCGAACTCGGCTGGGAGGGGCCGGCGCTGGCACTCGGCATGGCCGACCCGATCGGCTTCGGCAGCGCGCTGGACGCGGTGCTGGACAACGCGCTGAAGTTCGGGCCGGCCGGCAGCCGGGTGCGGCTGCTGGTCGCGGTGCAGCGCAAGGAGATCGCGGTGACCGTCTCGGACAACGGGCCCGGCCTCACCGAGGAGGAGCTGTCCCGGGCCGGCGACCGGTTCTGGCGCAGTGCGCGCCATCAGAACGTGGACGGCTCCGGCCTCGGCCTCTCCATCGCCCGCACCCTGCTGCAGGCCGGCGGCGGCTCGCTCACCTTCGCCCCGGTGAAGCCGACCGGCCTCGCGGTGACCCTGGCGGTGCCGCGGCCGGAGAAGGGCCGGGCGTAGCACCCCTGTCCCGCGGTTTCCCGGGCCTCAGGGCTTCAGGGCTTCACCGAGCGGTAGTAGCGCATCGCGCCCTCGTGCAGCGGGAGCGGGTCGGTGTAGACGGCGGTGCGCAGATCGACCAGCTGGGCGGCGTGGACCTTGGCGCCGATCTGGTCCCGGCTGTCTATCACCGCCCTGGTCATGCCCTGGACCAGATCGGTGTCCACATCGTCCCGGGTGATCAGCAGGTTGGGCACGGCCACGGTGGCGACGGCGTCCGCCGGTTCGGCGCCGGGGTAGGTGCCCTTGGGGATGGTGGCGGCCCGGTAGGCGTCGGTGCCGCCGCCCGGGACCTGGTGGACGGCCTCGGCGAGGTCGCCGAGCGGCACGATCCTGATCGGTGTGTGCTCCGAGAGATCGGTGAGCGCGCTGGTCGGCAGGCCGCCGGACCAGAAGAAGGCGTCCAGCCGGCCCGCCCGCAGCTCGTCGACCGCGTCGCCGATGCCCAGCATGGCGGGCTTGATGTCGTGGTCCGGGTCGAGCCCGGCCGAGGAGAGCAGCCGCCTGGTCACCAGGTTCACCCCGGACAGCGACTGGCCGACGCCGACCCGCAGGCCCTTCAGGTCGGCGGCCCGGTGCACCGGCGAGGAGGCCGGCACGATCAGCTGGAAATAGTCGTCGTAGAGCCGGGCGATGGCCCGCAGCCGCTCCTTGCCGGGGCCGGAGTACTGGGCGACGGCGTCGGCGGTGGCGATGGCGAAGTCGTCCTGGCCACCGGTCACCCGGGCGAGGTTGTCGAGCGAGCCCTGCGAGTTGTCCAGCCGCAGCCGTACCCCCGGCATCGCCTTGGCGATGTGCGTCTGCAACAGCTGCCCGTACCGGTCGTACACGCCGCGCTGCACCCCGGTGGCGAAGCCCGTCTCGCCGCGCGGATAGGAGGGCGAGCGGCCGGTCGAGAGCCACCAGCCGCCGAGCCCCGCGGCCACCAGCACCAGGACCAGCACGGTCCGCCAGAGCGGGCTGTGCGCCGCCGCGCGGACGGCGGTGCCGAGTCGGTGCGGAGAGCTGGGGGCCATGCAGGGATAGTGCCAGTCCGCCGGGGCGAACGGGAGGGGCGACCGGCGGGGAAAGCGTTTCGCGGCTGCCCGTACCCTGGTCTGGTGAGCGGTGAGAGCGGATTGAAGAGCTACAAGGTCGTCACGTACGGCTGCCAGATGAACGTCCACGACTCCGAGCGCCTGTCCGGGCTGCTGGAGGACGCCGGGTACGTGAAGGCCGGGCAGGACGGCGACCCCGACCTGGTCGTGTTCAACACCTGCGCGGTGCGCGAGAACGCCGACAACAAGCTGTACGGCAACCTCGGGCAGCTGGCGCCGGTCAAGAGCCGCCACAAGGGCATGCAGATCGCCGTCGGCGGCTGCCTGGCACAGAAGGACCGCGACACCATCGTCCGCAAGGCCCCCTGGGTGGACGTGGTGTTCGGCACCCACAACATCGGGCACCTGCCCGCGCTGCTGGAGCGGGCCGCGATCGAGCGGAAGGCCCAGGTCGAGATCCTGGAGTCGCTGGAGACCTTCCCCTCCACCCTGCCCACCCGCCGCGAGTCCGCGTACGCCGCGTGGGTCGCCATCTCGGTCGGCTGCAACAACACCTGCACCTTCTGCATCGTGCCCGCGCTGCGCGGCAAGGAGGAGGACCGCCGCCCCGGCGACGTCCTCGCCGAGATCGAGGCGCTGGTCGGCGAGGGCGTCATCGAGGTGACCCTGCTCGGCCAGAACGTCAACGCCTACGGCTCAGACCTGGGCGACCGCGAGGCCTTCTCCAAGCTGCTGCGCGCCGCCGGGCAGATCGAGGGCCTGGAGCGGATCCGCTTCACCTCGCCGCACCCGCGCGACTTCACCGACGACGTGATCGCCGCGATGGCCGAGACCCCGAACGTGATGCACCAGCTGCACATGCCGCTGCAGTCCGGCTCGGACACCGTGCTCAAGGCGATGCGCCGCTCCTACCGGCAGGAGCGCTTCCTCGGCATCATCCGGAAGGTGCGCGAGGCGATGCCGGACGCGGCCATCTCCACCGACATCATCGTGGGCTTCCCCGGCGAGACCGAGGAGGACTTCGAGCAGACCCTGCACACGGTCCGCGAGGCCCGCTTCACCAACGCCTTCACCTTCCAGTACTCCAAGCGCCCCGGCACCCCGGCCGCCGAGATGGCCGACCAGGTGCCGAAGGCCGTCGTGCAGGCCCGCTACGACCGGCTGATCGCGCTCCAGGAGGAGATCTCCTGGGAGGAGAACAAGAAGCAGGTCGGCCGCACCCTGGAGATCCTGGTCGCCGAGGGCGAGGGCAAGAAGGACGACCGGACCGACCGGCTCTCCGGCCGCGCGCCCGACAACCGGCTGGTCCACTTCACCCGGCCCGCCGAGC
Organism: Kitasatospora sp. NPDC088351; assembly: GCF_040685575.1. Taxonomy (NCBI): domain Bacteria; kingdom Bacillati; phylum Actinomycetota; class Actinomycetes; order Kitasatosporales; family Streptomycetaceae; genus Kitasatospora; species Kitasatospora sp. NPDC088351. The sequence continues at coordinate 52,970 of NZ_JBFBIL010000030.1, read as the reverse complement.
CGGTGCGCCCCGGCGACATGGTGACCGTCGAGATCACCTACGCCGCCCCGCACCACCTGCTCGCCGAGGGCCCGACGCTCGCGGTGCGCCGCACCCGGGCGGGGGACGCCTGGGAGAAGCGCCAGGCGGCACCCGCCGCCAAGCCCGCGGGAGTGATGCTCGGCCTGCCGACCATCGGCGCCCCCGCGGCGCCGGCCGCCGCCCCGGCGGGCGGCTGCTGCGGCGACTGACCATGGCCCAGGGCGGCCCGGCGGGATCGGTGATCCCGCCGGGCCGCTTTCGTTAGAGTGATCCGCATGCTGGTAGCCGCCGCCGTTTGCCCCTGTCCGCCGCTGCTCGTCCCGGAGGTCGCCGCCGGGGCGGCCGCCGAACTGGAGCCGCTGCGCGCCGCCTGCGACGAGGCGGTGGCGGCACTGCTCGGGGCCGGGCCGGACCTGGTCGTGGTGGTCGGCACCGGGCCGGAGGCCGAGGTGTGGACGGAGGGCGGGGCCGGCTCCTTCCACCGCTACGGGGTGCCGCTGGTGGCCAGGCTGCCGTCCGGCCGGGTCGAGGGGCCGGAGCTGGCGCCCTCGCTGACCGTCGGCGCCTGGCTGCTGGAGCGGGCCGGGGCGGCCCTGCCGACGCACGCCTGCGCCGTGCCCGCCGACGCGCCCGCCGACCGGATGCTCGGGCTGGGCCAGGGCCTGGCCGGGCTGGCCGACCGGGTCGGACTGCTGGTGATGGGGGACGGCAGCGCCTGCCGTTCGGTGAAGGCGCCGGGCTACCTGGACGAGCGCGCCGAGGGCTTCGACGCGGCGCTCGCGGAGGCGCTGGGCTCGGCCGACCTGGCCGCGCTGGCCGCCGTGGACCAGGGGCTGGCCGCCGAGCTGCGGGCCGAGGGCCGGGCCCCCTGGCAGGTGCTGGCCGGCGCCGCGGAGGGCGCCGGCCTCAAGGCACGGCTGGGCTACCAGGACGCGCCGTACGGCGTCGGGTACGTTGTGGCGTCCTGGGGCTGAGCCGTTCCGGCCGGGCACGACCGGCCGGAACGGGGTGACCGGAACGCGGGTCAGGCCGACGGGCCGCCGTTGCCCGGCTGCGGCTTGTGGGCGAAGTCGTCCACCGCGCCCTTGGCCTTGCTGGTGCCGGTCTCGATCTTCTCCGTGTACTTGCCCTTGGTGGCTTTGTCGATCGCGCCGCCGGCCTTGTCCACCACGTTGTCGATCTGCTCGCTGTGCTTGCCCGCCAGCTCGCTCGCCTTCTCCTTGAGCTCTCCGGCCTTGCCCTTGAGGTTGTCCATCAGACCCATGGCGTTCTCACCGTTCCTTTCTGTCTTCTGCTCAACGTCCGTCGCGGTCGAACCGTTCTCAACCGCAGACCTGGCCTTAGCCAGGCATATCGTCACCCAATAGGACCAGTCGGGCGGGGAGGTCAACGGCGCGGCGGCGGTTTTGCGAGACTGGTGCCGTGAGCAGCTCCCGTACCGTTCAGCCCCGTGTCGTCTCCGTGGTGGGCGCGACCGCCGCCGGCAAGTCCGACCTGGCCGTCGCCATCGCCCGCAGTCTCGACGGCGAAGTGATCAACACCGACTCGATGCAGCTCTACCGGGGCATGGACATCGGCACCGCCAAGCTCACCCGGGCCGAGCGCGACGGCGTCCCGCACCACCTGCTGGACATCTGGGACGTCACCGAGGCCGCCAGCGTCGCCGAGTACCAGCGGCTCGCCCGCGCCGAGATCGACCGGCTGCTCGCGGCCGGCCGCACCCCCGTCCTGGTCGGCGGCTCCGGGCTGTACGTCCGGGCGGCGATCGACGAGATGGACTTCCCCGGTACCGACCCGGCCGTCCGGGCCCGGCTGGAGGCCGAGCTGGAGCAGGCCGGCCCCTACGCGCTGCACCGGCGGCTGGCCGAGCTGGACCCGGCCGCCGCCGAGGCCATCCTGACCGGCAACGGCCGGCGGATCGTCCGGGCGCTGGAGGTCATCGAGATCACCGGGCAGCCGTTCACCGCCAACCTGCCGAGCAACACCGCCGTCTACGACGCGGTGCAGATCGGTGTCGCGGTGCCGCGGCCCGAACTGGACGAGCGGATCACCCTGCGGGTGGACCGGATGTGGGAGGCCGGACTGCTGGACGAGGTGCGGGCACTGGAGCGGCTCGGCCTGCGCGAGGGGCGCACGGCCTCCCGGGCGCTCGGGTACCAGCAGGTGCTGGACCACTTCGCCGGAGAGTGCACCGAGGACGAGGCCCGCGCCGAGACCGTCCGGGCGACCAAGCGGTTCGCCCGCCGCCAGGAGTCCTGGTTCCGCAGGGACGGCCGGATCCACTGGCTCTCCCGCCCGGCCGGTGCCGACCCGGCCGAGCTGCTGGCGGATTCGCTGGAGCTGATCGAACGTCAGGAAAAGGACGGCGCGTAGGCGGTATCCGGCCAATCCGGCGGTGCACCTGCGCGCGCAGGCGGGCGTGCAGAACGAACCGGCGGTTACGGCCCGATCACGTGATGGCCACGGATCACCCGATGGCCCCGGTCAGGCCCGGAACGCTCCCCTGGACATGCCATCATCGATGCCATAAGGGCCGGTCCGCGAGGGCCGGTCGCGTCCGGCCGCGAGTCCGCACTCGTGTCGAACTGTCAGGGGAGGCCGCGTGTCGACGGGTACCGGCCCCGAATCCGGGCAGAGCGGGAGCGCCACCGCCGAGGCCGACGGCCCCGACGCCTCGACCCTGCCGGACCTGCCCGTGCTGGCGGGCCTCGACGCCCCCACCTCCTACGCGGTCGCGCTGCCCGCGCTGGACACCCGCACCCCCTCCGGCGCGGTGCACGAGCGGGAGATCCGCCCGCGCCGCCGGCTGCGCTGGTGGCAGACGCTGCCGATCGCGCTGCTGGCCACCGTCGGCTCGCTGATGTTCGCCTTCCCGCTCGCCTTCGGCTCCGGCGGAACCGGCTCCGCGATGGTCGGGATGCTCGGGATGCTGCTCACCGCCGCCTCGGTCGGCTGGGGGGCGATGGCCGCCCGGCACGCCGGGTACAAGTGGCCGGGCCTGCCGCGCCGCGGCTCCGGCGAACGGGCCGGATGGAAGGCGATCGTGATCTACACCCTGATCGCGCTGGCCGCCTGCGCGCTCGCCCTGTGGCGGGTCGTCCACCTGCGCTGAGGCCTGCCGGGGCCGTCCGGCCGGTCGTCCGGTCCGCCCTACGGGCCCGGCCGGTGCCCTGCGCGGTGGCTCAGTACCATCGGGAGGGTGAGCGAATCCTCCCAGCAGCCCGTTGGCCTCCTCTTTCTCAAGGGGCACGGCACCCAGAACGACTTCGTCATCCTCCCGGACCCGGACGGCCGGCTGGCGATCGGCCCCGAGGCCGTCGCCGCGCTCTGCGACCGCCGGGCCGGTATCGGCGGTGACGGGCTGCTGCGGGTGGTGCGCTCCGCCGCCGACCCGGCCGCCGCGGACCAGGCCGACCGGGCCGAGTGGTTCATGGACTACCGCAACTCCGACGGCAGCATCGCCGAGATGTGCGGCAACGGCGTGCGGGTCTTCGCCCGCTACCTGGTCGAGGCCGGGCTGGCCGAGCCGGGCGAACTGACGGTGGCGACCCGGGCCGGCGTGCGGCGGGTCAGGGTGGCCGAGGCCGCCGAGGACGGTACGCCCGGCGACGTCACCGTGGAGATGGGGCGCGCGGTGCTGCCCGGACCGGACGGGATCGAGGTCGCGGTCGGCGAGCGGCGCTGGCCGGCCCGCAACGTCAACATGGGCAACCCGCACGCGGTGGCCTTCGTGGCGAGCCTGGACCACGCCGGCGACCTGCTGACCGCGCCGCTGACCAGCCCCGAGGGGGTCTACCCGGAGGGCGTCAACGTCGAGTTCGTGGTGGACCGCGGACCGCGCCACGTCGCGATGCGGGTGCACGAGCGCGGCTCCGGCGAGACCCGCTCGTGCGGCACCGGCGCCTGCGCCGTCGCGGTGGCCGCGGCCCGTCGGGACGGCGCCGACCCGGCGGTCACCGGAGAGACCGTCAGCTACACGGTGGATGTGCCGGGCGGCCGGCTGGTGATCGCCGAACACCCGGACGGCCGGGTGGAGATGACCGGACCCGCGGTGATCGTGGCCAGCGGCCGGCTCGACCCGGGGTGGCTCGGCGTGCTCCGGGGCTGAGCCCTTCGGGGGCGGGCGTTTTGCCCAATTCGGGCGGTGCTGAATCCCCCCGTTCGGGTGATCCGGCTGACGGACAGGAAGCAGCGCACCGCGGAACGTGCTCTGCTCGGTAGCATGGACCACCGGGTCGGCCAAGGCTCCGGTGACCGCTGCCGGAGGTGCCGATGACCATCGAAGCCGGGCAGCCCCTGGCGGGGCAGCCGACATCCGCACGGCAGGCCGGGCCCAAGCGGCCCCTCGGCGGACTCGGCCGGGCCGCACTCGGCCGGGCCGGGCGCGCCGCCCTGCTGGCCACCGACCGCCCGCCCGTCCCCGATGCGCTCGAACCGCTGGTGCAGGCACACCGGCGCCACCATCCGCAGGCCGACCTCGGCCTGCTCGGCCGGGCCTACCGGCTCGCCGAGGCGAGCCACCGCGGCCAGAAGCGCAAGAGCGGCGAGCCGTACATCACCCACCCGCTGGCCGTCACCATGATCCTGGCCCAACTCGGCGCCGGGACAACCACCTTGGTCGCCTCGCTGCTCCACGACACGGTCGAGGACACCGAGTTGACGCTCGACCAGGTGAGCGAAGGCTTCGGCCCCGAAGTCGCCTATCTGGTCGACGGGGTGACGAAACTGGAGAAGGTCGACTTCGGTGCGGCGGCCGAGGCCGAGACCTTCCGCAAGATGCTGGTCGCCACCGGGGACGACGTCCGGGTGATGGTCGTCAAGCTCGCCGACCGGCTGCACAACATGCGCACCATCCGGCACATGAAGCCGGCCAGCCAGGTGCGGATCGCCAAGGTCACCCGGGACGTGCTGATCCCGCTGGCCGAACGGCTCGGCATCCAGGTGCTCAAGGCCGAGCTGGAGGACATCGTCTTCGCCACCCTGCACCCCGAGGAGTACGCCCGGGCCCGGGCCCTGGTGGCCGGCCACGAGGCCGAACCGGACGCCCTGCTCGCCCCGTTCGCCCGTACGCTGGCCCGTCAGCTCGCCGAGACCGGGGTGGCCGCCGAGGTCACCGTGCGCCCCCGGCACCTGGTCTCGCTGCACCGGGTGCTGCTCAAGCGGGCCGCCGCGCGGGGCCGGGACGGGCGGCCGCAGGGGGCGCAGCCCGCCGACTTCGGGCGGCTGCTGGTGGTGGTCGAGGAGAACGCGGACTGCTACGCGGTGCTCGGCGAGCTGCACACCTGCTGGACGCCGCTGCCGGGCGAGTTCAAGGACTTCGTGGCGGCGCCCAAGTTCAACCTGTACCAGTCGCTGCACACCGCCGTGGCGCTCGACGGCGGTGCGGTGGTCGAGGTGCTGGTCCGCACCCGGCGGATGCACGAGGTCGCGGAGACCGGGGTGGTGGCCCTCGGCGATCCCAAGCAGCCCGGCGCGGCGGCGGTCGGCGGGGGGCCGTCCGCTGCCGGACCGTCCGGTGCCGGGGCGTCCGGCACGAGGCCGTCCGGCGCCGGGGCCGGGAGCGATGAGCTGGACCGCACCGATCCGGCCCGGCCCGGCTGGCTCAGCCGGCTGCTCGAGTGGCAGCAGGAGACGCCCGACCCGGACGCCTTCTGGTCGGCGCTCACCGCCGACCTCGCCGGCGACCGCGAGATCACCGTGGTCACCGAGACCGGCGAAACGCTTCAGCTGAGGGCCGGCGCCAGCTGTGTGGACGCCGCCTACCTGCTCGGCGAGGAGACCGGCCACCGGTGCATCGGCGCCCGGGTCAACGGGCGGCTCACCGCGCTGTCCACCGTGCTGCAGGACGGCGACCTGCTCGCCGTGCTCACCGAGAACGGCCCGCGGGCCGCCGAGCCGTCCGGACCGGCGCCCGAGTGGCTGGCGCACGCCCGGACCCCCGCCGCCCGGCTGGCCATCGAACGCTGGCTGGCCGGCCACCCCACGCGCCTGCCGGTGGTGCGCACCGGGCCCTCCGCCGGGCAGCCCGCGCCGCCCGCGCACCGGGTCGCCGAGCGCGGCACCGCCCCGGTGGCGGTGGAGGGCCGGCCCGGGGCGCCGGTCCGGCTGGCCCGCTGCTGCACGCCCGTTCCGCCGGACGAGGTCAGCGGCTTCCCGATCCGGGGCGGCGCGGTCGCCGTCCACCGCACCGGCTGCCCGGCGGGGGAGCGGATGCGGGCGGCCGGGCGGGGCGTCCTGGAGATCCACTGGCAGCCCGGCGGAATCCCGGCCTCCGGGTACCGGGTCACCCTGCGGGCCGAGGCGCTGAACCGGCCCCGGCTGCTCGCCGACCTCACCGCGGCGATCTCCGGCGAGGGCGTCGGAATCGTCTCGGCCGAGGTCGAGCCGCCGCAGGAGCTGCGGGTCCGGCACACCTACACCGTCGAGCTGCCCGAGCCGGCCGTGCTGCCCGCCGTGATGCGGGCGATGCTGAGGGTCTCCGGGGTGTACGACGTCAGCCGCCCGCACGCACCCGAGGGAGGAGGCGCCGTACGTGCCCCGGCGCGCGCGCCGGAGTCGGCCAGGGCGCGTGAGGCGGGAAATAAGGATGACCCGCCCGCACCGGGCGTGCGACCATCATGGGGAATGCACGGCCGGTCCGCGGCGTTGACTGGGCACACGAGCCCCAGTGCCACCCGCGGCCCTGAGGGGTAGCTCACACCTCGCCCGAGCGGTAGACGGGGCGGCAGCTGGGCAGACTCCGAGTGCGACCGTTGCCCGCGGTCGTGCACAGGCCATCCGTACCAGCAGCCAAAGGACAGAATGACCTCCACGTTCGACACCCGCGACCACGCCGACGCCCCGCGCCGCCTGGACGGTATGCGGGCGGAAGCCCTCATGGACGAGGACCTCGCGGCCATCGACGAGGACCGCGGCCACCACTACGACGGCGACCAGTACGACCGCAGCGAGCGAGCCGCGCTGCGCCGCGTCGCCGGCCTCTCCACCGAACTCGAGGACGTCACTGAGGTCGAGTACCGCCAGCTCCGCCTGGAGCGCGTGGTGCTCGTCGGCGTCTGGACCGACGGCACGGCCGAGGAGGCGGAGAACTCGCTGGCCGAGCTCGCCGCCCTCGCCGAGACGGCCGGCTCCCAGGTGCTGGACGGCGTCATCCAGCGACGCGACAAGCCCGACGCGGCCACCTACATCGGCTCCGGCAAGGCCAAGGAGCTGCGCGACATCGTCGCGGCGACCGGCGCCGACACCGTGGTCTGCGACGGTGAGCTCACCCCGGGCCAGCTGATCCACCTGGAGGACGTGGTCAAGGTCAAGGTCGTCGACCGTACGGCCCTGATCCTGGACATCTTCGCCCAGCACGCCAAGTCCCGTGAGGGCAAGGCACAGGTCTCGCTCGCCCAGATGCAGTACATGCTGCCGAGGCTGCGTGGCTGGGGCCAGTCGCTCTCCCGGCAGATGGGTGGTGGCGGCTCCGGCTCCTCCGGCGGCGGTATGGCCACCCGCGGTCCCGGTGAGACGAAGATCGAGACCGACCGGCGCCGGATCCGCGAGAAGATGGCGAAGCTCCGCAGGGAGATCGCCGAGATGAAGAAGGGCCGCGACACCAAGCGCCAGGAGCGCAAGCGCCACCAGGTGCCGTCCGTGGCCATCGCCGGCTACACCAACGCCGGCAAGTCCTCGCTGCTCAACCGGCTCACCGGAGCGGGCGTACTGGTGGAGAACGCGCTGTTCGCCACCCTCGACCCGACCGTGCGCCGGGCCCAGACCCCGAGCGGCCGGCTCTACACCCTGGCCGACACCGTCGGCTTCGTCCGGCATCTGCCGCACCACCTGGTCGAGGCGTTCCGCTCGACCATGGAGGAGGTCGCCGACGCCGACCTCATCCTGCACGTGGTGGACGGCTCGCACCCCGAGCCGGAGACGCAGCTGGCCGCCGTCCGCGAGGTCATCGTCTCGGTCGACGCGCAGAACGTGCCGGAGATCGTGGTGATCAACAAGGCGGACGCCGCCGACCCGCACGTGCTGCAGCGCCTGCTGCGCCGCGAGCCGCACGCCATCGTGGTGTCGGCCCGCAGCGGCCAGGGCATCGACGAGCTGCTGAAGCTCATCGACGACGAGCTGCCGCGCCCCGCCATCGAGCTGCAGGCCCTGGTCCCGTACACCCGGGGGGACCTGGTCTCGCGGGTGCACGCCGAGGGCGAGCTGATCTCCACCGAGCACACCGGCGAGGGCACCCTGCTGCGCGCCAAGGTGGCGGCGGAGCTGGCCGCCGAGCTGGAGCGCTACACGGTGGCGCTGACCCAGGGCTGAGCCAGGGCTGAGCCCGGACGACACCGGACGGGCCCCGGTCTCCTTCACGGAGACCGGGGCCGTCGGCGTTCCCGGGCTACTTCGCGTTCTTGCTGAAGTAGTCGAAGGCCTGCTTGGCCTGGTCCTGGAGGGACGGCCCGGCCAGGTACTCGGACGGGTTGCGGTTGCCGATCGCGTTGACGCTGACCAGGTTCGGCTTGCCGTCCTTGTTGATGAACCAGCCGCCGCCGCTGGAGCCCCCGGTCATCGTGCAGCCGATCACGTACATCGGCGGGTGGGCCGGGCCGAAGGACAGCCTGGCGGGCCTGGCCGCGGCGTCGCAGTGGTGGAGCTCCATGCCGTCGAACGGCCGCTCGGCGGGGTAGCCGTAGGAGAACACCGAGGTGATCTGGGACCGCGGGGCGTTGAACCAGACCGGGACGGAGCTGCCGACCGTCTCCTCCAGCGACCGGCCGGAGCCGCTCTCGTCGCGGACCCGGACGATCCCGTAGTCGTACGGGGAGCCGGGGCCGACGCCGCTCTCCTTCACCCAGGCCGGCGAGACCAGCGCGCGCACCGCCGTCCACCGCCCGTACGGGGCGACCTGCTGCTCGGTGTACGGCCTGCCCCGGACGGCCTGGCCGTCGCGGTTGTAGCCCGGCACGAAGACGATGTTCTTCAGCCAGCCGCCGCCCTTGCCGTCGTGCAGGCAGTGCGCGGCGGTGTAGACCAGGTTGCTCCGGCCCGGCTGGGCCGGATCGGAGACCACGGTGCCCGAGCACGTCGAGTCGCCCCCGGACGCCGTCATGAAGATCTTGCCGACCACGGCCGTCGCCTGGCTGTACGGGTGCGGCTGCGGGGTGGCCGGGACGGCGGCCGGCGGATCGTCCCGCTCGACGTCGCCGCCGGCCGTCCGGTACGAGAACTGCGGCGTGGCCCGGCCCTTGGCCTTCTCCATCCTGGCGGTGGACCAGAAGCCCTGGGTCACCTCGTTGCTGAAGGCGTTCTCGCGGGCGAACCTCGTCCAGTCGTCGACCTTCCAGTTCGCCGGCTCCTGCGGGCCGCCGGGCAGCGCGGCGCCCGGCAGGCCCGCGGCGACGGTCGCCGCGGGCCTGCCGGTGCCCGCCGCGCCGTCCGGCCCGCAGGCCGTCGCGGTGAACGGCAGCGCGACGAGCGACACGGCGCCGGCCAGGGCGGCCCGGCGCCGCGGCGCGCCGGCCCGGCTGGTCTTCGGCATGGTGGATCGGTTCCCGTGGACGTGGTGGAGGTAGGGGCGGCTACTGCTTCTTGGAGATCCAGTCCAGGGCCTGCTTGGCGACCGCCTCCAGATACGGGCCGCTCAGCGAGGTGTGGTCCTGGGTGCCGACCGAGGTGTTGCTGACCAGCGCCGTCTTCCCGTCCGGCATGGTGGCGAACCAGCCGCCGCCACTGGAGCCCTGGGTCATGGTGCAGCCGATGGTGAGCATCGGCGGCCGCTTCGGGTCGAACGAGAGCCGGGTCGGCCGGCCGCCCTCGCACTTGTACAGCTCCTGGCCGTCGAACGGCTTGTAGAGCGGGTAGCCGACGGCCGAGACGGCGAGCTTGTCGCGCGGCGCGTCGAACCAGACCGGGACGGCCGCGCCGACCGCCTCCTCCAGCGACTTGCCGCTGTCGTTCTGGTTGTGCACCCGCATGATGGCGAAGTCGTACTGGTTGGCGGCATCGCCGCTACCGCCGCCCTCGACCATCCACTGCGGCGAGGTCGTCACCTGGTCCGCCCACCAGGTGCCGAGCGGGGCCAGCTCGGAGAGCGGGGCCTTCTTGCCGCCGCTGGAGGCACCGGAGTTGTTGTAGGCGGGCACGAACACCAGGTCCTTGAAGAAGTTCCCGCCCTTGCCCTCGTGCACGCAGTGCCCGGCCGTCCAGACCAGGTTGCTCTTGCCCGGGTGCGCCGGGTCGGTGACCACCGTCGCCGAGCAGTTGCCCCGGCCGCCCTGGGCGCTGAAGAACACCTTCCCGGAAGGCTGCTTGGTGTACGGGCGGGCCACCGGCACCGCCTTGACCGGCGCCGGCTCGGGATCGGTGACCGCGGCGCCGTCGGCCGGCTTCGCGGTCGGCGGCGCCGGGTCGGCGGGCTTGGAGTCGCCCATCTTGTCCGGGTTCCAGAAGTCCTTCACGACCGGGTTGTTGAAGACGTGCTTGGACGCCCAGTTGTCCCAGTCCTGGAAGTTCCACTTCTTCAGGTCGTCCCAGCTCTTCGGCAGGCCCTCCAGCAGACTGGTCGGGATGCCCGAGGGCAGGGTGAGCCCGCCGATCACCCCGCCGCTCCCGGCGGCGGCCGTGGTCGCGGCGCTCGCCGAGGCGGGTGGCGGAGCGGCGGTGCCCCCGCCCGAGGGGCCGTCCGGCCCGCAGGCGCTCACGGCGAGCAACGTCCCCGCGGCCAGTGCCGCGGCCAGGGCCGACCGGTGGATCAATGGCATGGTGTTCGCTTCCCCCTGGTAGTCCGGTGCGCCGGCGGCTCGCCGCCTTGGAGTCTCCCACTGGCCACCAGGACGACACGGGCCGACCCCCGGGTTGCGGCCCCGGTCGGAGGTCATCAATCTGTGACGAACTCCCGGCGTCGTTGGAACAACAGGGACTCCCCGCCGAGTGGTGAACAATCACCGCTCTTCACCCGGACGAGTGAGCCGTCCTTGTGATCACCCGTCAGGGATAGGTAACCCTTACCTGACGCGACGATGAGAGCGCCCGCCACATCCTCTCCAGCACCCCTGCGCGTCCGCACCCCCACGCGCCCCAAGGAGCAGCCTTGACCACCGCCCTCACCGGAGCCCCGCCCCACATCCCGGCCTGCCGGACCTCCCCCGACCGCCCGGCGCAGCCCGACCTGCTGCTGCACCCCGACCCCGCCGTCGCCGCCGAACAGGCCGCCCTGGAGGCGCTGTTGCGCTGCTGGACCCGCGAGACCGGTGCCGCCCCCGGCCCGGACGGGAAGCTGCGGGTCGCCGTCCTCGGCGGCGCGGCCCTGCTCTCCGCGCCCGTCCGCTACTGGTCGCCGGGTGGCTGGCACCGTTTCGGCGCCGCCACCCTCTCGGCCGGCGAGGGTACCGCCGACGCCCCCGTGGACGCCGTCACCACCGCCGCGCTGCTCGCCACCGCGGCCGCCGAGCGCCCCGACCCCGGCCAGGTCGCCGACCTCGCCGCCCGGGTCGCCGACTCGGTGGTCCGCACCGCCGACATCCTGGCCCACCGCCGCACCGCCGCCGCCCCCGGGGGGCCGGAGGGCTCGCACTTCCTCGCCGCCGAACAGTCCCTGCTGCTCGGCCACCCGCTGCACCCCACCCCCAAGAGCCGCGACGGCCTCGGCCCCGCGCAGAGCGCCGCGTACTCCCCGGAACTCCACGGCTCCTTCCAGCTCCACTGGTACGCCGTCGACCGCGAGCTGCTCGCGGCCGGCTCCGCCGTCGCCGAGAGCGCCGACCGGATCACCGCCCGACTCCTCGGCGACCGGGCCCGGCTTCCGCGCGGAACCGCCGCGCTGCCCCTGCACCCCTGGCAGGCCCGCGAGCTGGCGCTGCGCCCGGCCGTCGCCGAGCTGCTCGCCGCCGGCCTGCTGCACGACCTCGGCCCGTCCGGCGAACCCTGGCACCCCACCTCCTCGGTGCGGACCGTCTACCGGCCCGGCACCCCCTGGATGCTGAAGCTCTCGCTCGGCCTGCGGATCACCAACTCCCGCCGGGAGAACCTCCGCAAGGAACTCCACCGCGGCCTGGAGGTGCACCGGCTGCTGGAGAGCGGCCTGGCCGCCGAGTGGCGGGCCGCCCACCCCGGCTTCGACGTCGTCCGCGACCCGGCCTGGATCGGCGTGGACCACCCCGGCCTCGGCGACCCGGGCGGCCTGGACACCGTGCTGCGCGCCCAGCCCTTCGGCCCCACCGAGCGCGCCCTCTGCGTCGCCGGGCTGGTCGCCGAACAGCCGCTCGGCACCGGCTCCGTCGTGCCGTCCCGGCTCGGCGACACCCTGCGCGCGCTCGCCGCCCGCTGCGGCCGCCCGCTGCGCACCGTGGCCGCCGAATGGTTCCTGCGTTACCTGGAGACCGTCGTGCTGCCCGTCCTGTGGCTGGACGGTCAGGCCGGCATCGCGCTGGAGGCCCACCAGCAGAACAGCCTCGTCCTGCTCGACGCCGACGGCTGGCCGAACGGCGGCCGTTACCGCGACAACCAGGGCTTCTACTACCGGGAGAGCGCGGCCGAGCGGCTCGCCGCCCGGCTGCCCGGCCTCGGCGCCCGGAGCGACACCTTCCTCGCCGACGAGGTGATCGACCATCACTTCGCCTACTACCTCGGCATCAACCACATCCTCGGACTGATCGGCGCCTTCGGCTCCCAGCGGCTCGCCGACGAGAGCGTGCTGCTGGCCGCCCTGCGCGGCTTCCTGTCCGGTCCGCGGGTCACCGCCACCGGCTCCGCGCTGCCCGGCCTGCTGCTGGACGCGCCCACCCTGCCCTGCAAGGCCAACCTGCTCACCCGGATCAACGGCATGGACGAACTTGTCGGCCCGGTCGCCACCCAGTCCGTCTACGTGGACATCCCCAACCCGGTGGCCGGCGCGTGACGCCTCCCGCCTGCCCGCTCGACGGCGTGCCCGGCCGGGGCGGCATGACCACCGCCGCCGGTGAGTTCCGGCTCCGGCCGGTCCGGCTTCCCGCCGATCTGGACCTGCTCGCCGGGTGGATGAACGACCCCGAGGTGGCCGCCTTCTGGGAGCTCGACGGCCCGCCCGCCGCCACCGAACGGCACCTGCGGGCCCAACTCGACGGCGACGGCCGCAGCGTGCCCTGTCTCGGGCTGCTGGACGGCGCCCCGATGAGTTACTGGGAGATCTACCGCGCGGACCTCGACCCGCTCGCCCGGCACTACCCGGCCCGGCCCCACGACACCGGTGTCCACCTGCTGCTCGGCCCCGCCGACCGCCGCGGCCGCGGCCTCGGCGCCACCCTGCTCGCCGCCCTCGCCGACCGGATCCTGCGGGAACGGCCGCGCTGCGAGCGGGTGGTCGCCGAACCCGACGTCCGGAACCGGCGCTCGGTGCGGGCCTTCGAACGGGCCGGCTTCGCCCATGCCGCGGACCTCGACCTGCCCGCCAAACGCGCCGCCCTGATGGTCCGCGCGCGCCGCCCTCACGCCTCCTAGGACACCCCCCACCCCATGGACACCCCCGCACCCCAGGCCGGGCCCTACGACCTGCTCGGCGTCGGCATCGGCCCGTTCAACCTCTCGCTCGCCGCGCTCGCCGAGCCCGTGCCGGGCCTGCGCACGCTCTTCTGCGACCAGCGCCCGGAGTTCCGCTGGCACCCCGGGATGCTGGTGGACGGGGCCCGGATGCAGGTGCCGTTCCTCGCCGACCTGGTCTCCCTGGTCGACCCGACCAGCCCCTGGTCCTTCCTCAACTACCTGCGCGACCAGGACCGGCTCTTCCCGTTCTACTTCGCCGAGCGCTTCCAGCTGCCCCGCCGGGAGTACGACCACTACTGCCGCTGGGCCGCCGAACGGCTCGGCAACTGCCGCTTCGGCACCGAGGTCACCGCCCTGCACTGGGTGGCCGCGGCCGGCGGCGGCCACTTCCGGGTCGAGCTGCGGTCCACCGCCACCGGCCGGCGCACCGAGGTGCAGGCCCGCAACCTCGCGCTCGGCGTCGGCACCCGGCCGGTCCGGCCCGAGGCCTTCGCCGCCCTCGACGGACACCCGCGCGTCTTCCATTCCGCCGACTACCTCGACCGCCGGGACGCCCTGGACGGCGCCCGTGACATCACCGTCGTCGGCAGCGGTCAGTCCGGTGCCGAGGTCTTCCTGGACCTGCTCCGCCGGTACGGCGATGCCGTTCATGACGGTGCCGTCCACGGCGATGCCTTCCACGGTGGTGCCGCTCGCGGCGCGGCGCCCCACGGCGACGAGGGGACCGGGCTGCGCTGGCTGACCCGGACCAGGGCGCTCGCCCCCATGGAGTACTCCAAGCTCGGCCTGGAGCACTTCACCCCCGACTACACCCGCTACTTCCACAGCCTGCCCGCGAGCGTCCGCGATCCCCTGGTCGAGGCCCAGTGGCAGCTGCACAAGGCCGCCAGCGCCGAGACCCTCGCCGAGATCCACGACCACCTGTACGAGCGGACCATCGGCCGCCCGATCGACAGCACCCCGGTCGAGATCACCCCGGGCACCGCCGTCACCGCCGCCCGGCCCGGCCCCGGCGGCGCCCTCGAACTGCACTGCCGGCACCTTGACTCCGGCACCGAGCACGTGCTGCGCACCGACGCCGTCGTCCTCGCCACCGGCTACCGCGCCGCCCGCCCCGCCGCCCTGGAACCGCTCTCCCACCTGATCGAGTGGGACGCCGCCGGCCGCTACCAGGTCGACCTCGAACACCGTGTCGCGACCCTCCCCGAACTCACCGGAGGCCTGTACGTTCAGAACGCCGAACTGCACACCCACGGCGTCGGCACCCCCGACCTGGGCCTCGGCGCCCACCGGGCCGCCGTGATCCTCAACGCCGTCACCGGCCGGACCGTCCACCGGCTGCCCACCCGTACCGCCTGGACCGGCTTCGCCCCGCCCGCACCACCCGTCCCCGCCCCCGCCCCGGGCTTCCCGCGACCCCAGGAGTGGACCCGTGCCGCAGCCGCCGGCCGCTGAACCGCAGCTGTACCTGCCACCACAGCTCACCGCCGGGCACTGGCGGCGGGCCGGCCGCA
Organism: Kitasatospora sp. NPDC088351; assembly: GCF_040685575.1. Classification (NCBI taxonomy): domain Bacteria; kingdom Bacillati; phylum Actinomycetota; class Actinomycetes; order Kitasatosporales; family Streptomycetaceae; genus Kitasatospora; species Kitasatospora sp. NPDC088351. The sequence goes on along the minus strand of NZ_JBFBIL010000030.1, from coordinate 37,935 downwards.
CGCTGCTGGCCAAGATGCTCGGCGAGTTCGCCTACGAGGAGCTGATCACCCCGGCCCCCGACGGTCCCGTCGGCGGCTACCTGCTGCGGCTGCCCGAGGCCGAGTACCGGTTCACCGCCCGCCGCGGGGCGTACGGCGGCTGGCAGGTCGACGAGGACTCGGTGCGCTGTTCGAAGACCGACGGCCTCGACCCGCTGCGGTTCCTCCCGTACGCCCGGCACGCCCTCGGCCTGCGCGGCGACACCACCGGGCACCTGATCCGCGAACTCACCGCCACCCTGACCGCCGACGCCCACCAGCTCGCCACCGCGCTCACCGCCGCCGAACTCGCCGACCTCGGCCACACCGAGCTGGAGGGCCGGCAGGGCGGCCACCCCTGGATCGTCCCCAACAAGGGCCGGATCGGCTTCTCCGCCACCGACGCCGCCCGCTGGACCCCGGAGGCCCGTACCCCGCTGCCGCTGCCCTGGATCGCCGTCCACAAGCGCCTCGCCCAGTACCGCGGCGTTCCCGGACTCGACCGCCCCGAGCTGCTCTACCGGCGTGAACTCGACGACCCCGGCGCGCTGCTCGCGGCCCTCGGCCCGGACGCCGGGGACTACCTGCTGCTGCCCGTCCACCCCTGGCAGTGGGACGAGACCGTCGTCCCGCTGTTCGCCCCCTGGATCGCCACCGGCGAGATCGTCCCGCTGCCCTCCGACGGCGACCTACGGCTGCCCCAGCAGTCCATCCGCTCCTTCTTCAACGCCGACCACCCCGAACGCTGCACCGTCAAACTGCCGCTCGCCATCCTCAACACCCTGGTCTGGCGCGGCCTGCCCACCGAGCGCACGCTGGCCGCACCCGCCGTCACCGCCTGGATCCACGGCCTCCGGCAGGCCGACCGATTCCTGCGCGAGGAGTGCCGGGTCGTGCTGCTCGGCGAGATCGCCTCGGTCACCGTCGACCACCCGCTCTACCGCGAGCTGCCCGAGGCGCCGTACCAGTACAAGGAGCTCCTCGGCGCGATCTGGCGCGAACCGCTCGGCCCGTTCCTCGACCCCGGCGAGCGGGCCCGCACCCTGGCCGCGCTGCTGCAGACCGGCTCCGACGGCCGGGCGCTCGCCGCCGAGCTGATCGCCCGCTCCGGGCTCACCCCCGCCGCATGGACCGCCCGGCTGTTCGCCGCCATGCTGCCGCCGCTGCTGCACTTCCTCTACCACTACGGCCTGGTCTTCTCCCCGCACGGCGAGAACGCCATCCTGGTCTTCGACGAGCACGACGCCCCGGTCCGCCTCGCGGTCAAGGACTTCGTCGACGACGTCAACCTGAGCGACCAGGACCTGCCCGAACTGCGCGGCCTGCCCGCCGAGGTGGACGAGGTACTGCTGCGCGAGGACCCGCAGGGCCTCTGCCAGTTCCTCCACTCCGGCCTCTTCGTCGGCGTCTACCGCTATCTCGCCCCGCTGCTGGAGACGCAGACCGGGCTGCCCGAGGCCGAGTTCTGGGCCCTGCTGCGCGCCGAGATCCTCCGCTACCAGGCACGCTTCCCCGAGCTGGGCGAGCGCTTCGCGCTCTTCGACCTGTTCCGCCCGCGGATCGAACGGCTCTGCCTCAACCGCAACCGGCTGCTGCTCGACGGCTACGGGGACCGCCCGCACCGCCCGCACGCGGCCCGGCACGGCACCGTCCCCAACGCGCTCACCGCGGAGGCCGCGACCGTGCTGCCCGGTCAACGGGACCGGATTGTCACCCCCGCCCCGTAGGCTGGGAGGGTCATGACGAACGACTCCGAATCCCAGCTTCCCGCCGACGCCGACGACGCCGCTGACGACGTCGTCGAGGTCGCCGAGGACTCCGCCGACGGCCCGGGGGACGACTCCGGCGCCGTCCCCCGGGCCCGTATCCCCGAGCTGCTGCACGCCGCCGTCGAGGCCGTCGGCGGCGTGGAACGCCCCGGCCAGGCCAGGATGGCCGCAGCCGTCGCCGACGCCGTCGACCACGGCGAGCACCTGTTGGTACAGGCGGGCACCGGCACCGGGAAGTCCCTCGCCTACCTGGTGCCCGCCCTCGCCCACGGGGACCGCGTGGTGGTCGCCACCGCCACCCTGGCGCTCCAACGCCAGCTGGTCGAGCGGGACTTGCCGCGCACCGTCGAGGCGCTGCACCCGGTGCTGCGCCGCCGGCCGCTGTTCGCGATGCTCAAGGGCCGCTCCAACTACCTCTGCCTGCACCGGGCGAACGAGGGCACCCCGAGCGAGGAGGGCGAGGGACTGTTCGATCCGGTGGACGCGCTCGGCGGCCCCACCGGCAAGCTCGGGCAGGACGTGCTGCGGCTGCGCGACTGGGCGGACGAGACCGAGACGGGGGACCGGGACGACCTCAGCCCGGGCGTCTCCGACAAGGCCTGGGCCCAGCTGTCCGTCACCTCCAAGGAGTGCCTGGGCGCCACCCGGTGCGCCTACGGGCAGGAGTGCTTCGCGGAGAAGGCGCGCGAGCGGGCCAAGCTCGCGGACGTCGTGGTGACCAACCACGCGATGCTGGCGATCGACGCGATCGAGGGCGCGCCGGTGCTGCCCGAGCACGGGCTGCTGATCGTGGACGAGGCGCACGAGCTGGTCAACCGGGTCACCGGCGCGGCCACCGCCGAGCTGACCGTGGGCGCCGTCAACCGGGCCGTGAAGCGGGCCGCCCGGCTCGCCAACGAGAAGGCCGTGGACGCCCTGCAGGCCGCCGCGGAGAACTTCCACGGCCTGATGGAGACGGCCCAGCCCGGCCGGGTCGAGGAGCTGCCCGAGTACCTGGCGTACGCGGTCACCGCGATCCGGGACGCCAGCCGGCAGGTGATCACCTCACTGGGCGAGACCAGGGACAAGGCGCTCACCGACGAGGACGCGGTCCGCAAGCAGGCGATGGCCTCCGCCGAGGCGCTGCACGAGACGGCGGACCGGCTGCTGGAGGACTCCGAGTACGACGTGGTCTGGATCGAGCGCAGCGACCGCTTCGGGATGGGCACCGCCTCGCTGCGGGTCGCCCCGCTGAGCGTCTCCGGGCTGCTGCGCGAGGGCCTGTACAAGGAGCGCTCGGTGGTGCTCACCTCCGCCACGCTCAAGCTCGGCGGGGACTTCAACGGCGTCGCCGCCTCGGTCGGCCTGCCCTCGGAGGCCCGGCTGCCGGACGAGCGCGGGCCCGCCGACGCCCCCGAGCCGGCCTTCGGCGAGGACCCGGTGCCGCACTGGCGCGGCATCGACGTCGGCTCGCCGTTCAAGTACCCCAAGCAGGGCATCCTCTACGTGGCCCGGCACCTCGCCGACCCGGGGCGCGACCCCGAGCGGCCCGACATGCTGGACGAGCTGGCCGAGTTGATCGGTGCGTCCGGCGGGCGGACGCTGGGCCTGTTCTCCTCGATGCGCGGCGCCCAGACGGCCGCCGAGGCGATGCGCGAGCGGCTGGACAACCGGATCCTGCTCCAGGGGGAGGACACCCTGGGCGAGCTGATCCGCGAGTTCGCGTCGGACGCGTCCACCTGTCTGTTCGGCACGCTCTCGCTCTGGCAGGGCGTCGATGTGCCGGGCTCGGCCTGTCAGTTGGTGGTGATGGACCGGATCCCGTTCCCGCGTCCGGACGACCCGCTGATGAGCGCCCGGCAGAAGGACGTCGAACAGCGCGGCGGGAACGGCTTCATGGCCGTGGCGGCCACCCATGCCGCGCTGCTGATGGCGCAGGGCGCGGGCCGGCTGGTGCGCGCGGCGGACGACCGGGGCGTGGTGGCGGTCCTCGACCCGCGGGTGGAGACCAAGCGGTACGGGAGCTTCTTCCGGTCCTCGATGCCGGAGTTCTGGTACACCACCGACCGCAACCAGGTGCGCCGGTCGCTGGCGGCGATCGACGCCTCGGCGGCGCCGGTCCGCCCGGTGGTCAAGCGGGGCTGACCGGCGGCCCAGGACAGGCCGGAGGGGCTCCGCGCGGTGGTGCGTGGAGCCCCTTCCCGTCCCGGTGTCTCCGGCCCCGGGTTT
>NZ_JBFBIL010000030.1:0-33842 GCF_040685575.1 Kitasatospora sp. NPDC088351 | reverse complement strand
TTCCTCGGCCCTCGGGTTTCCTCGGCCCTCGGGTTTCCTCGGCCCTCGGGTTTCCTCGGCCCTCGGGTTTCCTCGGCCCTCGGGTTTCCTCGGCCCTCGGGTTTCCTCGGCCTCGGCGTTTCGGGACCCTCCGTTTTCCGGCCCCAGCGTTTCGGGCCCTCGGCGCCTTCGTTCCGGCGCCGAGGCGGCCTCTCCCGGCCCGTGCTCAGAGGCGGCGCAGGACGGCGACCACCTTGCCCAGGATGGTCGCGTTGTCGCCGTTGATCGGCTCGTACGCGGGGTTGTGCGGCATCAGCCAGATCCGGCCGTCCTCGCGCTTGAGGCGCTTCACGGTGGCCTCGCCGTCGATCATCGCGGCCACGATGTCGCCGTTCTCGGCGACCGGCTGGCGGCGGACCGTCACCCAGTCGCCGTCGCAGATGGCCGCGTCGATCATCGAGTCACCGCGCACGGTGAGCGCGAACAGCTCGCCCTCGCCCACCAGTTGGCGCGGCAGCGGGAAGACGTCCTCGACCGTCTGCTCGGCCAGGATCGGCCCGCCCGCGGCGATCCGGCCGACCAGCGGCACATACGAGGTGGACGGCCGCCCGGCCGTCTCGGCGGTGTTGGGGCGGGCCACCTCGACGCCGCGGACCTCGTAGGCGCGCGGGCGGTGCGGGTCGCGGCGGAGGAAGCCCTTGCGCTCCAGGGCCATCAGCTGGTGGGCGACCGAGGAGGTGCTGGACAGGCCGACGGCCTGGCCGATCTCGCGCATGGACGGCGGATAGCCGCGCCGCTGGACCGAATCCCGGATGACCTCGATCACCCGGCGCTGGCGCTCGGTCAGACCGGCCTCGTCGGTGCGGATCCCGGGGGGGCGCCCCGGCATCGCCCGCGTGGGGGCGGGGTGGGCCTCGTCCAGCACGGGGGCGTGCTCGATCGGCTGGTCGGGAACGCGGCTCGTGCTGGAAACAGCAGGGCCGGAGAGGCGGTGTTCTTCGCTACGGTCCATGCTGACATCCACACTCTGCTGATTCGTGGTGCGCAGCCCCACCTTGAGCTGGGAGTGTTCCTGCACCGGGATGGTGTTGCTTTCGATGGTGTTCACGGCGGCCCCTCTCGACGGCTGTCCTCTCCCTTTTCCAGCCCAACGGCACCTCCTATCGAAAGGTTGCGCCAAACACACGTTCGAGTGAATTATTCGGGAGTTGGCTGACTCGATCAAGGCTTTGTTGTACATCGATTAAATGTTCGATCGATCATCGGCTCCGGCAGTCTAATCCGCGTCGACACGCCAGGGGTGTCGCTTCCCCCGAAGACCTACATGTAGTGGCTACAGTCCTCACCGTGCCCAGTACTAGTGGTCACGCCTCATGATCAGCTTGCCGAGGCCCGGTCCGCATCGCATAGACTCAACCGGTCCGCACGTCCTGCCAGGGAGGGATCCTCAGGTGCACTGCCCCTTCTGCCGGCACTCCGACAGCCGCGTCGTCGACAGCCGGACCACCGAGGACGGCAGTTCGATCCGCCGTCGTCGGCAGTGCCCGGACTGTGGCCGCCGTTTCACCACGGTGGAGACGGCCGCGCTGATGGTCATCAAGCGCAGTGGCGTCACCGAGCCGTTCTCCCGGGAGAAGGTCATCTCCGGAGTCCGCAAGGCCTGTCAGGGCCGCCCGGTCACCGAGGACGCCCTCGCCCAGCTCGGCCAGCGGGTCGAGGAGTGCGTGCGGGCCACCGGCAACGCCGAGCTCACCACCCACGACGTCGGGCTGGCCATACTCGGACCGCTCAAGGAGCTCGACGTGGTCGCCTACCTGCGCTTCGCCAGCGTGTACCAGGCGTACGACGGACTGGAAGACTTCGAGGCCGCCATCGCGGAACTCCGCGCCGAACGGCCCGTCCCCGAGGCGGACGGCACCTGCGTGCCCGTCCCCGCCGCCGCGCCCTAGGAGGCCCGGCTCCAAGCACCACCGGCCCCCCGGGGCCACCAGCCACAGCGGCCCTTCGGGGCCGACGTATGCCCGAAAAAAGGGCACAGAACACCACAAACCGTGCATCGGCAGGCGAGGGCCTAGGCTGCCCGCACACCAGGAGAAGCGAACCAGCGGTGCCCGGATTTTTCGGCGCACTTTGGGCGTTTGCCCAGGAGGAGGAGCGAGAAGTGACAGACACCACGAGCGGTTCCGCACGCGGGTCGAAGTCCGACAAGGCCGCGGCCAAGGGAGCCGGCAAGGCGCCCAAGGGCGGTCTGCGGATGGAGCGCATCTACACCACCCCTGGCGTCCACCCCTATGACGAGGTCCGCTGGGAGCGCCGCGACGTCGTCATGACCAACTGGCGCGACGGCTCGATCAACTTCGAGCAGCGCGGCGTCGAGTTCCCCGACTTCTGGTCGGTCAACGCGGTGAACATCGTCACGTCCAAGTACTTCCGCGGCGCCGTCGGCACCCCGCAGCGCGAGTGGAGCCTCAAGCAGATCATCGACCGCGTGGTGCTCACCTACCGCGCCGCCGGTGAGAAGAACGGCTACTTCGCCACCCCCGGTGACGCCGAGATCTTCGAGCACGAGCTGACCCACGCCCTCCTCCACCAGGTGTTCAGCTTCAACTCGCCGGTCTGGTTCAACGTCGGCACCAAGCAGCCCCAGCAGGTCAGCGCCTGCTTCATCCTGGCCGTCGACGACTCCATGGAGTCGATCCTCGACTGGTACAAGGAAGAGGGCATGATCTTCAAGGGCGGCTCCGGCGCCGGCCTCAACCTCTCCCGGATCCGTTCCTCCAAGGAACTGCTCTCCTCCGGCGGCAACGCCTCCGGCCCGGTCTCCTTCATGCGCGGCGCCGACGCCTCCGCCGGCACCATCAAGTCCGGCGGCGCCACCCGCCGCGCGGCCAAGATGGTCGTCCTGGACGTCGACCACCCGGACGTCGAGGCCTTCATCGAGACCAAGGTGAAGGAGGAGGAGAAGATCCGCGCCCTGCGCGACGCGGGCTTCGACATGGACCTCGGCGGGGACGACATCACCTCCGTCCAGTACCAGAACGCCAACAACTCCGTCCGCGTCTCCGACGAATTCATGACCGCCGTCGAGAACGGCACCGAATTCGGTCTGCGCGCCCGGATGACCGGCGAGGTCATCGAGACCGTCGACGCGAAGAAGCTCTTCCGCAAGATGGCCGAGGCCGCCTGGGCCTGCGCCGACCCCGGTATCCAGTACGACTCCACCATCAACCACTGGCACACCTGCCCGGAGTCCGGCCGGATCAACGCGTCCAACCCGTGCAGCGAGTACATGCACCTGGACAACTCCAGCTGCAACCTCGCCTCGCTCAACCTGATGAAGTTCCTGCGCGAGGACGACTCCTTCGACGCCGTCACCTTCGCCAAGGTCGTCGAGCTGGTCATCACCGCGATGGACATCTCCATCTGCTTCGCCGACTTCCCGACCGAGAAGATCGGCGAGACCACCCGCGCCTACCGCCAGCTCGGCATCGGCTACGCCAACCTCGGCGCCCTGCTGATGGCCACCGGCCACGCCTACGACAGCGAGGGCGGCCGCGCCCTGGCCGGTGCCATCACCTCCCTGATGACCGGCACCGCCTACCGCCGCGGCGCCGAACTCGCCGGTGTCGTCGGCCCGTACGACGGCTACGCCCGCAACGCCGCCCCGCACCAGCGGGTCATGAAGCAGCACGCGGACGCCTCGCTCGCCGCCGTGTCGCTCGACGACCTGGACGCCCCGGTCTGGGCCGCCGCCACCGAGACCTGGCAGGACGTGCTGCGCCTGGGGGCGCAGAACGGCTTCCGCAACGCCCAGGCGTCGGTGCTCGCCCCGACCGGCACCATCGGCCTGATGATGGACTGCGACACCACCGGCGTCGAGCCCGACCTGGCCCTGGTCAAGTTCAAGAAGCTCGTCGGCGGCGGCTCGATGCAGATCGTCAACGGCACCGTGCCGCGCGCCCTGAAGCGCCTCGGCTACCAGGACGAGCAGATCGAGGCGGTCGTCGCCCACATCGCCGAGCACGGCAACGTGGTGGACGCGCCCGGCCTGAAGACCGAGCACTACGAGGTGTTCGACTGCGCGATGGGCGAGCGGGTCATCTCGGCCATGGGCCACGTGCGGATGATGGCGGCCATCCAGCCGTGGATCTCCGGTGCCATCTCCAAGACGGTGAACATGCCGGAGACCGCCACCGTCGAGGAGATCGAGGAGATCTACTTCGAGGCGTGGAAGATGGGCGTCAAGGCCCTGGCCATCTACCGCGACAACTGCAAGGTGGGCCAGCCCCTTTCGGCCAAGAAGAAGGACGCCGCGCCGAAGGCCGAGGAGGCCCCGGCCGCCGCGGTGGAGAAGGTCGTCGAGTACCGCCCGGTCCGCAAGCGCCTGCCCAAGGGCCGTCCGGGCATCACCACCTCCTTCACGGTCGGTGGCGCCGAGGGCTACATGACCGCCAACTCCTACCCGGACGACGGCCTCGGCGAGGTCTTCCTCAAGATGTCCAAGCAGGGCTCGACCCTCGCGGGCATGATGGACGCCTTCTCCATCGCCGTCTCGGTCGGCCTCCAGTACGGCGTGCCGCTGGAGACCTACGTCGCGAAGTTCACCAACATGCGCTTCGAGCCGGCCGGTCTGACCGACGACCCGGACGTGCGGATGGCGCAGTCGATCGTCGACTACATCTTCCGCCGGCTGGCGCTGGACTTCCTGCCGTTCGAGACCCGCTCGGCGCTCGGCATCCACTCCGTCGAGGAGCGCCAGCGTCACCTGGAGACGGGCTCCTACGAGCCGCTGGAGGCCGAGGAGCTCGACACCGAGACCCTCGCCCAGTCCGCGCCGCGCACCGCCGAGCCGGTCGTCCCGGCCAAGCCGGCCCCCGTCGCCGAGGCGCCGAAGGCCACCCCGGCCCAGGCCCACAACTCGACGGAGCTGATCGAGATCCAGCTCGGCCTCAACGCCGACGCTCCGCTCTGCTTCTCCTGCGGCACCAAGATGCGCCGCGCCGGCAGCTGCTACCTCTGCGAGGGCTGCGGCTCCACCAGCGGCTGCAGCTGACAGCGGGCGCTGAACCCCGGGGAGGTGGCCTCGCAGAGGTGACCTTCCGCTGAGGCGGGGCGAGGACTTCACGTCCTCGCCCCGCCTTTCGCGTTCCCCGGGAGACGGGGCGATGGCGTCAACCAGGGTTGACAGATGGAGGGTGTCAACCTAGGTTGACAGCATGAGCGAGAGCGGAGAACTCGCGGCGGCGGCGAGCAGTCGTGACCCCGCGGTGGGGCTTCGGGCGGTCCGTGCGCTGCGTGACCTGGCGGACCGGCTGGAGGGTCTGCAGGTGGGTGGCGCCCGTGAGCAGGGCTGGTCCTGGCAGGACATCGCGGTCTGCCTCGGGGTGACCAGGCAGGCGGTGCACAAGAAGTACGCCCGGCGCGGAGTCGGCAAGGACGAGGACGGAGGCTGAGCGATGTTCGAGCGTTTCACCGAGTCGGCGCGACAGGTGGTGGCCGGCGCGCAGCGGGAGGCGGCGGCGCTCCGGCACGGGTGCATCGGCACGGAGCACCTGCTGCTGGCGGTCCTGGCCGTGCCGGACGACCCGGCGGCGGCGGTGCTGGTCGACGCGGGGCTGGATCACGGCGCCGCGCAGCTGGCGGTCCGGCGGCTGCTGGGGCCAGGGGAGGACGCCCAGGCCCTGGCCGCGATCGGGGTGGACCTGGACGCCGTCCGGGAGGCCGTGGAGTCGGTGTTCGGGGAGGGGGCGCTGGATGCGCCGCCGGGGGAGGGGCCGCGTCGGCGTGGCTGGTTCCGGTCGGAGGCCAGGGGCGGGCGCACTCCGTTCACGGCCGGGGCGAAGAAGGCGCTGGAGCTGTCGTTGCGGGAGTCGCTGCGGCTGAAGTCCGGCCGGATCGCGGTCGGTCACCTGTTGCTCGGGGTGATCCGGGAGGGCGAGGGCACCGGGGCCCGGGTGATCGCCGACCACGGGCTGGACCCGGCGGTGCTCCGGCGGGCGGTGGACGCCGTCCTGGGCTGAGTCCCGCGGCGGCCGGCCCGCCGCCGGTGACGCGGCGTCATGTAGCAGCCCCGTCCGGGCCGGACGGGGCCGCGGGCGTTTCCCCCGGCCCGGGGGAGAGTGCCCGGACGCGCCGGGGTCACGAGTGGGGCACTTGCCGGTGAAGGTTGAACGCGGACCTTGGCGGCGGCTGGCAGCTGGGTTAACGTCTTCGAACCGGCCGTCGCCGGGTACATGTCGATCTCCGGTACAGCGCAATGTCGTTCGTCTTACTGCTGGCGTCCGCGCCCTGGCATGGAGGACCGCATTGACCCTCACCCCGACCGCATCGTCCACGAGTTCCCGCCGCCTGGCTGTCGTGCCCGCCCTGCTGGCGGCGCTGGCACTGACCGCGGCCTGTTCCAACAGTTCGAGCGGCTCGGGAGGCGGTTCGGGCGGAGGGGGCCAGAGCCTGGCCGGGGACTGTGCCAAGTACCAGTCGTACGCGGGGCATTCGGGCAAGACGGTGACGGTCTTCGCGTCGATCCTCAGCCCGGAGTCGGACAATCTGGAGAAGTCCTGGGCCGAGTTCAGCTCCTGCACCGGAATCAAGATCAGCTATGAGGGCTCCAACGACTTCGAGTCCCAGTTGCCGGTCCGGGTGACCGGCGGCAACGCGCCGGACTTCGCGATCATCCCGCAGCCCGGTCTGCTGGCCCAGATGGTCAAGAGCGGGAAGGTGGTCAAGCCGCCCGAGCAGACCGTCGCCAACCAGGACAAGTGGAGCCCGGTCTGGAAGACGTACGGTTCGGTCAACGGCACCTTCTACGCGGCGCCGATGAGCGCCAACATGAAGTCGCTGGTCTGGTACTCGCCGAAGGCCTTCAAGCAGGCCGGCTACGAGGTGCCCAGGACCTGGACCGATCTGATGGCGCTCAGCGATCGGATCGCCAAGGCCGGTGCGGGCAAGCCGTGGTGCGGCGGCATCGCCTCCGGGACGGCCACCGGCTGGCCGGCCACGGACTGGCTGGAGGAGGTGGTGCTCGGCTCGTACGGCGGCGAGGTGTACGACCAGTGGGTGAGTCACAAGGTGAAGTTCTCCGACGAGAAGATCACCACGGCGATGAAGACCCTCGCGGACTGGATGCAGAACCCGGCCTGGGTCAACGGCGGGTACGGCGACGTGAAGTCGATCGCCACCACCACCTTCCAGGACGCGGGCGCGCCGATCCTCACCGGCAAGTGCCTCATGCTCCAGCAGGCGTCGTTCTACAAGGCGCAGTGGCCCAAGGACACCAAGGTCGGCCCGGACGGTGACATCTTCGCCTTCCACCTGCCGGCCGTGAACCCGGCCGTGGCCAACCCGGTCGAGGGCGGCGGGGAGTTCCTGACGGCGTTCGCGAGCCGTCCCGAGGTGCAGGCGGTGCAGAACTACCTCTCCAGTTCGGACTGGGCGAGCAGCCGGGTGAAGACCGCCAGCGGCTGGGTCTCCGCCAACCAGGGCGTGGACAAGAGTCTGTACACCGACCCGATCGACCGGCTCTCCGCCGACGCGCTGACCGACCCGGCCGCGACCTTCAGGTTCGACGGTTCGGACCTGATGCCGGCCGCGATCGGTGCCGGGCAGGAGTGGAAGTCGCTGACCGCCTGGTTCGCCGAGGGCCAGTCCATCCAGAAGACCGCCGCCGACATCGACGCGGCCTGGCCGCAGTAACCGGCGGCCGGAGCCCGGCGGCCGGCCGCGGTGAGCGGCGGACGCCCTCCCCGCAGAACCACCTGATCAGGACCACCTGTCGAGGGCGGTGCGGGACCACCCACCCGCACTGCCCGCCCTTTCTTCTGATCGTCCGATCTTCCGATGGGAGGACGCGCAGTCATGTCCGTACCCGGCACCCTGTCGTCCGCTGCCTCGCTCGCCGACGGCGCCTGGGGCGACGCGGCCGTCAAGTTCGGCAACAGCTTCGGTGCCATCGCCGGCTTCCTCGGCATCCTGCTGCTGGTCTTCCTCGCCGCCGGCCGGGCCACCGGCCGGATCGCCCGCCCGCTGGCCGTCGCGGTCTTCCTCGGTCCGGCGGTGGTGCTGCTGCTCGTCGGCCTGGTCGCGCCGTTGGTCCGCACCGTCTATCTGAGCCTCTACAGCGACGACAGCAGCCGGTTCGTCGGCGGCGAGAACTTCGGCTGGGCGCTGACCACCGACTCGGTGCGGAAGGTGCTGGTCAACACGCTGCTCTGGCTGGTGATCGCGCCCCTGGCGGCCACCGCCCTCGGCCTGGTGCTGGCCCTGCTGGTGGACCGGATGCGCGGTCAGGCGGTGTACAAGTCACTGATCTTCATGCCGATGGCGATCTCGCTGGTCGGCGCCTCGATCATCTTCAAGTTCGTCTACGAGTCGCGCGACTCCTCGCAGCAGCAGATCGGGCTGCTCAGCCAGGTCGCCATCGCCCTGGGCTGGGAGCATCCGCCGAACTGGATGCTCTCCCAGCCGCTCAACACCTTCCTGCTGATGGCGGTGATGGTCTGGGTGCAGACCGGCTTCGCCATGGTGGTGCTCTCGGCGGCGATCAAGGCCATCCCGGACGAGGTAACCGAGGCCGCCCGGCTCGACGGCGCGGGCGGGGTACGGCTGTTCTGGTACGTCACCGTGCCGATGATCCGTACCACGGTGGTGGTGGTCCTCACCACCGTCATGATCACCACCCTCAAGGCCTTCGACATCGTCCGCACCATGACCGGCGGCAACTTCGGCACCCAGGTGCTGGCCAACGAGATGTACTCGCAGTCGTTCGTGCAGTTCAACACCGGGCGGGGCAGCGCGCTCGCGGTGATCCTCTTCCTGGCGGTGCTGCCGCTGGTGGCCTACAACATCGTCCAGCTGCGCAAGGAGCGTGGGGTCCGATGAGCGAGCGCCGCAATTCCGCCCGTGCGGTGCGGAAGACCTTCAGCAGCCCGATCGCCTCGGTCTTCGTGATCGCGGTGACGGTGCTCTGGACCATCCCCACCCTCGGCCTGCTCGCCACCTCGCTGCGTCCCAAACAGGACGTCACCGCGGACGGCTGGTGGAACGTCTTCCTCCACCCGGACCTCGGGCTCTCCAACTACCACACGGTGCTGTTCGAGGGCGGTTCCGGTGTCTCCACCGGCCTGCTGCCGTTCCTGGTGAACTCGCTGGCGATCAGCGTCCCGGCGACGCTCTTCCCACTGGTCCTGGCGGCGATGGCCGCGTACGGGCTGGCCTGGGTGCGGTTCCGGGGCAGCGACGCGGTGTTCTTCGTGGTCTTCGCCCTCCAGGTGGTGCCGATCCAGATGGCGCTGATCCCGCTGCTGCGGCTGTTCTCCGGCGGCGCGCACCTGGGCTCGGTGACGCTGATCCCGGCGGTGGACCTCAAGGGCACCTACGCGCCGGTCTGGCTGGCGCACACCATGTTCGCGCTGCCGCTGGCGATCTTCCTGCTGCACAACTTCATCGCCCAGCTGCCGCGCGACCTGATGGAGGCGGCGGTGGTGGACGGCGCCTCGCACTTCAAGATCTTCCGTTCGATCGTGCTGCCGCTCTGCACCCCGGCGCTGGCCTCGTTCGCCATCTTCCAGTTCCTCTGGGTCTGGAACGACCTGCTGGTCGCGCTGACCTTCGCGGGCGGCACCCCCGAGGTGGCGCCGATGACGGTACGGCTGGCGCAGCTGTCCGGCTCCTTCGGCGGGCGCTGGGAACTGCTCACCGCCGGGGCGTTCCTGTCGATCGTGATCCCGCTGGTCGTCTTCTTCAGCCTCCAGCGCTACTTCGTCCGCGGTCTGCTGGCCGGATCCGTCAAGGGGTAGGGCGTCTCCTGGCCGACCGCAGCGGAATGCGGCGGTTTCGTGGGCACGGTCGGCGCGGGACCTGTACACCGATAGGGGCAGCCGGCCGATGTGGCACAGGGGGCGGTCATGGCGGGTGCGGCATACGGGGGCGGAGAAGGCCGGCGGGCCTGCTGGCAGCCCTGACCACGGTGGCGGTCCTGGCGAGCAGCGCCTCCGCGACGCTCACCGCGAACAACTGGAACACCGTCCCGCTGACGGCCACCCTGGCCGCCAACACCCCGTACTGGCCGGCCTGCAACAGCAACGGCGCCTGCGCGACGGTGAACAACATGAACTACTCCACCGGCGCGACCGGGCAGGGCGCCCACAGCAACACGGTGGTGCCCTTCGGCAGCCGGCAGCCGGCAGCCGGCCGACGGACTTCGGACCGGCGGTGAGGGACTCGCCGGTGTACTCGCTGTACGGGTCCTACTGAGTCGACGGGCCGTCCGGGCGGTCGGGCTGCCTGGCACCCCGGGCGGTCGGCCCTTCCGGTCGCCCGGGGGCCCGGTCTCGCGAGTGCCGGGCCCGCCACGGCGTTTTTGAACCTGTTCAGAATGGTCTACAGTCGGCTCCAGTCGCGGCGCCATCGCGTCTGCCGGCGGACTGCCCCAGGGTGGCTTCCGCATGCCCACCGACCTCTGAGGGGGACTCATGTCCGGATTGTCCACGCCTGCTTCGGTCGACGCCCCGCCCGGGACCGACCCGTACCGCGCGCCGGCCGCGCCTGCCTGGCAGCCCATCGCGTGGCTGCGCCCCAGCGAGCCGGAGCGCAAGGCGGCCGCCGCCCCCCGGGCGCTCGCGGCGGCGGTGATCACCGGCCTGCTGGCGGCGTGGCTGCTGGCCGACGGGGTGGGCGTCAACCTGCTGCTCTGCGGTGTGGTGGCCGCCGTCGGCGCCGGGATCGCCGCCCGCTCGGCAGGCCGGCGGGTCCGGGTCTGGACGGTCCTGTGGAGCGTGCTCGCACTGGCCCTGCTCGCCGTGCCGGCCCTCTCCGAGGCGGGCTGGCCGGTGGCGCTGTCGACGCTCTGCGCGCTGGCCCTGGCCTCCCTCGCGCTGCACGGCGGCCGCCGCTGGGCGGGCGTCCTGCTCGCTCTGCCGGGCATCCTCTGGCAGCTCGCGCCCGGCCTGCTCTGGGCCCGGGACGGACTGCGCGGCCTCAGCCTGCCGGGCCGGGGCAAGGTGGTTCCGGTGCTCAAGGCGGTCGTGGTGGCGGCGGTGCTGCTGACCGTCTTCGGCTGGCTGTTCGCCAGCGCCGACGCGGCCATGGCGGACGTCCTGTCCGGCCTCACTCCCAGCCTGGACCTCAGCGAACTCCCGCTGCGCTTCGCGCTGTTCGTCCTCGGCCTGCTCACCGCACTGGGATTCGCCCACATCGCGGCCGGCCCGCGCCGCTGGGACCGTACGGCGGTCCGGCCGGGCCGCGAGCGCGGGCGGCTGGAATGGGCGCTGCCGCTGGTCGCGCTCAACCTGATGTTCGGCGCCTTCGCACTGATCCAGGCCGTGGTGGTGCTCGGCGGCCGGGACTCGATCACGAACACCGGGATGAGCCGCTCCGAGTACGCCCGGCAGGGCTTCTGGCAGCTGACGGCCGTCACCGTGCTGACCCTCGTCGTGGTCGCTGTGGCCAAGCGCTGGGCGCCGCGCGGCACCGCCGCCGACCGCCGGCTGGCCCGGATCCTGCTCGGTGTGCTCTGCCTGCTCACCCTGGTCGTGGTCGCCTCGGCGCTCGGCCGGATGTGGTTCTACGTCGACGCCTCCGGGCTGACCAGGCTGCGACTCTGGGTGCTGGTGGTCGAGGTCTGGCTCGGCGCCGTCTTCCTGCTGCTGATCGTGGCCGGACTGACCCGCTCGGTGGCCTGGCTCCCGCGCGCCGTGGTGCTCAGCGGCATGGTCACCGCCGCCGTGTACGGGCTGATGGGCCCGGACGCGATCATCGCGGAGCAGAACGTGGCCCGTTTCGAGCGGACCCAGCAGATCGACCTGCGCAACGTCCGCGACCTCTCGCCCGACGCCGTCCCGGCCCTGGACCGGCTGCCGGGGGACCAGCGGACCTGCGCGCTGGAACTGATCCGGGCCGGCCTCGACGACTCCTCGCCCTGGTACGCCACCAGCCTGGCCGAGACGCGGGCCCGGGAGATCCTGGCGGAGCGGCCGCTGTCCCAGAGCCTGTCGGCGGAGCAGAGCGCCTGTGACCGGGCGGGCCTGAGGGGCGACGACTACATCGGGCGGTACTGAGCGGCGGCGGACCGGGCGGTGACGTGGCGCGCGAGGGCCGGCGGCCGGTGACGCGCGCGGGCCGGCCGGGAGTGTGCGGCTCCCGGCCGGCCCGCGTCGTGCTTCCGGTGCCGGATCAGTGCACCGCGATGCCGGACGCGTCCGACGGCAGGTCGCCGGCCTTGGCCCTGATCACGAAGACCGCGATGAGCAGCGCGACCCCGGCGAGCACGGCGCCCACGATGAAGCCGTGCGAAATGCCCTGCGCGAGCACCTCGTTGGCCGCAACCGTGCCCTTGGGGAACTCGTGCTTCGTCAGGAACTCCGCCTGCTGCTCCGGTGTGGCCGTGGCCATGAAGCCGGGCGCCTGGAGCTTGGCCTCCGCCGTGGCGTAGTGCGCGAACACCGTGGTCAGGATCGACAGCCCCAGCGAGCCGCCGATCTGCTGCATCGAGTTGAGCAGCCCGGAGGCGGCGCCGGTGTCCTCCCCGGCGACGCCCGCGACGGCGAGCAGCATCACCGGGACGAAGATCAGGCCCATGCCGAAGCCGAACACCACCGTGGGGCCGAGCACCCCGTCCACGTACCCGCTGCCCGCGTCCATCCGGGTGAGCCAGGTGAGGCCGATGGTGACCAGCAGTGCGCCGGTGGCCATGAACGGCTTCGGGCCGTACTTGACCTGCAGTCTGGAGGCGATCTGCGCGGCGGTGATGATCGACGCGCTGATCGGCAGGAAGGCGAACCCGGCCCGCAGCGGGCTGTAGTCCAGCGGCCCCTGGATGAAGAGCGTGATGTAGAAGAAGATGCCGAACATGGCCGCGGTCAGGCAGAGCATCATCATCAGGCCGCCGGTGCGGTTGCGGTTGGCGAACAGGTGCAGCGGCGTGATCGGCTGGGCGGTGCGGTTCTCGACCACGAGGAAGGCGGCGATGAGCAGCACGCCGGCCGCGAACGAGCCCAGCGTCAGGCTGTCCGACCAGCCGTCCGAGGCGGCCCGGATGAACCCGTAGACCAGGCTGATCAGACCGAGTGTGGAGGTGAACGCACCGGGCAGGTCGAAGCGGCCGTCCTGGCGCTCCGACTCGGCGATGTAGCGCGGGGCGGCGATCGCGATCAGAACCGCGATCGGCACGTTGACGAAGAAGACCCAGCGCCAGTCCAGGTACTCGGTGAGCAGGCCGCCGGCCAGCAGGCCGATCGCCGCACCTGAGCCGGCCACCGCCGAGAAGACCCCGAAGGCCTTGTTGCGCTCGGGCCCTTCCTTGAAGTTGGTGGCGATCAGGGCGAAGGCCGTCGGCGAACAGATCGCGCCGCCGACCCCCTGGAGCGCGCGGGCGGCCAGCAGCATGCCACCGTCCTGCGCGAAGCCGCCCAGCAGCGAGGCCAGGCCGAACAGCAGCGTGCCGAAGACGAACACCCGTCGGCGGCCCAGGATGTCGCCCGCGCGGCCGCCGAGCAGCAGCAGGCCGCCGAAGGTCAGCGTGTAGGCGTTGATCACCCACGACAGGTTGGTGGTGGAGAAGTTCAGCGTGTCCCTGATCTGCGGCAACGCGATGTTCACGATGGTGGCGTCGAGCACCACCATGAGCTGGGTGGCCGCGATGACGGTCAGGGTGACGCCCTTGTGCCGGTCCTGGCTGCCCTGCGGTGGAGAGGTCTTGCCGAGTGTGTCGGAGATAGCCAAGTTGATGCCCCCTGCTGGCTATTGCTTCGTATGCTGTGGACCCGAGGCCCGAAGCGCTTCTGCGGCGTCCCGCAGGCTATGAAGGAACGGAATCGTTCACTAAGGTGGACGATATCCTGGGCGATATTATGAACGCAAGCGTTCCCTAAGGTTGGTGACGATGGATCAGTTGGTGCGGCGCCAGGCGGCGGATCGTGCGGCCGGCCGGCCGGTGGAGCGGTCGGCGGAGCAGTCCGTCGAAGGGTCCGCCGACGGGTCTGTCGAGCGGCCTGCCGGGCAGCCTGTCGAGCGGTCTTCCGGGCGGTCTTCCGAGCGGGTGGAGCCAGGTTCCGAGTGGCCGGTCGAGCCGGCGCCGGGGCGGGCGGGCGCGAGGGGGTCGTCGGCGGTCCCGGGTGCGAGGTCCGCGGCCCACTGCCCGGTGAGGGTGGTGGCCGAGGTCCTGTCCCGGCCCGTGCGCCGCCGCGGGAAGGAGCTGGAGAGTGCGATCTTCGAAGCCGCGCTCGACCAGCTCATCTCCGGCGGATTCGCGCGGATGACGATGGAGGGCGTCGCCGGTGCCGCGCGGACCGGGAAGGCCGCGCTCTACCGGCGCTGGGCGTCCAAGGCCGAACTGGTCATCGACGCCCTGGACTCCACTCTGCCACGCCCCTCCGACACCCCGGACCTCGGGTCCGCCCGAAGTGAATTGCTGCTGCTCATCGGGGGGTTCGCCGACGCTCTCACCTCGAGGGCGGGTGGTGCGCTGCAGGCGCTGATGGCCGAGCTGGACCATGAACAGGCCGAGGTGTTCAAGAGGTTCATCGTGCAGCGGGTGGTCGAGCCGACCAAGGGCACGATTCTGGACATCCTCCGCCGGGGAGTCGAACGCGGCGACGTCCGGCCCGACGCGGCCACCGTGATCGTCGCCGATGTCGCCCCGGCGATGCTGATGTACCGGGTCAAGGTCTACGGCCGCGACACTGGCCCCGACTTCGCGAACCAGCTGGTGGACGAGGTGCTGCTCCCGCTGATCCGCGTCTGACGAGCGCCTGGCGGGTGTGCGGCGGGAGCCTGACGGGCGTGCGGCGGCTCGGCTCCGAGGGGGTGGGCCCGGCGGCCGGGGCGCCGCGGGGCGGGGCTTAGGCTGGAGGTTGCCCCAGCTGAACGGATTCCACGATGCCCATCGTCCCGCCGACGCACTCCGTCGAGCGTTCGCTCCGCCGGGCCGGCGCCAAGACCGTTGTCGGCCTCGACGAGGTCGGGCGCGGCGCCTGGGCCGGGCCGGTCACCGTGGGTGCGGCCGTCACCGGGCTGCGCAAGCCGCCGGACGGTCTGACCGACTCCAAGCTGCTCACCGAACTGCGGCGCGAGGCGCTCGCCCCGGTCCTCGCCGACTGGGTCACCGCGTACGCGCTCGGCCACGCCTCCGCGCTGGAGTGTGACGAGCTGGGCATGACGGCGGCGCTGCGGCTGGCCGCCGTCCGCGCGCTGGAGGCCCTGCCGGTGGAGCCCGACGCGGTGATTCTCGACGGGAAGCACGACTACCTCGGCGGCCCCTGGCGGGTACGCACGGTCATCAAGGGCGACCAGTCCTGTATCTGCGTCTCGGCCGCCTCGGTGCTCGCCAAGGTCCATCGGGACGGGATGATGGCCGAACTGGGCGAGGCGTATCCCGGGTACGGGTTCGCCGACAACGCCGGCTACCCGTCCCCGGTCCACCGCGCCGCGCTGGAGGAATTCGGCCCGACCGATCAGCACCGGCTCTCCTGGGCCTACCTGGACGGGCTGCCCAAGTGGCGCCATCTGAAGCGGAATCGGGCCATGGCGGCGGGTGGTGCTCCCGGCTCCGCGGGCCCCGCCGACGAACAGCTGACGCTCGGTTTCTGACAGTCCGTCTGAATTGCCCCGAGTGGGGCCGGCCGGTGTGCGGTGCCCGAGGGGTGGGGCGCCCGTGCGCGTTCGATCGGCATTTGATAGATATCCGGGTATGCCTGTCTTCCCCGAGGAGCCGGAGATTCACGAGAGCCTCCCGGGCCCCGGCGTTCCCTTCCCCCGCGAGTCGGACGCACAAGCCCTCCGCACGCCTGCCACCGGCAGCGCGACCACTTCCGTACCTTCCGCCGCCGGCGCGGCACCGGCCCCCGGGCCGGGCCCCCGCCCCACAGCTCCTCGGCCGGCGCCGCCGCGCGCCGCCCGCCCGGGGCCGCCCCGCCCGCCCCAGACCCCCAAGCCCGGTCCCGCGCCGCGCCGCCCGGCACCCGCCGCACCGCGGGTCGCGGTCCAGCACGTCGCCGCCACCGCGGCCGAGGCGCTGGAGCGTGCCGACGAAGCCGTCGACCGGCTGCTGGACTCCGGGCGCAGTCCCGGCGAGATCCTGGTGCTGACCGTCGGCGGGGCACACCCCTGGCAGCAGCACGAACTCTCCTTCGGCGAGGAGCGCTACTGGGCGCAGCTCACCGAGGGCGGCGACGTGTTCTACGCGGAGGCCGGGCTGACCCGCCCGGTCCGCCGTGAGGTGGTCGTGCTGGTCGTCAACGGGGGCTCGGCCGACCGCGCCGCCCAGGCGTACACCAAGGCGCTCGGCCACGCGGCCGCGCTGCTGGTGGTCTGCGGCGACGCGGGCCCCGCCGCCGGTGCGCCGACCGGTCGTTCGGCGTCCGCCTAGCCGTCCGGGAGTCATGGACCGTTCGAGTCCGGCGCCGTGAGGTGCCGGGCCCGAACGGTGCCGAGCCGTACCCTCCGGGCCCGGAGACCGGGTTGTGCCGTGTGCGCCCGGCGGGCGGGTCCGCGTCAGCGGGTGCCGGTGCGCCGGACCGGCTCGACGGCCGCCACCCGGGCGGGCGGCCAGGGATGCTCGGGCCGGCGGGAGCGTGATGCCCGGTCGCCGAGCTGGGGGTGTTCGGCCGGCTGGTGCGCTGGCCGCTGGCCGCGCGGCCCGTCGGCCGCCGGGCGGGGCGGCAGCTCCGTCACGGTGTGGACCGGCCCGTCCGCCCAGGATCCCGCGTGTGGATTGCGGCCGCTCCGCTCGTCGCCGAGGATCTGCCAGCCCGCCGGGGTCAACGCGATGTACGAGCCGCAGCGCAGCCCGTGCAGGGCGGCCGCGTCCCGCAGGGCCCACATCCAGGCGCCGTCCTGTTCCGTCCAGCCCGCCGGGCCCTCGCGGCAGCGCAGCAGTACGGCCGTCCGGACCGGAGCGGCGAGTCGCAGGTCGTGCGGGGTGACCTGGCGCAGGTGCGACAGGATCAGGTTGCGGTGCTGCCAGCCGTCGGTGTCGTGGGGCCAGGGTGTGAACGAGGCCGAGGCGGTCGCCCGGTGCAGCGCGTTCAGGACGGTGACCACGACCGTGCCCGGTTGCGGCAGGTGGCGCTGGTGGATTTCCAGGACGAACTCGCGCGGATCGCGCAGCAACGGGATCCCCGAGGCGGTCCAGGTCTCCAGGTCGAGCACCCGTCTGGGCGCCGAGCTCCGGGCGAGGGGATACTGACCTCGGTCGATACCGTTGATCGCGATCCTCCTTCCCGACCCGCGAACACGCGGGCCCCCGCGTACGCCGAAGGCCGGGTCCAGCGGACCGGGTTCCGGGTACGGTCCAATTCTCAGGGCAGAGGGGGCGGAGCGGCAATGATGAAATGATGAACGCCGCCCGAAAGTCAACGTTCTGCCGGATATGTTCCACGATCGTGCGAGTGCTGCTCAGGTGGCGCCCGATCGTGAACCGGGCCGCCAGAAGGCCTCTGGCGAGCGCTTTCAGCAACTCAACCACTCCTCTCCACCACCGGTGTTCCTCGCTCCCGCGCGTGTTCCTGCCGACTCCTCGACTTCTCCCTTCGTCCATTCGGGTGAGCGGGTGAGGGCCTGACCCGGCGCGGCCACTTGTGCCGCACCCGTCAGGCGCCTCTCCCCGGCGCCGCTCAGCCCTGTACGGCCAGTACCAGAGGCAGTACCGAACTCGCCCCGGCCCGCCGGAGCAGCCGGGCGGCGACGGTGACCGTCCACCCGGAGTCGACCAGGTCGTCCACCAGCAGCACCGGGCCGCCCGCCCCGGCGATCGCGGCCTCGGTCTCCGGCGGCAGGACGAGTGCCCCGGCCAGCGCGTGCAGCCGCTGCGCGCTGTTGCTGCGCGCCCCGTGCGGAGGCTGCCCGGCCGCGTACTCGATCCGGCCGAGCAGCGGCAGCCGCCCGATCTCCGCGATCCGGGCGCCGAGGCTGCCGACCAGCTGAGGGCGGCTGGACGAGGCCATGGTCACCACGCCGACCGGCCGGTCCAGCCGGGTGCCCTCGGCCGTCGCGGGCCCGGCCCAGCCGCCCGGGCCGCGAGCCCAGTCGGCCAGCACCGCGACCAGAGCGTCCACCGCCTCGCCGGGCACGGGCACGTCGGGGGCCTGGTCCGCGAGCAGGGTCCGCAGCCGGTTGCCCCAGCCGATGTCGGAGAGCCGGCCGAGGGCCCGGCCGGTCTCCGCCTGTTCGCCCGCCGGGATGCGGCCCTTGAGCTGCACGCCCAGCGACTCCATACCGGTGGGCCAGAGCCGGCGGGGCTCGAAGCTGACCCCGGGCCGACCGAGCGCCGCCCGGGCCGCGTCCAGCGCCTCGGCGGAAATTTCGGGGCCGTGCAGCGCACCGGCGCAGTTGTCGCAGCGGCCGCAGGGCCGGGCCTGCTCGTCGTCCAGCTGCCGGCGCAGGAACTCCATCCGGCAGCCGGTGCCCGTGGCGTACTCGCGCATGGCCCGCTGCTCGGCCTCACGGGAGGCCGCGACCTTGGCGTACCGGGCGGTGTCGTACTCCCAGCTCTGCCCGGTGGCCGTCCAGCCGCCCTTGACCCGCCGGACCGCGCCGTCCACGTCCAGGACCTTGAGCATGGTCTCCAACCGGGCGCGGCGCAGGTCCACCCGGGGCTCCAGCGCGGCCGTGGACAGCGGCCGGCCGGCCTCCGCGAGCGCGTTGATGGTGCGGCGCACCTGCTCCTCGGGAGGGAAGGCCAGCGAGGCGAAGTAACGCCAGATCGCCTCGTCCTCACGCCCGGGCAGCAGCAGCACCTCGGCCCGGTCGACGCCGCGGCCCGCCCGGCCGACCTGCTGGTAGTAGGCGATCGGCGAGCTGGGCGAGCCCAGGTGCACCACGAAACCGAGGTCGGGCTTGTCGAAGCCCATGCCCAGCGCGGAGGTGGCGACGAGGGCCTTGACCCGGTTGGCCAGCAGGTCGGCCTCGGCGGTCCGGCGCTCGGCGTCCTCGGTGCGGCCGGAGTAGGACGCCACCGGGAAGCCGCGCTCGCGCAGGAACGCCGTCACCTCGTCGGCCGCGGCCACCGTCAGGGTGTAGACGATGCCGGACCCCGGCAGCCGGTCGAGGTGGTCGGCCAGCCAGGCCAGGCGGTGCGCCGGATCGGACAGGGCGAGCACGCCGAGGGTGAGGCTCTCCCGGTCGAGCGGGCCGCGCAGGACGAGGGCGTGCTCGTCGGTGGCTCCGGTGCCGAGCTGCTCGGCGACGTCGGCGGTCACCCGGGCGTTGGCCGTGGCGGTGGTGGCCAGCACCGGCACGCCCGGCGAGAGCTCGGCGAGCATGGTGCGCAGCCGCCGGTAGTCGGGGCGGAAGTCGTGACCCCAGTCGGAGATGCAGTGGGCCTCGTCGACCACCAGCAGGCCGGTGGAGGCGGCGAGTTTGGGGAGGACCTGGTCGCGGAAGTCGGGGTTGTTCAGCCGCTCGGGGCTGACCAGCAGGATGTCCACCGTGCCGGCCGCGACCTCGGCCTGGATCTCGTCCCACTCGTCGGTGTTGGCCGAGTTGATGGTGCGGGCCTGGATGCCGGCCCGGGCCGCCGACTCCACCTGGTTGCGCATCAGGGCGAGCAACGGGGAGACGATCACCGTGGGCCCGGCGCCGCGGGCCCGCAGCAGCGCCGTGGCGATGAAGTAGACGGCGGACTTCCCCCAGCCGGTGCGCTGTACGACCAGGGCCCGGCGGTGGTCGACGACCAGCGCTTCGATGGCCGTCCACTGGTCGTCGCGGAGTGTGGCGCCGGGCCCGGCCAGCTCGCGCAGGACGGCCTCGGCCCGCGCCCGGACCTCGGCGCGGTCGGCGGCCGTCGCGCTGCTGGTGCCGGTGCCGGTGCCGGTGCCGGCCGTGGCGGGGGCGTCGGTGGCGGTGATGTGGGGCTGGGGCTGCTGCATGCCGTCCATGTAACCCCGAGGGGCCGACAATGGGCGAATGGCGGTGCACCATGGACGGGTGGACCAGGGATGTATTTCATCTGCTCTTTCGCTGAACATCCGTCACATGTCCCCCGGGGGAGTGGGTCTGGATAATCCGAATGAGGGAGGTTTTATCCACAGGCGGGAGTTGTCCACAGGGAAAAAGAAAATTCCCGGGGCATTCGCGGATTGCGGCAGTCTTCCGGCCATGAACAACGAACGCATCGCGCTGTCCCTCGGCCCGGCCTCCGGCCACCGGCCGGTCACCATGCGGGGCCCGGCCGACATGGCCGAGCTGCTGCCTTATCTCCTGGGCTTCTTCCCCGACGACAGCATCGTCGCCGTCGGTCTCCAGGGCCCGGACCTCCACCAGGGCGGGGTGATCCGGCTGGACATCCCCGAATCGCCGGAGGAGTGGCAGGCCGCGGCCGAGGAGACGGCCGCCCTGCTCATCGGTCTGTCCGAGCGGCGGGACCGCCGCCCGGCCCAGGTGCTCCTCTACCTCTGCCAGGATCCCGGCACGAGCCATGGCCCGCCCGTTCTGGACGGGCTCGGACCGCTCGCGGAGGGGCTGCGGGTGTCCTTCGAGAGCAGGGGGGTGGCGGTCAAGGAGTCGCTCTGCGTCTCGGCCGGCCGCTGGTGGTCCTTCCTCTGCCGCCGTGAGGGGTGCTGTGACCCGGCGGGCAATCCGATCAGGCGCTCTCCCGACCCCGGCCCGGTGGCCGCCGCGGCCACCGTCGCCGGTTTCGCTCCCCGGGGGAGCCGTAAGGCGATCATCGCCGGGCTGGTTCCGATCGGCCCGCCCGGCGCCGATACCCAGCGCTCGGCGATCGCCCGGGTCAAGGGCGGCGGTGGAGTAGTGGGGAGCCGGCCGCCGCTGTCCCGGGAGCGGGGCGCCGAGCTGCTCGACCAGGCGGTCGCCGAGTTCTCGGCCGGCGCCCGTGAACTCGACGAGCACCGGACGGCGCTGCTGATCATCGCCCTCCAGGACAGGATCACCCGCGACCGCGCCGCCGAGTACACCCGGCCCGAGGAGATCGCCCCCGCACAGCGGCTGTGGCGTTTCCTCGCCCGGCATTGTGTCCCGCCCTACACGAGCTGTGCCGCGGCCCCGCTCACGTTGCTGGCCTGGACGTCCTGGGTCGCGGGGGACATCGCGACGGCCCGTGTGGTGCTCGCCCACACACTCCGCCTCGCCCCCTCCTACCTGCTGGCCCAGCTCCTGTACGAGTCGCTGAACGAAGGCATGTCCCCGGATGCGCTGCTGGCGAGCGTGGCGGCGGAGCGACAGCGGCGCACCGCGGTCCGTTCCGGCGGAACGGCCGGGGAAGCGGTGGTGTCAGGCCCGGCCGCCGACGAGCCGGGCGGCCCGCCGACGGGCCCGGACGGTGAACCCGCCCCGGCGCCGGCCAGGTCCCCGCGCCGAGCTGCCTCAGGGGCGGTCGCCGAGTCCGTCGCCCCGGCGGTCCCGGGTTCGGGGGACCATCCGGCCGGTCCCCCGAACCCGGGACTGCGGGCCGCGCCGGTGGCCGGGGATCCCGGACGGTCCGAGGGCGGACCGTCCGACCCCGGGCCGGGCGCGTGCCTGCCCGCGCAGGCGCGCCGCATTCCAGGGTGCCGTCCGGAAGGCCCGGCTGGGCCGGGTGACACCGTGGGCGGCCCCGGCGACGGCAGCGACCGTGCGCAGCCGGTGCCGCGGTGTGCGGGGCCCGACGGCGGGAGCCCGTCATGCGCGGTGACATGCGTGGCGGCCCGCGACCGGCGGCCCGTAACCGGTGGTCCGGCCAGCCGGTCGGCCGCGGTTCCGCCGTCGGCACCGGGCTCCGCTACGCCTCGCCGTGCGCCATGGCGATCAGGCGGTCCAGCACCTTGCCGCCGCTCACCCGGAGCCCGTCGTGCTCCCACTCATTGGTGATCCACGCTCGCAGGCCGCGCACGGCGCGGGCGGTCTCCAGGGAGTCGGCGGTGTCGACATACATGTCGTCGTGGTAGACCGCCGCCACCACCGGCACCTCGTTGGCGGCCAGCCGGGCCGGGTCGTACAGGTCGGGCCAGTCGGTCCGGGCGGCGAGCAGGTCCGCGGTCTCCTTCAGCGGGCGCAGCGCCGGGTCGGTGTCGAACATCCAGGGGTAGATCATCTCTCCGGTGAACAGCACCGGCGCCCCGGACTCCAGCGCGGCCCCGGCGTCGAACTCCGTGAACTCCTTGCGGACGCGCTCGGCCGACCAGGCGGTGCCGGCCGGGTCCACCGACCGCTGGCCGTAGATCGACTCGTGCAGCACGGCGTACAGCGGGCCCTCCGCGAAGGAGAGCTTCGCCTGGACACCGGCCAGGAAGGTGTCGGAGAGCTCGGGCCCGGCGGCGCCCTCCACCCACGCCTCCTCCAGCAGGTAGTGCAGGCTGCCGGAACCGCTGCCGCCGCCGAGCATCATTCCGAGGGACTGGAACGCCTCGACGGTCAGCAGCCCGCCGCCGGGCAGGGCCGCAGGGGCTGCGGCCAGACGCGCGGTGATCCGCCGTACCACCTCGACGTCCTGCGGGTAGCGGGCGTAGTGGTCCTCGTTCTTGCGGACGACCCGGGGGTAGGCGGCGCGGTAGACGTCGTCGGCCGAGCTGCGCAGGCCGGAGAGGCCACCGGTGATGAAGGCCTCACGCAGGCCGTCGGGCGCGATCGAGAGGTAGGTGAGGGCGCAGAAGCCGCCGAAGCTCTGGCCGAGCACGTTCCAGCGGTGGTCGTCGCCGAGCAGCCGGCGGCGGATCAGCTCGGCGTCCCGGACGATCGAGTCCGCGCGGAAGTGCGCCAGGTAGTCCGCCTGTTCCCGCGCGCCGCCGCGCCGGGCGAGGGTCTGCCGGGTCGCGGGCGTGGACCGCCCGGTGCCGCGCTGGTCGAGCAGGAGCACCCGGTACTCGTCGAGGGCGCGCTCCAGCCAGCCGTCCCGGCCGAGCGGTCGGCCGGCCTTGCCACCGGGGCCACCCTGGAGGAAGAGCAGCCAGGGCAGGTCGTCCGTTTCGCGGCCCGCGGCCACCACCTCGCGGGCGTACACCTCGATCTGCTCGCCCTGTGGGGCGGCGTGGTCGAGGGGCGACTGGAAGACGTGGTCGGTCGTGACAATCCCGGGCAGCCGGCTGGCGGTGGACATACAACTCCTCGGTATGCGCTGGTCGCAGCAGTCACGTTGCCGCTCACGGTGTTACCGGTGCGGGTGCCGTGACCCCCGCACCGTATCCTGGCGGCGGCCGGGCACCGGTTGGGCGGTCGCTGCCCAGACCGTCCGCCCGGTGGTTCGTACAAAACGGCAGACAGCCTCGGCCCGTGCGGTTCGACCCGGAACGGCACCGGAGTGGGGCGGCAACGGTCCGGTGACGGCGGCGGCACGACCGCCTGCCGCGCCCGGGCCTGCTGGTCGAAGTGACAGAACGGGCGTTACCTGCGGCCGGTGAGCGGCGTTCACCCCGGGGGACCGCGCCCGGGTGACCACCGGGCCGGCCGGAGACGGACGGTTTCCCGGGCGTGCCGGGTGCCGGAAGTGAGGCTGCGGGCTGTCGGAAGCCGGGCGAGGGCGGCCGAGGCGTCGGCCCGTCAGACCCCGGTGTGGGCACGCCCGTACCCGGGCCGTCCGAGTCGGTCGCGGCGCGGTGCGAGCGCCCCGCAGACGCCTCCTGCCCCACGGCAGGTACCGGACGCCGCAGGCGACCATGTGCCGGGCACCAGGGGGTGCCCGGCGCGAGGCGGTGCGGGGTACCGCAGCGGTACCCCGCACCGCATGGCACGGCCCGGCGCCGGGTACGGCCAGACACGGCACACACGCCGACGGGAACCCCCGCCGGTCCGACATCATCAGCACGCGATCGAGCATGCTCGCGGCCCACCGGCCTCACCGGCCACCGGACCGCCGAGGGGAGGAGAGTCCGGTGACCGCCATGAGGCCACCACAGGCCATGCCGGCCGAGAGCGTGGTCGGCGCACCCGCGGGCACGCCCGCCGGCCAGGCCCGACCTGCGGCTCCGCCCCGTCCGCAGCCCGCCGCCGTCCACCACGCGGTGCTCTGCGTCAACGCGCCCGCCATGGCCGCCTCCGGACCGGACGGGCAACTGCGCGGTCACGGGCTCCATGGCTTCTACCGCTCCGGCGTCCGGGTCCTGGCCCGGATGGAGCTGCGGCTCGGCGGTATGGAACCGCTGCCGCTCCAGGGCACCCTGACCACCGCGGCGCAGGCCCGCTTCCTCGGCGCGGTCCGGCTCCCCGGCGATCTGGACCCCGACCCGGCGCTCACCGTGGAGCGGCTGCGCCACGCCGACGGCGTCGAGACCGTCACCGTGCGGAACACGGGCAGCCGCCCGGCCCGGCTGCCGCTGGAGATCGCCGTCGGAACGGACCTCGGCCCGGTCGGCGAGATCGCCGCCGGACATCGCCCGCCGGACCTGCCCGGCCAGGTGCAGTCCGCCGGGTTGCGCTGGGCGGGCCCGGCCCACAGCGCCACCGTCAGTGCCAAGCCGTCGCCGCACGCCGTCCTCGCGGGAGCCGGTGTGCTCCGCTGGGACCTGGACGTGCAGCCCGGCGCCCGCTGGTCGGTCGAGCTGCGCACCGAGCTGGAGAGCACCGTCCCCGGCCCGCGGCCACCGGGCGGGCGCGGCCCCGGTGTGCCGCTGCCCTGGTCCGAGCCGGAGATCCGCTGCGACGACCCCCGGGTCGAACTGCTGGTGGCGCGTTCACTGGACACCCTGGGCCGGCTGCTGTTCGTCGACCCGGACCGCCCCACCGACCTCTACCCGGCCTCCGGTGCGCCCTGGCGGTTCGGGCTGGCCCCGGCCGACGCGCTGTGGGCGGCGCGGTTGACGCTTCCATTGGGTACCCGGCTGGCCGCCGGCACCCTCCGGGCCCTGGCCCGCCGTCAGCAGCTCGCCCCCGTTCCGGGCCAGGGCGGACCGGGTCAGCCGGGCCCGCGCCCCGAAGGGCTGCTGCCCGGCGCCCTGCGGCACGGCGGGCCGGAGCTCCCGCCCAGCTGCACCGCCACCGAGGCGACGCTGCTGTTCGTCACGGTGCTGGCCGAGGCCTGGCGCTGGGGCCTGCCCCGGCACGAGGTCGCCGAACTGCTCCCGGCCACCGAGCGGGCGCTCGGGGCGCTGCGCGGCGGTCTGGTCGACGGCTTCGTCACCGATCTGAGCCGCCCGGTGGAGGACCGCGCCGCCCATCCCGTGGCGGTGCGGGCCGAGGTCCAGGCCCAGGCGCACCGGGCCGCTCTGCACGGCGCCGAACTGCTGGAGGAGTTCGGACGCCCCGGTGCCGAGGAGTGGCGCGACTGGGCGGCCGCGCTGCGCGGGCGCTTCCGCGACCGTTTCTGGATCGACGACCTCTCCGGCGGGCGCCCGGCGGCCGGGCTCGCCCCGGGCGGCCAGCCACTGCCCGCGGTGGCCTCCTCGCTCGTCCACCTCCTCGACCCGGGGCTCTGCGCCGACGGCGGCCGGCACCAGAGCCTGCTGGACCGTGAGCAGACCAGGCTGCTCGCCCAGCGCCTGGCCGCGCCGGAGCTGGACAGCGGCTGGGGTCTGCGCACACTCAGCGCCAAGTCGCCCCGCTTCAACCCGCTGGGCCACCGTGGTGGCGCGGTACGTGTCCACGAGACCGCGCTGGCGATCGCCGGGCTGGCCGAGGCCGGCCACGAGAACGAGGCCGGCGCGCTGCTGGAGGGCCTGCTCGGCGCGGCCGCGCACTTCGAGGGGCGGCTGCCCGAGATGTACGCGGGGGAGCAGCGCACGCCCGGCTGCCCGCCCGTACCGCACCCGGCCGCCTGCCGCCCGGCGGCGGTCTCGGCGGCCGGCGCGGTGCACGCCGTGTTCGCGCTCGCCGGGGTCCGGCCCGATGTCCCGGGCGGGCGGGTGCTGGTCCGGGCGGCCAGTACCGCGCCGCTCGGCGAGCTGCAGCTGACCGGTCTGCGGGTCGCGGGCGAACCGTTCTCGGTGCGGGTCAGCCGGATCGGCGTGGCGATGGTCGAGGAGGCGTCCGCCGAACTGCAACTGGTCGCCCGCTGACATCCCCCGCCACCCGGGGGCGGACCTCGCCGGTCCGCCCTCGCCCGCCCCCGACCGGGGCATCCGGCAGCCGGGCCACCTGCGGGGCACAGCACGGTCCGTGCACAGGCCTGTGCTTATCGTCAAAGAGACGACTATGATCGTCGCCATGTCGCGTTATGACCCGTCGGCCTTCCCCCCGTTCGCTGTCACGGTTGACCTGGTGGTGCTGACGGTGCGGGACCACGCCCTGTGCGCCCTGCTGGTACGACGGGGCGAGCCGCCCTTCCAGGGGTACTGGGCCCTGCCCGGAGGATTCGTCCGCCCGGACGAGGGCCTGGCCGAGGCGGCCTCCCGGGAACTGGCCGAGGAGACCGGTCTGCGCGCGCATTCCGCCCCCGGCCACGACGTGGCCGGCCCCGGCACGGCCGGCGCCCATCTGGAACAGCTCGCGACCTACGGACACCCTCAGCGCGACCCCCGGATGCGGGTGGTCAGCGTGGCCTACCTGGTCCTGGCACCGGACCTGCCGACGCCCCGCGCCGGCGGCGACGCCAGCGGCGCCCGCTGGGCCCCGGTCGCCGAACTGCTCGGACAGAGCCCGGCCGACGGCGTTCCGCTCGCCTTCGACCACGGCCTGATCCTGGCCGACGGCGTGGAGCGCGCCCGCTCGAAGATCGAGTACTCCTCCCTGGCGACGGCCTTCTGCCCGACCGAGTTCACCGTCGGCGAGCTGCGCCGGGTCTACGAGGCCGTCTGGGGCGTGGTCCTCGACCCCAGGAACTTCCACCGCAAGGTGACCGGCACCCCCGGCTTCCTGCTGCCCTCCGGTGGCACGACGACCCGTCAGGGTGGCCGCCCCGCACAGCTGTTCACCGCAGGCGGGGCCACCGTCCTCAACCCGCCCATGCTGCGCCCGGAGTCCTGACCCGCCGTCGGCCCCGCCCCGTACCCGGGCCCCGCCCCGTACCTCGCCCGGACCAGTTCGCACCCCTCGCCCCTACCGCCTGCGAGCCCCCTGCCCCGTCGCAGGATCGGATTTTCCCCTGATCGGGTGAGGTGTGCAGGCGGCGGCCCCGTGCCGCTCCCGCAATGCCCGGAATCCCCGGCCCGGCCCCCTAATGTGCTGGCGCGGGCCCGTGCGGGCACGGCCCCGCGCCGCGCCTGTCAGGCCGGCCAAGGGCATGGGAGCAGCCAGCGATGATCCAGATCACCGGACTGACCAAGGTCTACCGCACGGGTGGGCCGCCGGCGGTGCTCGACCTCACCTTCGACGCCCGGCCCGGCGTGGTGACGGCACTGCTGGGCCCCGAGGGCGCGGGCAAGTCCACCGCCCTGCGCCTGATGCTCGAACTCGAACGCGGCCAGGGCGTCACGCTCTTCGACGGTCGCACCTACCGTCGGCTGCGCCACCCCGAACGCGAGGTCGGCGTGCTGCTGCCCGGTCCGGGCGGAGCCGCCGGATCGGTGGCCGGACACCCCGGCCGGAAGGCGCGCAGCCATCTCAGGATGCTGGCGGCGGCCGCCGGTGTCCCCGCCCGGCGGGCCGACGAACTGCTGGAGCAGACCAGACTGGCCGCCGTCGCCGGACAGCGGCTGCGCGCCTTCTCGCCCGGTATGCACGGACGGCTCGCCCTTGCCGCCGCCCTGCTGGGGGACCCTGGGGCCCTGCTCCTGGACGCGCCCACCGAGGGCCTTTCGCCGCGCAATGTGGAGTGGTTCCACTCCTTTCTGCGCTCGTTCGGAGCCGCGGGCGGGACGGTCCTGGTGACCACCCGCACGCCGCGGGAGGCCGCGCAGCTCGCGGACCGCGTCATCACGCTGGACCAGGGCCGGCTGGTGGCCGACCAGCCGGTGGCGGACTTTCGCCGGACCCGGCTCAGCCCGGAGGTGGCCGTGCGCGGGCCCCAGATGGCCCGGCTCGCCGATCTGCTGGTGAGCCAGGGTGCCGAGGTGCGCCGCGACGGCGGGGCCGGTCTCGCGGTAGCGGGCATCGGCCGCACCGAGATCGGTGAACTCGCCTACCGCCACGGCATCCTGCTGCACGAGCTCGCCGACCGGGTGGTCGAACAGCCCGCTCCCCGCGCCGCCCTGCCCGTCGCCTCGGGCCGCTCGGGCGAGCTCCGGATCCGGTCGGCACCGGCCCGGCCGGACCCCGCCC
This sequence comes from Kitasatospora sp. NPDC088351, assembly GCF_040685575.1. NCBI lineage: Bacteria > Bacillati > Actinomycetota > Actinomycetes > Kitasatosporales > Streptomycetaceae > Kitasatospora > Kitasatospora sp. NPDC088351. The sequence continues at coordinate 5,813 of NZ_JBFBIL010000030.1, read as the reverse complement.
GGACGGAGCCGACGGCGGAGGTGAGGGAAACGGCGGAAGCGGTGACGCCGGAGCGCGCTTTGAACACCGGCGCGCTGCCCGCTCTCGCGCTTCCGGCCTCGCCGGCCGCCGCCTCGGCCACGACCACGCTGTCGGCGGTCACCCCACGATCGGGAGCGCCGGCCCGCCCCGCCGGGCCGACACCGTCCGCCCAGCCCGGCCGTCCCGCACCAGCCACCCCGCCCGCGCGCCGGCAGGACGACCCGGCCGGGCCGGCCGAGGCCTCCCCGACGGTCGCCGTGGACCGGCTCTTCCGGGACGGTCTCAACGGTCTGGCCCGGCAGGCCGGCGGCGGCCCCGCCTCCCGGGAGCACCGCGAGGACGCCACCGACCTGCTGACCGCCGACACCGTCCGCCTCGGCCGCCCCGGCGAGGCCCCCGCCCCCGGCGCGGGCACCCCCGCTCCCACCTCCGCCCCCGCGACCACCTCCGTCCCCGACCACCGGAGCGAGTGAACCGTGCACGCCCTGGCCTATGAGCTGCGCCGCCTGCGCGGCCTCCGTTCCACCTGGCTGCTCCTCGCCGCCGTCCTCCTCGGCGACGCCGGGGTGGCGGCCCTGCTGGCCGCCCAGACGCCCACCGGACCGCTGGCCGGTCCGGCGGGCGTGCGGCTGCTGACGGCGGCCGTCCCGCTGGTCCCGCTGCCGTTCGCGGCCCTCGGCGCCGGGGTGCTGGGCGCCCTCTCGTACGGACACGAGGTGCGGCACCCGGGTCTGCCGGCCTCGCAGGTGTCGTATCTGCGTCGGGTGCGGCTGCTGCTGGCCAAGCTGGCCGTGATCGGCCCGGTGGCGGGCCTGCTGGCGCTGGTCACCCTGGTGGTCGACGCGGTGGCCGTGCACCTCGCGCTGCCGGGCGGGGTGACGGCGGCCGCCTGGTCGGACCCGGCCGTGCTCTCGGACCGGGTGTCGGAGGTACTGGCCTCGGTCGGCCTGACCGGGCTCGCCGAGCTGCCGGGGGCGCTCGCCCCGGTGGCGCTCGGGGCCGGCCAGGGCGCGCCGGCCGCGCTGCTCGCCTTCGTCCTGCTGGTGGTCGTGGCGGGCTGGACCGGTGTGCTGACGGCGGCGGTGACCCGCAGTGCCTCGGCCGGGGTCCTGTTGCTGTGCGCGCTGCCGCCGCTGCTGGAGACCGGGGTGGCCCTGCTGCTGCGGCAGACCGGTGCGGTCCGGCCCACCCGTGCGGCCGAGCTGCTGCCGTTCCAGTCCGGCGCCGAGTGGGCGTACGGATGGGTGTACGGCGGGGGCCACCGGGTTGCGCGGAGCGGGGCGGCGCTGACCGATCCGGCTCTGCTGGCGGCGGTGACGGCGCCCGCGTTCGTCCTGCTGCTCGTGGCCCTGCTGGTCCAGGTCCGCCGCCGCGCGCTCTGAACGGCGGCTGTTCCGGGCGGCCGCTGACGGTCTGCCAAGATCGACCAGCAGTGACCGTAATGCGCGGTTCTTCCTGATAAGAAGTCAATTATCCAGTCGCGGCCGATCACCCTTTCGTGTGCTTTTCACGAGAATTCTCAAGCTGCGCCCGCCGATCGCCGACAAAGGACCTGTGAGTACCCTTGCGCACCCCACCATGACCCCTGCCCGTTCCGCCGACGGCGCCATCCACGGCCCCGGCGATCTGGACCGCTTCTCGTACGCCGACCGGCCGACCCCGCCGGCGCCCCGCTGGGAGGGCGCCGAGTCGGACCTGGCCCGGGTCGGTCGCAAGACCACCAGCAGCCGCGGCCGCGGCCTGCACGGCCAGCTCGTCCAGCAGCTCGGCCAGATGATCGTCTCGGGTGATCTCGGCGCCGACCGCCCGCTCGTCCCCGAGGAGATCGGCCAGCGGTTCGAGGTGTCCCGCACCGTCGTCCGCGAGTCGCTGCGCGTGCTGGAGGCCAAGGGCCTGGTCAGCGCCCGGCCGAACGTCGGCACCCGGGTCCGCCCGGTCGGCGACTGGAACCTGCTCGACCCGGACATCATCGAGTGGCGCGCCTTCGGTCCGCAGCGCGACGAGCAGCGCCGGGAGCTGTTCGAGCTGCGCTGGGCGATCGAGCCGCTGGCGGCCCGGCTCGCCGCCGGCCACGGCCGGGAGGACGTCCAGCAGCGGCTGGTCGAGCTGATCGAGATCATGGGCCACGCCGCCGCCCAGGCCGATCTCTCCACCTACTCGCGGGCCGACGCGGAGCTGCACGCCCTGGTTCTGCAGATGGCGGGCAACCGGATGCTGGAGCACCTCTCCGGGATCGTCTCCTGCGCGCTCCAGGTGTCGGGCGGCCCGGCCATCTCCTGCGAGCGGCCCTCGGAGGCCTCGGTCAGCCTGCACTCCCGGCTGGTCGACGCGCTCGGCACCGGTGACGGCACCGCGGGCGAGGCCGCGATGCGGGCGCTGCTCACCGTGCACCCGGAGGTCGAGCCGTCCGTTCCCGCTCCCCGGGAGCACTGAGCCGTCCATCCGGCGACCGATCGAACCCCGCGAACCCACGGCCCTCCGACTGCACCGCCTGGCGCAGTCGGAGGGCCCTTTTCCTGGGAAAGCCCCTTGATGCCCTGTCCATGCCAAAGGCTTGGGCGCGAATGCGGGATGATGGAAGTCGGCCCCGGGGTCGCGGGCGCCGATCGGTGTGACCCGCGACACCAAGGCCATGCGTAACACTTGACGAGTAGCAGCGATGTGTCCTGAGCGGAAGCAGCTCCGGAATAGCCCAACATGTCAGAATGCTGTGTTGGTCCGCGGCGCTGCTGCCGTCCTGCAAACCCAGTCCTCAAGCCCGAGTCGGTCGGAATCGACACCGCGCGTCCGACGCGCGATTTCCTTCCCCGCCCGCTCGGGCGGCCGGTACGGGTTCGAGTCCACTCATCGTCCGAGAGGTTGTTCGTGTCGGCCAGCACATCCCGTTCGCTTCCCCCCGAGATCGCCGAGTCCGCGGCTCTGCTGGCGCTCATCGAGCGGGGCAAGGCCCAGGGGCAGATCGCCGGTGACGACGTACGCCAGGCGTTCGAGGCGGACCAGATCCCGGTCACCAAGTGGAAGAACGTCATGCGCAGCCTCAACCAGGTACTGATTGAGGAAGGGGTGGATCTCATGGTCAGCGCGGCCGAACCGGCCGGCGCCAAGCGCAAGAGCGTCGCGGCCAAGAGCCCCACCAAGCGCACCGCCACCAAGGCGGTCACCACTCGGACCCCGTCCGCCTCGGCGGCCCCCACCAAGCCCCCGGTGCGCATCGCGCCCGGCGCCACCATCTCCGCTCCGGCGGTCGCGGCCGCCACGGCCTCGGTCAGCACGGTGTCCGCGGAGATCACCACCGCGGGGACGGCCGCCGGCGTCGCCGAGGCGAAGGCGGCCCCGGCGAAGAAGGCCGCGCCGGCCAAGAAGGCCGCCGCCAAGAAGACCGCCGCGCCGGCCAAGAAGGCCGCCGCCAAGAAGACCACCACCGCCAAGGCCGGTAAGGGCGACGAGGAGCTGCTCGGCGACGAGGAGCTCATCGAGGACGTGGCGCTGCCCGGCGACAAGGCCGGTGCCGAGGGCGACGCTCCGGAGGAGGAGTCGGAGGGCTTCGTCCTCTCCGACGACGACGAGGACGACGCGCCGGCCCAGCAGGTCGCCGTCGCGGGTGCCACCGCCGACCCGGTCAAGGACTACCTGAAGCAGATCGGCAAGGTCCCGCTGCTCAACGCCGAGCAGGAGGTCGAGCTCGCCAAGCGCATCGAGGCCGGCCTGTTCGCCGAGGACAAGCTCTCGGCGGCCGACAAGCTCGCCCCGAAGCTCAAGCGCGAGCTGGAGATCATCGCCGAGGACGGCCGCCGCGCCAAGAACCACCTGCTGGAGGCCAACCTCCGGCTGGTCGTCTCGCTGGCCAAGCGCTACACCGGCCGCGGCATGCTCTTCCTGGACCTGATCCAGGAGGGCAACCTCGGTCTGATCCGCGCGGTCGAGAAGTTCGACTACACCAAGGGCTACAAGTTCTCCACCTACGCGACGTGGTGGATCCGCCAGGCGATCACCCGCGCGATGGCCGACCAGGCCCGCACCATCCGTATCCCGGTGCACATGGTCGAGGTCATCAACAAGCTGGCCCGCGTCCAGCGCCAGATGCTCCAGGACCTGGGCCGCGAGCCCACCCCGGAGGAGCTGGCCAAGGAACTCGACATGACCCCGGAGAAGGTCATCGAGGTCCAGAAGTACGGCCGCGAGCCCATCTCGCTGCACACCCCGCTGGGCGAGGACGGCGACAGCGAGTTCGGTGACCTGATCGAGGACTCCGAGGCGGTCGTCCCGGCCGACGCGGTCTCCTTCACCCTGCTCCAGGAGCAGCTGCACTCGGTGCTGGACACCCTGTCCGAGCGCGAGGCGGGCGTGGTCTCGATGCGCTTCGGCCTGACGGACGGTCAGCCGAAGACGCTCGACGAGATCGGCAAGGTGTACGGGGTCACCCGTGAGCGCATCCGCCAGATCGAGTCCAAGACCATGTCGAAGCTGCGCCACCCGTCGCGTTCCCAGGTGCTGCGCGACTACCTGGACTGATCCGTTCGGCGGTTCGTACCGTCGGAGGGCCCGGAGCGTATCGCTCCGGGCCCTCCGGCATGTCCGGCGGAGGGCGTCCGCGACATCCGGGCGCGTCAACGTCCGGACGGTTGTCATCGCTCGTACGGGTGGATGCGAGGTGCCGCACGGTCTCGTTATGTAGCTGACCGCCTACGCTGTGTCGGTTGCCTGCCGTCGAGCCAACCTGGAGACACGGTGCTGCCCAATCCGGACCGCACGGACCTGTCGACCGCCGTCCCGTCCCCGGCACGTCCGGCCGCCCGGCCGGTACGCCGCCGCCGGGTGGTCGCCCTGGCCCTGCTGGCGGCGCTGCCCGCGCCGGCGCTCGCGCTCGGTCCGGCCGGTCCGGCCGAGGCGCAGCGCAGGATCGTCGGCGGTGTCGCGGTGAGCACCTCGGACCATCCGTGGGCGGTGGCGCTCGCCAGCCGCCAGCAGTTCGGCAACGGCCGCTCGGGACAGTTCTGCGGTGGCGCGCTGGTCACCGCGACGAAGGTGGTGACGGCCGCGCACTGCTTCTACGACGAGTCCAAGGGCCAGCGGGTGGACCGGCCGGGCCTGAAGGTCGTGGTCGGGCGGGACGACCTGCGCGGCTCGATCGGTCGTGAGGTGGCCGTCCAGTCGGTCTGGATCCACCCCGACTACGCCTTCGCCGCCAACATGAACGACGTGGCGGTGCTGACCCTCACCGAGTCACAGGGCACCCGGCCGGTGATCGGCATGGTCGGCCAGGGGGAGGCCGAGCCGTATGCGCCGGGGACCAGGGCGCAGGTCTTCGGCTGGGGGGACACCAGCGGAACGGGTAACTACTCGCCGACGCTCCGTGGTGTCGATGTGCCGATCATCGCGGACCAGACCTGTGCGCACGCCTACCCCGGCGGCCCGGACGGGCGTTTCGACGCCCGCGGCATGGTCTGCGCGGGCGAGGAGAAGGGTGGCAAGGACGCCTGTCAGGGGGACAGTGGCGGCCCGCTGATCGTCGCGGGCCGACTGGTCGGACTGGTTTCCTGGGGAACGGGTTGCGCGGAGGCCGTCCACCCCGGCGTCTACACCCGGCTCGGCGCGGTCTCGAACGCGGTGCGCTCGGTACTGTGAGCAGCCGGTTACGCTCTGACGTCGCGTTGCCCGGTGCGGGTGGTGTGACCGGCGTCGGCGAAAACAGCGGAGCCACTGGGCACCACCACCGACCACCGGCGGCCGGCGTTGGTCCCCAACGAACCGGGCGTACACCCGGTGCTCGCCGTCCACGGTCCGGGCCACGG